>CANQWU010000036.1 GCA_947627605.1 uncultured Clostridia bacterium
CTTGGTATTGGTCTGGTGGAGATGTAGAAAATTTAGATTATAGGAAATTTGAAATAGTAGTAAATAGTTATAAAAAACATTCTAAAAAAGAAATCGATAAAAATATTGAAAAAATAATATATGCAGATATATATGGCGGTCTTGAATGGCTAGATTATAATTTTAAAAGGTCATTATGTATTGAAAATACTTATAAACAAGATGAAATAGAATTGGCTGAAAATGAAATCATACAGTCTATAGGAGAAATTAAATATAATGTTAGTCAAATGAATACAATAATTAGAGTAATGAAAAAAGAAAAGGATAGGATGTAAAGGAGACAAGCATATGGCAAAAGTGTATTTAATATGTGGAAAAATTTGTAGTGGTAAATCATATTATTTTAAAAAATTAAAAGAAAAAGTAAATGGAGTTATACTATCGCCAGATGAAGCTACATATGATTTGATTCGAAATGAGCAAGGCGAATTTTATAATGTATTTTGTGATAAATTATTAAAATATTTAAATAAAAAAGCAGTAGAAATTGTAAATGCAGGTGCAAATGTAATATATGAAAGAGGCTTATGGAGCAAAGAAGAAAGGGATAATGTAAAGCAATTTTTCAAAGAAAATAATATTGAAACAGAACTTCATTATATCTATGTGTCAGATGATGTTTGGGAAAAAAGAATAAAAGAGAGAAATAAAAGGGTAAAAGAAGGTAAAAGTGGTTCGGACTTTTATTTAGATGAAGGATTAATGAAAAAATTAGTTTCTAAATTTGAAGAACCAACTAAAGATGAAGTAGATGTATGGTATGAAAACATATATTAATCAACCAATAAAGATATAGATAAAAAGTAAACAAGAATATATTAGCAGAGGTTAATCAAAATATGAAGGTTATAAAATTTAATAAAAAATATTATAAACGAGTAAATAAAATTTATAAAGAATCCTTTCCAAAAGAGGAAAGATACATTTCCTTAAATAAGATGATAAAAAACAAAGATACGGAATTATACTGTTTAATTAATAAGGAAGAAGTTTATGGAATTATTTACTTAATAAAATATAAAAAAATGATATTCATTTTATATCTAGCTATCAACTCTGAAATACGTTCAAAAGGATATGGTAGTTATTTATTAAAATGGTGTCTAAATAAATATAACGAAAAAGATATTTATCTAAATATTGATGAAGTAAACGAAAATAAAAAAGATTACGAAACAAGAAAAAAACGTGAAAAATTTTATTTAAAAAATGGTTTTTATATGACAGAATATATAAGTGAAGAAGATACACAAAAGTTTAATATTCTATGTAATCATAAAACTATAAAAATTGAAGATTATATAGAATTAGATAAATTTGTTGCTCAAATTTTAGATGAGCCAGTTTCAAATATTATAAAAAAGAACAATTTATGAATAAAATCATAAAAAATAATTAATTTTACAAATACCAGGTATTATGTTACAAAAAAATCTAACTAATATGTAATCAAAGTAAAAAAATTACAAATTACAAAAAAGTCTTAAAAATTGAGAATAATATTATAACTAAAATTAACTAAAAAAGTATCAAAATTCGATAGAACTACAAGGCTTTAAAGTTATTCAACTAGCTTTTGATAAGGTTTCAAAGATTATAACTTTTGAACAAAATTTAAAGCAAAATATTGATTTAATATATGAATTAAACGAAAAATCAAATAAAGCTGTTAGATATGCTAATGATGAAGCTATACTGATTTTGACAGAAAAAATGTAATGTGATAAGAGTATAGACCGTTTATTATTGATTGGAAAGCAAGAGGATATATAAATCCAGATATTGAATTAATGCAAGTAGCTTGGTATTGACATGGCGGAAATATAGAAAATATAGTAGAATTTAAATAATTATAAATTATGTTAAATGGAGGTAAAAATGACAAATTTTGAAAGAGTAAAAAAATATTATAATGAATTTGAAGAAAAAAACAGATTAAATATAGATAATAGTGGAAAATTAGAGTTCGAAATGTCAATGAGAATATTGAAAAAATACTTGCCACAAAAAGCTACAATATTAGATTTAGGTGGTGCAAGTGGAACATATACAATTCCATTGGCTCAAATGGGATATACAATGTTTTTAGCTGATTTATCTCCAAAATTAATAGAGGAAGCTAAAGAAATAATTGAAGAAAAAAATCTTAAGAATGTAGAAACATGTGATGTTATAAATGCTATAGATTTAAGAAAATATGAAGACAATAAATTTGATGTAGTAATTTTATTTGGTCCACTATATCATTTGCTAGAAATAGAAGAAAGAGAAAAATGTATCCAAGAAGTAAATAGAGTTTTGAAAAAAGATGGAATTGTATTTGCAAGCTTTATTCCATATTTGGCAGGAAGTATAGCAATAATAGACAGATATTTTAGACATCCAGACCAAGTAAATATTAAAAACTTAGAAAATGTATTTTCTATGGGAATGTTTCATAATACTAGTGAGCAAGGATTTCAAGAGGGATATTATGCTAAAGCAGAAGAAATAGAAAGACTATTTTTAGATAAAGGATTTGAAAAAATTGATTTGCTATCAATAAGAGGAGTAGGATATGAAAAAGAAGATAATATTTATAATGTAAAAGATAAAGATATGTTTGAAAATATTATAAGTATTATAGAAAAAACAGCAAGAAAAAAAGAAATAATAGAAACATGTGGACATGCAATGTATATAGGTAAAAAGAAAAACTAAAAATATATAATATTATAAATAGTAGATATTCTGTTATAAAAACATCTAACCATTGATACAAAAAGAATTTGAAGTTTTTTTAGACAAAAATGGAATGGACTTTTAGATTAGAGGTATATTTTAAATTGAGATAGTAGCATAACAAGAAAATTGAAAGTTTTATTTATACAAGTGCTAAAAAGCATTTGAAAACATTACATAAATCAAGAGAAAAAATATTGAATATATATTAAAAAATGCTTCTTATAATCACATTAAAAATACAAAAGAAAGTCAAAAATTAAAAAATGAAATTTTTTCGAAAAAATTTAACAATATTTTAAAATAATTGTAAAAAAGAAGTTGCTATGGTACAATTATAAAAAGAGTATACTTATATGAAAAATACTATAAACATAAAGGATACAAGAAATTGGAGACATTAATAAATTTAACAGTTATGAGCAAATAAGAAGATATGCAGAATTAAACTTAGTAGAAAAATAGTTCAGAAACTCATAAAGGAAAAACATCAATATCAAAAAGAGGAAGAAGTTTGCTAAGAAGTATATTGTACAGAATGGCTTTTACAATGATAAGCAAAAATAAAACAATTGTATAAATATTTAATAAACAGAAAAATACAAAGGATATTTACAGAATAACTAAAAGTAAAATAAATATATTTAATTTAGCTATAAGTGTTATTATAATGTAATATTGATATTTTTAAATTCATGTAGTAAAATAAGAAAAATAAAGATCCAAAAGAGGTAAGAAAAATGAAAGGGAAACGTGTTAAAAAGGAAAAAAATAAATCAAATAAAAAAGTAGCTATAATTGCTATTATACTAATATGTTTAGCAATTATAGCAACCATACTATTTTATATATTTATACCTAAAGTAAAAGACAAATTAGTAATAGAATTAGGCACAAAAAAGGAATTGTCAGTATTAGACTTTATAGAAAGAGAAAATAATAGTGATAAAGCCCAATTTATTACTGATATGTCACAAATAGACTTAAGCAAAGTAGGAGAATATGACATAAAACTTACATATAAAGGAAAAGAATATACTAGTAAACTAACCATACAAGATACAGTAGCACCAGTTGTTGAATTTCAAGACATTGAAAAACCTATTGGATATGAAATGAATGCAAAAGATTTTATTAAATCTATTACAGATGCAAGTGAAGAGACAAATGCAGAAGTGCTAAATCCAGAAGAGATAAATGTAGATGAATTTGGAGAATATACAGCTCATATTAAAGTAGAGGATTTATCAGGAAATGAAGTAGAAAAAGAATGCAGATTAACAATTACATATATTGCATCAGAATTTAACTTAGAACTTGGTAATCAATTAAAAATTGAAGATATAATTTATGATATGCAAAAAGCTGGTAACTCAGTAAAACAAGAAGATATTGATGCAATCAATAAAAATGGTGTTGGAGAATATGAAATCTATTCAACATATAACGGAGTAGAAAAAATCACAAAAATAATTATAAAAGATACACTCCCACCAGACTTAAAAGTAAAAGATATAACTATTTATGTTGGACAACAAGTAGATGATTTAAACCAATTTATTGAATCTGCAAATGATGCAAGTAAAGTTACAACAAGTATATTGACAACACCTGATTTTTCTAAAGAAGGAGAGCAGGAAATTACAATAGAAGCGGTAGATGAATATGGAAACAAAGCAACAAAAACAGCTAAATTAACTATAAAACAAGACAAAGAAGGACCAGTATTTTCAGGATTAAATCAAATCAATATAACAGTAGGAGGAAGTATTGACTATAAAAAAGGAGTATCTGCAAAAGATGAAAAAGATGGAGACACAGAATTTACAGTAGATAGTAATAACGTAGATACTCGGAAAAGCAGGAACATATGAAGCAACTTACACAGCAAAAGATAAGTCTGGAAATCAAACAGTAAATAAAAGAAAAGTAGTTGTTTCTGAAAAAAAGGCAGCAACAAATTCAACAGAAGAATTAAATGCACAAGCAGATGCATTGATTAGTAAAGTAGCAGGCTCAGGTAGTATCAGTCAAAAAGTATTAAATTTGGTTATATATTTTAAAAATCAATCAAACCTTCGTTATTCTCATACATACAATGAAGGAAATGCAGGAGGATGGCAAAATGGAGCAAGAATTGCATTAAACAAAAAAACAGGTGATTGTTATATTCACGCATCAGTTATGAAACTAATGCTAGAAAGATTAGGACTTCCAAACTATATTGTACAATGTACAGATAAATCACATGCTTGGAATCTAATAAAAATAAATGGAGTATGGAGACATATTGATTCCACACCTACTGTAGACCATTATCCAAATGAACTTATGACAGATAGTAGAAGATATCAAACTTTGCAATGGTTACATCCAAGAGATTGGAACCGTTCAGCATATCCAGCAGCAAATTAAATAAAAAAGGAGCAACATATGAATCTAGTATCAGGAATTATGTTTGTAATAATGCTTATAACTGCATTTGTATATTACATTGTACCAAAAAAAGCGAAACCATATACTTTACTTATAATTAGTATTGCATTTTATATAAGTTTAGGGTGGCAACCTTTAATATTCATTCTATTTAGCTCTATTACAACATATATAGCAGGTATCTTATTAGAAAATAAAGAAAATAAAACAATAAAAAAGATAATATTAGCAATTACAGTTATTTTGAATGGCTTAATATTAGTAATTCTTAAAAATCGAATATTTGTAAAAGATATTATTGTACCAATGGGAATTTCATATTATACATTTCAAGTTATTTCTTATATCGCAGATATTTATAAGAAAAAATATGAAGCCCAAAAAAACTTAGCAAAATACTTTTTGTATACAATGTATTTTCCATATTTATCTATTGGACCAATAAATAGGTATAATGATATTACACCAACATTATATGAAACTGATAAAAAATTCAATAGCAGTCAGGTTTTTTATGGATTACTACGTATATTATTTGGAATTTTCAAAAAATTAGTAGTTGCAAATCGTATTCAAATCTTAATAGCAACAATAACAGGAGATACCAACACATATCAAGGAGCATTTGCATTATTTGCAATGCTACTATACTCAATCGAAATATATTGTGATTTTAGTGGTGGAATTGATGTTGTAATAGGATTTTCAAAAATTTTGCAAATCAAAGTAATGGAAAACTTTAATAATCCATACAGTTCTGAAAACATACAAGAATTCTGGAGAAGATGGCATATTTCACTTAGTAACTGGTTTAGAGACTATGTATATATTCCATTAGGTGGAAGTAGATGTGGAAATTTAAGAACTAATATAAATGTTCTTATTGTATTTATATTATCAGGATTATGGCATGGAACTCAATATATACTATGGGGATTATTGCATGGTATTTTCCTATTATTAGGCAAAGTAATAAAAACACCATGGAAAATTGTAAATAGAGTAATTACATTTTTAATAGTATCAATTTTATGGGCATTTTTTATATGGCCAAATACAGTACAAGCTTGTCAAATGATAGCATCTGTATTTACACGATTTAATTATCAAGCACTAATTCAAAATATAGGAAGCTTAGGATTAAGCTTAGCAAATTATATTGTATTGATAATAGCAACAATTATGGTATTTATCTATGAAGGCAAGAAAAAAGTAATAAATGAAAAAATAAAAAATAAAGCACCAGAAATTAAACTAATATTAACAATTAGTGCTATACTAATTATACTTGTTTTTGGAGTATATGGAATTGGATTTGATGCTAGTCAATTTATTTATAACAAATTCTAATATACACCTTAAGGAAGGAATAAGATATGAAAACAATAAAAAGAATAATCAATGTTATAGTAATACTTGTAATAGCTATTTTAATATTTTATCTGTTAAATAAACTACTTATGCCAAAATATATGACAGATTTAGTAGAAGGAAGTATGATTAGCCAGTATTATGACGAAGAAAAAAATCACGAAGTTATTTTCATTGGAGACTGTGAAGTGTATGCAAACTTTTCACCAATGGTATTATATCAAGAAAAAGGAATTACTTCATATGTAAGAGGTTCTTCACAACAAATGATATGGCAATCATATTATCTATTAAAGGAAACATTAAAATATGAAATACCCAAAATTGTAGTATTTAATGTGAATTCTATGAGATATAGTGAACCTGTCAGTGAAGCATATAATCGTTTAACATTAGATAAAATGAAATGGTCTAAAGAAAAATATGATATGATAAAAGCATCTATGCTTGATGAAGAAACGATGACATCATATATTTTCCCAATTTTAAGATATCATGATAGATTTGATAAATTGACTAAAGAAGATATTGAATATTTATTTGATAAAAAGAAAAATACATATCAAGGATTTTTAATAAATAAAGAAATTAAGCCTTTAGAAAATAAACCAGTAGTAAAAAAGCTAGCCAATTATCAATTTGCTGATATTGATTATGAATACTTAGAAAAAATCAAAGATTTATGTGAAGAAAATAATATTAAATTATTGCTTATAAAGGCACCAAGTGTTTATCCACATTGGTATGACGAATATGATGCTCAAATAGAAAAATTTGCAGAAGAAAATCACATAAATTTCGTTAATTTCCTTGACAAAGTAGGAGAAATTGGTATAGATTATAGTCAAGACACATATGATAGAGGTTTACATCTAAACTTAACAGGTGCAACAAAATTAAGTAAATATTTTGCAACATATTTAAAAGAAAATTATGAATTGACAGATTATCGAGAAAATAAAGAAATAGATGACATCTATCAAAAGAAATTAGAACAATATATGAAAGAAATAATGTAGGAGGAATAAGAATGAAAAATAAGGGAACGATAATAGCAATTATTTTTGTAGTTGTAGCTTTAGTAATTATAGGAGCTTTTATAATATTAAACTCAAAACAAGAAACTAAAACAATTGGAAATGCTGAAACATCAGTAAGTCAAGAATCAAAAGATGTATATCAATTCAAAGCAGAAGATAAAACAGTACAATTAGGGGTTGATTTTGCATCATTGAATATGCCAAAGGAAAATGATTATGCAGAAATGGAAAGCTGTGCATTTGAAGGGCTAGACAAAGAATATACATATGACCATTATGTAATTTCAACTTATCCAGAAGGAGACACAGATAAAGTTAAATCTGTTTACTTTTTAGATGGAGAAGCCCAAACAACAGAAGGGGTAAAAATAGGTGATACTTATGATAAAATGGTAGAAGTATATGGAGAAGATTATCAAAATTTAGACAATCAATATACTTATGAGAGAGAAAAAACACAAATTATATTTTTAATAGAAGATAATGTAATTTCTCAAATAGAATATAATTATGTAACAGAATAGGAGAGAAAAATGAAAGATACTTTTTACGTTACAACTCCGATTTATTATCCAAGTCGGAAAATTTCATATTGGAACAGCATATACAACAGTTTTAGCAGATAGTTTGAAAAAGTTAAATGAATTAAAAGGAAAAGATAGCTATTTATTAACAGGAACAGATGAACATGGACAAAAGATACAGCAAGTAGCTATGAAAAATGGAAAGAAGCCAAAAGAATATGTAGATGAAATGGCAGATATGGCAAAAGCTTTATGGAAAACTATGAAAATTGAATATAACGACTTTATTCAAACAACAGAAGAACGCCACGAAACAGTTGTGCAAAAAGTATTTGAAAAACTATTAGCACAAGGAGATATTTATAAAGGTAAATATGAAGGAATGTATTGTGTACCTTGTGAAACATATTTTACTGAAACACAATTAGTAGATGGAAAATGTCCAGACTGTGGAAGAGAAGTTGTTAAAATGGAAGAAGAAGCATATTTTTTTAATATGAAAAAATATGCAAATAGGTTACTTGAATATTATGATTCACATCCTGACTTTATAAAACCAGAATATCGTAAAACAGAAATGATTAACAACTTTATAAAACCAGGACTAGAAGACTTATGTGTTACAAGAACTACATTTGATTGGGGAATTCCTGTGTTATCAGATCCAAAACACGTTGTATATGTATGGTTAGATGCACTTTTAAACTATATAACTGCATTAGGATATTTATCTTCAGATGAATCACTATTTAAAAAATACTGGCCAGCTAATGTTCAAATTGTTGGAAAAGATATTGCACGTTTTCATCTAATCTATTGGCCTATATTTCTAATGGCATTAGATTTACCACTTCCAAAAACAATACTAGTACACAATTGGATTATGATGAAAAATGGAAAAATGTCAAAATCAAAAGGCAATGTAATTTATCCAGAAACATTGATTGAAAAATATGGATTAGATGCTGTTAGATATTTTCTATTAAGAGAAATGCCAGTAAGTCAAGACGGTATCTTTTCACCAGAGGCATTTATAGAAAGATATAATTTTGATTTATGTAATGATTTAAGCAACTTAGTAAATAGAACTGTATCAATGGTAAACAAATACTTTAATGGAAAAGTACCAGAAAAAAATACACATGCAAATAGTGTAGATGAAATTTTTGAAAAAGAAGAAGAAGAATATATAGAGCAATTTGAAGCAAAAATAGAAAATTTTGAAATTGCAGATAGCTTAAAAGAAATCTGGCAACTAATTGCAAGAACAAATAAATATATTGATGAAACAGCTCCATGGCAATTAGCAAAAGAAGATAAAACAGAACAATTAGAGGACTGTATGTATCATTTAATAGAATACTTAAGAAAAATTTCAATTTTAATTACACCATTTATGAAAGACACTGCACAAAATATTTTTGAGCAAATTGGAATTATTGATGTAAAACAAAAAATGTGGGATTCATTAAAAGAAAACATAGAGTTAAAAAATATACAAGTTATTCCTCAAGGAAAACCAATTTTTATGCGCTTAAATGCAGAAGAAGAGATAGAATATCTTAAAAACATAATGAAATCAAATTAAATATATTACACAAAAGAACTCAAGATAAAGCATTGAGTTCTTTTTATTCCAAAATTGAAAAAACTAGTTGATAGATTATAAAAAAAGGTGTATAATCGAGTTGAAAAAAGTCGAAAATAAAAGGAAGGATAAATATGAATAATAAGCATAATAATATTTATGCAATGTGTAATTTAAATGACAAAAAATTAAGAAACAAAAAAACACAATTAGTACAATTAGCATTATTATTACTTGCTATTATTTTGATTATTTTAATTATAACTATTTGCCAGCATATACAAAAATTACAGCAGGCAAAAAAATATGAAGAACAATTAATACAGTATCAAGAAGAACAAGAAAGGCTAGAACAAGAAAGAATTGCACTTGAGGAACAAAAGAGGAAAGAAAAATTACCACAAGTAACAGAACAAGCAAAGAAAGATTTTGAAACAATTTATCATTCAGAAACAAAAAGAGCTTTTCTAACATTTGATGATGGACCATCAACTGTAACGCCTAATATTTTAGATACTTTGAAGCAAAAAAATGTAAAAGCAACATTCTTTATGTTAGGCTCAAATGTACAGAAATTACCAGAAACAGTAAAAAGAGTATTTGATGAAGGACATTTTATTGCAAATCACGGATATTCTCATGTTTACTCTTCAATATATGCATCTCCACAAACAGTTTTAGATGAATTTAATCAAACAAATGATGCTATAAAGACTGCAATCGGAGAGCCAGAATTTAATTCACATTTATTCCGTTTTCCAGGTGGATATGCAGGAGGAAAATATGCAGAAATAAAAAAACAAGCAAAAGAATTATTACTTCAAAACGAAATTTACCAAGTTGATTGGAATTGCTTAACAGGAGATGCAGAAACAAGCACTCCAACACCAGAATACGTAATGAACAGATTGCAGGTTACATCATCAGGAAAAAATAGCCTTGTAATTTTAATGCATGATGCACAGGCTAAGAAAGTTACAGCAGAAATGTTACCACAAATTATTGACTATTTAGCAGGACAAGGGTACGAATTTAAAACATTTTATGATATTTTTTGAAGGGAGTAATTCAAGTGCCAAAAAAGAAGAAAACTAATCTAGAGCCAGAAATCGAACAAAAATTACAATATATAGGGCTATCTTTAGACAAAGTACCAGAAAAGGTATTAGAATATGAACCATTAAATTATCGTATTCCAAGGGGATATGATGAAACAAAATATAAACAATATAGATATATACCAGTAAATAAAATTCAAATTTTATTGTCTCCAACAAATAGATTAGACGATTTAGAAGAAAGATATAAAAAAGCAAGACCATTAGCACAATATTTAAATAATCAAGAAGAAGATAATATATTAAAATATGCAGTGTTTTTAAATATGTTAAAACAAATGAGCATAGAGGATGTTGAAAAAATTGAAGAAGAACAAAAAAGCTTAGCCAAAGAAATACCATTTAAAGTTAAATTTGAGGGGAGTTATCTATGGCAAATATATTATGCAGAAGCAACAGGCAAATATTTTATGATTGTTCCAACATCAGATAGTGACTATTCCGCATTTTTTTATTTATTAAAGAAAAAATTAGAAGACAAAAATAATAATATGATATATGTACCAGTAATCGGAGTAGAATATTCTAGAAGATATTTAAGCAAAGATGCTTTTGAAGATATCCAAAATTATTTATGGCTATTTACAAAAGAATGGCCATCGATTTATGAGGTGTATAATGATAGAGATAATTTAAATATTCATATTATAGGTGAAACTTGTGTATATGGAAAAATTAAAAGTTTATATCGTGTTATATTAAAAAATAATGTAGAGGCAAATCATTTTTATAAAATATTAAAAGCAATGTTTATAATGCAGACAGAGATTCCAAATTATTTTGAATTTACAACAGATGTAAATTCAAAAGGAATATTAGAGTTTTACTTCAAGGATAGAAAAATCGAGTATAGCGAAATGCCCAACTTTATAAAGGATCAATATACAGCTAGTTTAAATTCAAAAAAAGAAGTGTTAGAAGAACTAGATAAAGACAAGAAAAAGTTAGAAGAATTAAAACAGATAGCAGCAATGCAAGATATTGAATATTTAGAAAAAGAAAAACAGATTTCTACTTTTTTAGAATGCAAGAAAACATTTTTTGGAAAATTTAAATATTATTTCAAATATAGCAAAAAAAGCAAAAAGGCAAAAGAAATTCCTCCAGTAGAAATTAGAAAAGTAGAAATACCAGAGCCATTTTTAGAAAATAAAACTCCAAATTTGCAAGAAAAAAGTGTAGGCAAAAGATACACAATTGAAGAATTAATACAAAGCTACAAGGAACTTGAAGAAGAAGAAACAAAACTAAAAAATACAGTTATGGATATAAATGCACTTAAATTAAAAAACAAAAATATGAAAAAGAAAATTGAAAATGCAACTAATTTTATCGAAGAAATAGATAAACATAAAAGAAGTATTTTTGAATTTTGGAAATATAGTAATAAAGATGAAATGTCAGTTCTTCCAGAAGGAGAAGAAGAGGAAGTTGGAGCTGTTAAAAGAATAGAAAAAGTATTTGATTATGAAGAAGACTTCGAAAATTATGGAATTGAACTAGACAAAATACAAAGAGAAATATTAACAATTGACGAAAAAGATAGTATGTATATAGCTACAACAAATGTATTAAATATGTTAAATAGAATAAAATTAAATATAGTTACACCAAAAGATGTTGAAACATTATTAAAAGCATTAAAAAAAGAATTAAGAGAAAATGAAGATGATGCAGAAATAGATGATGAATTTGATATATTTGGTGGAATATCACAAGATAATACAAAAATAAAGAAAATAGGTAATAAATTACACCGTGAAGTAGAAAAAGATAAATTCCATATTTTAGAAATTACAAAAATGACTAGACAGATCGGATTTAAGTTAAGCTTAGAACAAGTCGTAAAAAATATTAAAAATGCTTTTGGAAAAGTTCAATCTCCAGAGGATGTAACAGTATACAAAGCAATTGTGGGAGAAAAGATTGATGAGAATGAATTTAACTTATTTAATATGAATCCAGAATCTGAATTAAAAGAAGTTTGCACGCAAGAAGGTAATAATATTAACTTATATAAAATTTCATTGAAAAAAGGACAAGATATACTAGGATTCACAAATATTATCTATTATGACAATCAAAATAAAACACTGCCTGTAGGAATGGATTTCTCAACTAAGGTAATGGTTGATATTTCTCAAATTGATTTAAATATAAAAAAAGGAAAAACTTTCCATATGGCAATTTTAGAGAATAAACATGATGATTTTTCAAAAGTATTAGTAAAAAAAGTAACGGTATATGAGTAAACACATATTATATAGGGGTTATATATACCCCTATTTTTATATATAAAGGTTGTGTTTAAAATGAAGCTTAAACATATATTCATCTGTTTAATTATCGCTACATTTCTTTGTTTTATGAATTTACCTATTACATATGCAATAAGTTCAATATCAGATCCAATATATCAAGGAATTGATGTAAGCAATTGGCAAGGATACATAGATTATGCACAAGTTAAAAATAGTGGGATTGAAGTTGTGTATATTAAAGCAAGTCAGGGAAGTAATATAAAGGATGCATATTTTGACTTGAATTATGAAAATGCAAAAAGAAATGGCCTAAAAGTAGGATTTTATCATTTTTTAACAGCAACTAATATAGAAGAAGCAGAGAGAGAAGCTAGATTTTTTTCATCTGTAATTTCAGGAAAAGTGCCAGACTGTAGATTGGTATTAGACTATGAAGTGTTTGGTGGAGTAGGTGTAACAGGAATAAATGAAATTGCTAGGACTTTTTTAGAAGAAACTAGAAGATTAACAAATAAAGAAGTTATGATATATAGCGATTTATTTAATTCCCAAAGTGTATTTTCTAAAGAATTAGCAAATGAGTATCCATTATGGATAGCAGATTATACAACTAGAGAAACCCTTGAAAGAGCACGTTCAAACTGGAATGGATGGATAGGCTGGCAATATACAGATAGGGGTAGAATTAGTGGTATTAGAGGAAGTGTAGATAGAGATGTTTACACAAAAGAAATTTTCTTAGATGGAACAGAAGAAATTCCACAAACGGAAAATCCAAATGGAGAAGACACAACAAATACTAAAAGCATATTTTATACTGTAAAAAAAGGGGATACATTATATGAAATAGCAAAAACATATGGAACTACAGTTTCTGAAATAGCTCAAATAAATCAGATTGCAAATCCAAATCTTATCTTTCCAGGCCAGGTATTGAGAATATTAGAAAATTCTACTATACAAGGAAATGAAGAACGTGGAACTGGAAGTATTGTTTATACAGTAAAGCCAGGAAATACATTATCACAAATTGCAAGAGCATATAATGTTACAGTTAGTCATATTGTAGAAATAAATGACATACAAAATCCAAACCTTATTTTCCCAGGTCAAGAGTTGCGTATTACAGAAAGTACAAGTATGGAACTGTTTGAATTAGGAAATCCAAATCAAGATATTACTTATGTTGTTAGAAAAGGAGATACTCTCACAAAAATTGCTAGAAAATTTGGAGTTACAGTTGATTATTTGGTAAACAAGAATAGGATTAGTAATCCTAATTATATTTATGTTGGGCAAATTATTAGGATATAAATTTTTAAAGCTTAATTAGGGTATGAGATTTTCAAAAGTGGAAATGTAGAGAAATGCTGATTACAGAATTAGAAGCAAAAATAACAAAAGCAGTATAATATAGAAATATGATACTGCTTTTGTTTAAAATATTCATAACTTGACTTTTTAAAAAAATTAATGATAAGATATATTTAACATTAGTTATAACGTGTATATTATTTTATCATTTAATTTATATACTGAAAATATTAGTTTACCTAGTATTATATAGTTTTTATGGTAGAAATATTAAAAAATTATTAAGGTGGTAATATAATGAATATTTTTAATACTAAAAAAGTTAGAATGGAATGGGAAAGAAGAATAGAAGAAAGCTATGAAGAAGGTAAAAAGGCTGCTGTAGATGAAGCATTAGCGTCTGTTAATAAAGCTATGGAGGATAAAAAAGAATGGAATAAACTATCTGAAAAAGAACTAATGGTCGAAATAATGAGTACACTCAATATATATAATACAAGATTAGAACATTTGAATGATAAAATAAACTATATTTCAAATTTTCATACAATTTTTAACGAGTTAGACAATAGAATACAAGATTTAAAAGATTGTGAGCAGACCCTTTATAAAAGTATAGAAAAAAGTGAGGAGAAAGTTGCTGAGTTTGAAGAAAATACAAATAAGATAATAACAAAGACTGAAAAATTGGATAATACTTTAGAAAAAACAATGGAAATTAAAAATAAAATAGAAAATATAATTTGTGATTTTAAAAAAATTATTCCTAATTTAAAAGATGCTTGCATTCAAATTGATAATATAGCATCAAATATGAATAATCAGATAGAACAATATGTTGACAGTCCTATGACTATTTTAAACGAATTAAAAACAAAAATGGAAAATATGCAAAACTCAATCGAAGATGTTCAAAACGAGCTTAGTAATCTGGATGAAATAGTTGAAAATGAACTAGATGAGGGAGACTATGATAGTTTATATTATAAATTAGACGATATAAAATCAACAATAGATTCAGCATTAGATAAGTATGGTTTTGATAGTTTATATTCGAAGTTAGACAATATAAAAAATGAAATTAATAGTAAATACTCTAATTGAATAGTGTTTTAATTTACTTTTTCATAAAATTGTTTTGTTCGCTGACTTTGTCAAGTAAAGTGTGTAATTTTTTTTGAAATTTAAAAATTTTTGATAATTGGAGACTTGAATTAGCCTCCA
>CANQWU010000037.1 GCA_947627605.1 uncultured Clostridia bacterium
TCGTCTATATTGAAATTATATATTAGGGGGTATTTTGTTGTCAAAGTTCATTTTTCATTTATTACAGGATGCTTTGTAACAAACTATGCTTATTTGATAAATAATATACCCTATAAATTAAAATTCAAAAATGGAAAAGAATAAATCGCAATAAATGTATAAATTGCAGCAATAGTACCATGTAATAATTTTCCATAGATATATGGTTTTATAGACAAATCACTTTTAGAAATAATACTCCATACTTGTAGTAATATTGAAATTCCACCAAAACCTAATAAAAAGGCTGTGAAAATAATCTGGAAAGAAATGTTTTTTATATGCAAATTAGCAATAGAAGAAATACCATTTGTAATTTCTAAAAGTCCAAGTATATAGACATTATCTATTATTCCACTTGATTTTAATATTGAAATAATACTAGAAAAAATTACCACAAAACCTCCAATCATCATAATAGTTTGAATACTAGAGGTTATACTTTCACTGATAACTTCACCTAAATTAGAAAATGTAACAATATTTTTAGAAGAAAAGCTTGTATCAATACTTGAACTACGATTTTTTTCCAACTTCCAAAATCTAAATATATATCCTACTGTTAAACTTGCTAATATATGTGTAACTAATAATAAAAGTCCTATTGTCGTATTTCCAAACATACTTATTCCAACAGAGCCAACAATGAAAAGAGGACCGGAATTATTTGTAAAACTAAGTAATCTTTCACATTCAGCTTTTGAACAAATGTTATTTTTTCTAAATTCACAAGCAATTTTAGCACCAACTGGATAACCGCTAATTAGACCCATAATAAAGCCAAAAGCTCCCTGACCATTTATATTAAAAAGAGGCTTCATAAACGAACCGCATATTCGTTTAAAAAAATTGACAATATTAGTATGTAGCAAAAGCTCTGTTGCAACAAAAAAAGGAAATAAAGATGGTACAACAGATGTTGCCCAAAGAATAAGAGAATTTTTTACAGCTAAAAGATTATTTTTTGAAAATAGCAATAGACTTATTGCAAATATTAAAAACAAAATAGCAAAGAAATTACGTTTTAATTTAATTATAAAAATGTGCATATTATCACCTACAAAATTTATATGCTATTTATTGTATAGATTATACAAGTTTAGTAAATAATATAAAAAATAAAATTATGAGAGGTAATAAAATGGATAAAAAAGAAAAATTTAACTCTGAAATAGGAGAAGATGCTACACAATATGGAGAATTTGTTTCAAGCTATTTTGCCTGGGTACCACCAGCAAAGCAAAAGGAGAGAGCAGACGAATTAAATGAAATGACAAAAAATAAAAAGAAAAATAAATAAAAAAGAAGAAATAAAGATTTTGAAAGAGAAAAATAAAGTTTTTACAGAGAAAATAGAATTAAATGACATAAAATTGACTTTGAAAAAGATTAAAAAGATAGTATAATTATCTTGAAAGATCAAAGAAAGTCAAAGTCAAAAGACCTTAATATAAAAGAGGTGATAATATGAGAATGTCAGACATTATTGAACAATTTATTAAAGATATGCTTGAACAAAGTGAACATGACGAAGTAGAATTTCAAAGAAATGAATTAGCACATAAATTTAATTGTGTACCATCACAAATAAACTATGTAATATCAACACGTTTTAAGCCAACACAAGGGTATTATGTAGAAAGTAGACGTGGTGGTGGAGGAAGCATTATCATAAAGAAAAGATTGCTAAATGCAGATGATATATTCTTAGATTTTACAGAAAATATAGGTGATAGTATATCTCAAATGGATGCAGAAATAATGATATCTAATTTACTATCATATAATTTATTAGATGAAGAACAATCACGCTTGCTAAGAGTTGCTACTAGTGATAATGTTCTCAAATTAGAAAACAATATAAAAGACCAAGTAAGAGCAAGACTTTTTAAAAATATGTTAATAAATATGGATTGGAGGGTTTAATTATGTTATGTGAAAATTGTAAAAAAAGAGAGGCAAATGTATGCTACTCAGAAAATATAAATGGAGTAAAAAGAGAAATGCATTTATGTGAGGAATGCAGTAAAGAATTAGGAATTTCAGAACAGATGAATTTTAATATGGGGTTAGATTTTCCAAGTATATTTGGAGGAATTTTTGAAGATTTCCCAATGTTATTAAATGAAGTTAAAGATGTAACTTGTAAAACTTGTGGATTAAGCTTTGATGACATTGTAAGTAATGGAAGATTAGGATGTCCAGATTGTTATGAAACTTTTGAAAGTCGTTTAGATCCAATTTTGAAAAGACTACAAGGGTCTAATAGACATACTGGTAGACTAGGAGAAATTCCAGAAAAGAAAATAGATATAAAAAAGACTGAAAAGAAAAAAGAAACAGAAACATCTAAGGAAAGTAAAATAGAAAAATTAGAAAAAGACTTAAAAGATGCTATAAAAGAAGAAAAATATGAAGAAGCAGCTAAAATAAGAGATGAGATAAAAAAGTTATCAAAGTAGTAGGAGGAATTGTATATGAATTGGTATTTACAAAGTGGAAAAGATTCAGATGTTGTACTTAGTACAAGAATTAGATTTTCTAGGAATATATCAGGTTTGCCATTTGATTTAAAAAATAAAGAAGAAATTAAGCAATTTCATAATAAAATTCAAGAACAACTTTATGCTGTTGGATTTGGTTTGCAATTTTTTAAACTATCAGATATGGATGAATTAACTATTGATAGCTTAGTTGAAAAAGGACTAATAACATCACAATTTGCTAAAAATACAACGGGAACAAATTGCATATTATTAAATGATGAAGAGAATATATCTATACTATTGAATGAGGAGGATCATTTAAAAATACAAGTTTTTGCTAGTGGATTGGAGTTAGAAAATACATTAAAATATGCTATTGAATTAGACCAAAAATTAGACGAGGTATATGGATATAGTAAAAATGAAAAATATGGATATTTAACTTCATATCCAAATAATTGCGGGACAGGCTTAAAGGCATCTGTTAGATTAAATCTTTCAGGTATAGCACAGACTAGAAATATAAAAGCTATTTTTGACGCATTGAGTAGTTTTGAAGTAAATATTAAAGCTGTAGAAAATAATAAAGATATATATGAAATTTCAAATTCTAAAACATTAGGAATTACAGAAAATGAAATAATTCAAGGAATTCAAATAATTGCACAAAAAATAATGGAACAGGAAAGACAAGTTAGAAAATTTCTAGCAAAAGATGGTATTGGTTTAGAAGATAAAATTTATAGAAGTTATGGAATTTTACTAAACTGTAAAAGATTAGGATTAGATGAGTCTAAAGAATTTATAGGAAATTTAAAATTAGGAACAGATTTAGGAATTTTAAAAGAATTAACAGATAGTAAAATTCAGAAAATGTGTTTATATACTAAACCTGCTAATTTACAAAAATATTTAGGTAGTCAATATGATACATTAGAATTAGATATAAAGCGTGCTGAAGTTATGAAACAAATCATACAAGAAAAATAGTGAGGAGTGTGAGAAATATGACATATAAATTCACAAATAGCTGTAATAAGGCTATTGAATTAGCAAGTGATATAGCAGTTGAACTAGGACATAGTTATATAGGTACAGAACATTTGCTATATGGCTTAGCAAAAGAAGAAAATGGTGTTGCAAGCAAAGTTTTGCAAAATCAAGAAGTTACAGAAGAAGAAATCTATCAGAGAATAGAAATTTTAATAGGGAGAGAAGAAGAAACTGCTCAAATTATAGATTTTACTCCAAGAAGTAAAAGAGTAATAGAGACAGCATATGTAGAAGCTCGAAAATTAGGATATAATTTTATAGGAACTGAACATATTTTAATTGCTATTCTCAAAGAAGGAGATTCTATTGCAACAAGAATATTATTAGATTTGAATGTTAATATACCAAAACTATATAATGAAATTATCAAGGTAATAAATGAAGGTGAAACATATAATGGTGGAGAAAAGAAGGTAGATACTAAAAAGAGTAAAAGCTTTAATAAAACACCAACATTAAATCAATTTGGAGAGGATTTAACGGTAAAAGCAGAAGAGGGAAAACTTGACCCTATAATAGGACGTAAAGAGGAAATCGAAAGAGTAATTCAAATTTTATCAAGGAGAACAAAAAATAATCCTTGCCTAATTGGAGAGCCAGGAGTTGGAAAAACAGCAGTAGTAGAAGGATTAGCACAAAAAATTGCTTCTTCAGATGTTCCAGAGATTTTAAAAGATAAAAGAGTTGTTACTTTAGATATTTCAGGAATGGTTGCTGGAGCAAAATATAGAGGAGATTTTGAAGAAAGAATAAAAAAAGCATTAAATGAAGTGAAAAAAGCAGGAGATATTATTTTATTTATAGATGAAATCCATACAATTGTTGGAGCCGGAGCAGCAGAAGGAGCAATAGATGCCGCAAATATATTAAAGCCATTATTAGCAAGAGGAGAAATTCAATTAGTTGGAGCAACAACTTTAAATGAATATAGAAAATATATTGAAAAAGATTCAGCTTTAGAAAGAAGATTTAGCCCAGTTACAGTTAGCGAGCCTTCTGAAGCAGATACAATTAAAATTTTAAAAGGTATTAGAGATAAATATGAAGCTCATCATAATGTCAAAATTACTGACCAAGCAATTGATACAGCAGTTAAATTATCTGTAAGATATATGAATGACCGATTTTTACCAGATAAAGCAATTGATTTGATTGATGAGGCAGCTTCAAAAGCAAGATTGAAAACATATACAGAACCAGAAAATCTAAAGAAAATGCAAGAAGAAATTGAAGAAATTAAAAAAGATAAGGAAGAGGCAGTTTTAAATCAAAAATTTGAAGAAGCAGCAAAATTAAGAGATAAGGAAAAAGATTTAAAAGCAAAATATGAAAAAGAATCTGAAAAGTGGAAGAATAAAAACACAAAATCAGTTGTTACTTTAACTGAAGAAAATATTGCAGAAGTAATTAGTCATTCAACAGGAATTCCTGTGCAAAAGATTACACAAGATGAAAATGAAAAGTTAAAACATTTAGAAGAAGAATTACACAAAAGAGTAATCGGACAAAATGAAGCTGTAGAGGCAGTTAGCAAGGCTATAAGAAGAGGAAGAGTTGGATTAAAAGATCCTAAAAGACCAATAGGTTCATTTCTATTTTTGGGACCAACAGGAGTTGGAAAAACAGAATTATCAAAAGCATTAGCTCAAAGTCTATTTGGGGATGAAAATGCTATGATTAGAATTGATATGTCCGAATATATGGAGCCACATTCTGTATCAAAGCTAATTGGCTCACCTCCAGGATATGTTGGCTTTGATGATGGAGGACAATTAACTGAAAAGATAAGAAGAAAACCATATGCGGTAATTCTGTTTGATGAAATAGAAAAAGCCCATCCAGATGTTATGAATATTTTATTACAAATTCTAGAAGATGGACGTTTAACAGATAGTCAAGGAAGAACTGTAAATTTTAAAGATACTGTTATTATTATGACTTCAAATTTAGGAGCTAGAGTGATTACTGATAAAAAATCTTTAGGATTTACAACAAAGGAAGCACAGAGTGATACAAATAAACAATATGAAGAAACTAAAAAAGAAGTTATGGAGGTTGTAAAAAGAGAATTAAGACCAGAGTTTATAAATCGTATAGATGAAATTATAGTATTCCATAAGCTAAATGATGATGAAATTTCACAGATTATTGACTTAATGTTACAAGAAGTTGTAATGCGCCTAAAAGAACAAAACTATCATATTTCTATTGATGAAAAAGTAAAAGAATTTATTTCTAAAAAAGGAATTGATAAAAACTTTGGAGCAAGACCACTACGTAGAACTATTCAAAATTTAGTGGAAGATAGTTTAGCAAATGAAATCTTAGATGGAAATTTAAAGAAAAACAAAAAGGCTAGTATTACCATAGAAGATGAAAAAGTTATTGTAAAATAAGGAAAATATGAGTTGAAAAATGTAGAAAAATAAGATATAATAAATGTAGAGTTAGAAGAAGGTGATGCTAGTGCAAAAACTATCAAAAATACTAATAGTTATACTAATATTTATATTAACTATAGGTTTCAGCAATAATATTGTTTTAGCTGAAGAAGATCCTATGGCGGTATTTAAAACACCATTAGAGCAAAATCAAAGCGATGCAAAAACAGAAAATAATGCTGAAGAAGACCCTATGGCAGTATTTAAAGCTCCATTGGAGCAATACCAAGATAAGGCAAAAAAAGGAGATGCAAATTTAGTTAAAACAATCATAGAAACAATGATTTATGCAACAGAATGGAAAGACATACCAGCTGGAACTAGACTACAATATATTAAATTTTTAAATAATTTAGCGCAAAATAGCATATTATCATCTTCTGAAAACGAAACATGGTTAGCTGCAATTAAGTCAAGATTGCAAACAATAAGACAATCAATATTAACACAAGAACAAGAAGATGTAGCAACAGACTTATTAAGAACAATAGATGAAACGCAAGAAAAAGTAAATAAAATATATGCTGAACAAAATGGAACAACAAGTGATAGTGATACAAAGATTTATAAAAATCCAGATAAAGACGAAGAAGAAGAATTAAATCGAGAAATAGATACAAGTTCAGATGCAATAGACGAAGCTGTGGAGGGAGCAGACAATTTTATTGATGATGGTAGTAACAATCAAATAAACGAAGAAGAATTACAAAATACATTTTCATATATATATAATATATTTTTAGAAATAGGAATTGGAATTTCTGTAATTGTAGCCATAATATTAGCGATTAAATTTATGTCTGCTGGTATAGACGAAAAAGCAGAAGTAAAAAAGATGTTTTTTGTATATGTAATTGCTTGCATAATTATATTTGGAGGATTTGGAATTTGGAAATTAGCTGTTAATATAATTGGAGATGCAAGCACAACATCAGAAGTAGATCAAATTAATGATGATGAACAAAATCAGGATAGTGGAGCTTTAGAAGAATCTGGATTAGAATCAAAAGATGATGACCAAAAAGAAGAAAACCCTACTGCAGCTTTGATAAGATTAAATTATACAAATTTAAAAATCAATATGAATCGTGTAAAGCTTTTAAAACTTGATGCAGTAGCAGTTGCAAAAAAGGTAGAACTAGCAGCAGAAAAAATCTTATGGAAATCAAGTAACGAAAAAGTAGCAACTGTAGATTCAAGAGGACTTGTAACATTTAAAGAAGGAGGAAATGTAAAAATAACAGCAACATTAGAATCTAATCCAGCAATAACTAAAACTTGTAATATACAAGTTGTAAAAATTGTTATGAAAAGTATAGAAATAACTCCTCCAAATTATGATAAAGCAGTTTTAATGTTAGATAAGACACATTATAATTTTACAATATTAGATACAAAAGTAGAACCAACAAATGCAAAAGTAAAGTATACTTCATCTAATGAAAAAGTTGCGACAGTTAACAAAAAAGGAAAAATTGTTGCAAAATCATATGGAACAGCAACTATTACAGCAACAGGAACAATAAATGGAACTTCTAAATCTGCAAAATGTGAAGTAAGGGTTATAACTACAATGAAAGACCAAGCAACAAAAGATTGTGGAAAATTTTTGAACTATAAAGTAAAAAGTGCCACACCAGAAGTATGTTATATTAGAAACTATAATCCTAGCAAGCATAAGATAGATCCAGATAAATCTGGTAGCTGGTCGAAGGAAGAAGTAGAATCTTACATAAATAATGGCGAGTGGATATTAAAAAATTATGGAGAAGTAAGAGAATCTAAATATAAAGAGGCTAAAGCAGATGACTATTATTATTTTTTAGATGGTACAGCAAAGTGTGCTAGTAAGAAACAAGGAGATATATCGCCTTCAAATTATTTATTCTTATTTACTAGTAGAAATCAATGGGTATATTTATTAGAAAAGAAAGATGAAAAATGGCAATATTTAGTTTCTATGCAAGCTTCTGGAGGATATTACTGGGGACCTAAATTCGAAACATATATTGGCTCATGGTATACTAATTTTGGAGGAGACTGCTATCCAATATATTATAATCCAACTGAAGGACAGACTAAACTTCGGATATTTTCAAAGAGAAGGAATGTCATGGTATAATGATTTAACTCAAGCAAATGCTGGCAAATCAAGAGTATATAGAAATTCGGTACACTATAGCGCTAGCGACTTAATACCAGGCTATCCAACAAGTGGAGGATGTTTCCATTTAGGAGCAGGAAATACGGATGTATATAAAAAAATGGCGGAAATAATAAAACAAGGTAGAAAAACAATGAGAGTTATATACTACTAAAAACGATAACCATATTTTAGATGATTTCTAAAATATGGTTGTTTTTTATGCTATTTTATGGTATAAATATAATTGGATAAAATACTAGAGGGAGAAAATAAACAAGTGGAAAGATATGAAGAAATAGAAAGAAGTATTATTACAAGTTATAGGAAAAGAATATGGACTAAGTTTATAAAAAGCATTCAAGAATTTGATATGATACAAGATGGAGATAAGATTGCAGTTTGTATGTCAGGTGGAAAAGATTCTATGCTAATGGCAAAGTGTTTTCAAGAGTTAAAAAAGCATGGCAAAATGAATTTTGATCTTGTATTTCTAACAATGAATCCAGGATATAACGAAAAAAACAAACAAAAAATAATATCAAATGCACAATTGTTAAATATACCAATAACTATGTTTGAAACAAATATCTTTGACGCAGTAGCTCGGAATTGACAGCCATCCTTGCTATGTATGTGCAAGAATGAGAAGAGGATATTTATATGAAAAAGCGAAAGAATTAGGATGTAATAAAATCGCACTAGGACATCACTTTGACGATGTTGTTGAAACTATTTTAATGGGAATGTTATATGGAGCACAAATGCAAACTATGATGCCAAAAGTATTAAGTACATCTCATCCAGGAATGGAATTGATAAGACCACTATACTATGTAAAAGAAGCCTCAATTATAGGTTGGATGGAAAAAAATAATTTGGAATTCATAAAATGTGCTTGTAAAGTAACAGATATAGCCAGTAGAACACTACCAGATGAAAACAGCTCAAAAAGAGAAGAAATGAAAAAACTATTACAAAAATTAAGAGAAGTATATGATAATGTAGATATGAACATATTCAGAAGTGCTCAAAATGTTAATTTAGATACGATAATTTCATATAGAAGTCAAAGAACAGGAGAAATGCATCATTTTTTAGACGAATATGACAAATTAAAACAAATTTACAAGGAGAAAGAAAATGAATAAAAAAATACTAATAGTTAGTATATGTATAATATTATTCATAATTGTAGTTTATATAATTTTTAATTTTACTAGTAAAGAAAATACAAATTTAAATAACATAGCATATAATGCTAACAATTCAAATATACAATCAGAAAATAAGGAAAGTGAAGAAATAATGAATGCAAATGTAAAAGCAATTATTGACAGTAAAGAATATAAAATTAAATTAGAAGATAACAAAACAGCAAAAGAATTTGTAAAGCTATTACCACAAGAGTTTAAAATGACTGAATTAAACGGAAACGAGAAATATATTTATTTAGATACAACATTACCAACAGATTCATATAAACCAAATCATATTGAAACAGGAGATATAATGCTATTTGGGGATAACTGTTTAGTTGTTTTTTATAAATCATTTGATACTTCATATAGTTACACGAAAATAGGACATATAGATAATTTTCCGGATTTATCAGATGATAATATAAATATAAAATTTGAAAAATAAGGAGGAATAAAAATGATAAAACAAACAGCAGGTAGAGAAAACCTTGGAAACTTAGCACCAAAGTTTGCAGAATTAAATGATGATGTATTATTTGGAGAAATATGGTCAAGAGAAGACAAACTATCTTTAAGAGATAGAAGTATGATAACAATATCAGCATTGATGGCACAAGGATTGTATCCACAATTAAAATCTCACTTTATAATGGGAAAAAAGCATGGAATAACCAAAGAAGAAGCAGTTGAAATAGTTACACAACTTGCTTTTTATACTGGATGGCCAAAAGCTTGGAGTGCATTTCCTTTAATAAATGAAGTATATTCAGATGACAATATAAAACAGATACATGGAGGGGCATTTGGAATGGGAGAACCAAATGTAAATTTTGCTAAATATTTTATTGGTAACTCATACTTAAAAATGCTAGGCAATATTGGAGGAGTAGGACTTGCTAATGTTACATTTGAACCAAGATGCAGAAATAATTGGCACATCCATAAATCTAGCAAAGGTGGAGGACAAATTTTAATTTGTGTAGAAGGTGAAGGATGGTATCAAGAAGAAGGAAAAAATGCACAAAGTTTAAAAGTTGGAGATATAGTATTTATTCCTGCAAATGTAAAACATTGGCATGGCGCAAAAAAAGATTCTTGGTTTAGTCATATTGCTGTAGAAATACCAGGAGAAAATACTTCAAACGAATGGCTAGAGGAAGTTAAGGATGAAGAATATGATAAATTATAGGAGGAAATATGTTAGAAAATATAGAAGTATTATGCCATAGTAGTATAAAAATAAATAAAGAAAAAATTATATACTTTGATCCATTTAAAATAACAAAAAATTATAAAGACGCAGATATAATATTCATAACACATGATCATTTTGACCATTATTCAGAAGAAGATATAGAAAAGGTAAAAAAAGAAGATACAATAATTGTTGTACCAGAAAGCTTATATGAAAAAGTATTGCAAGATGGATTTAAAAAAGAATATATAATTACAGTTATACCAAACAAAAATTATCAATTAAAAGGAATTAATTTTGAAACAATTCCTGCATATAACTTAAATAAAAAATTTCATCCAAAAGAAAATAATTGGGTAGGATATATTTTAGAAATAAATGATATTAGATACTATATTGCAGGTGATACAGATATAACTGAAGATAATAAAAAAGTAAAATGCGATGTTGCATTTGTTCCAATAGGTGGAACATATACGATGGATTTTAAAGAAGCGGCAGAATTAGTAAATAAAATAAATCCTAAAATTGCTATACCAATTCATTATGGAGAAATAGTTGGAACAAAAGAAGATGCACAAAGTTTTTTAAAACTTTTAAATTCGCAAATAGAAGGGAAAATTTTAACAAAATAGAGATATAAATGCTGCAAAAAATATAAGAAAAGAAGGAATGAAACTAGCAATACCTTGATAAATAAATAGAAACGTGGGACACACGGAGATAGCTCGTTTATGCTCAGTATATTAGTGTTGTCGAGCGAGAAGCCCCAACTTCTTAAGTGGTGGGAGTATGTCACATATCCAACTAAGGTAGTAAATTTAAAACTATATAGATACAATTATATATGGAAAAATTGATTTAAAGGATCATTCTGAATATATTTAGGAAGACAAAGAATTTATTAAATTATGATTTAGCAGATGCTGATATACCATTAGCAAAATATGTAAAGGAGAATATTTTATGAGTACTTTAAGAGAAATTGTATATAACTCAGTAATTAATCTTCATAGAAAAACAAAAAAAGAGTGGATTTCATTAAAAGAGATATATAATGAAGTAGATAGAGTTAGAGATGTAGGAATAAATAATGGAGGAGCATCAGTAAGAGCAGCACTAGAAACACATAGTTCTTTATCAAAAGCATTTTCAGGAAAAGAAGAATATATTTTAAAAGAAAAAGGGTCAGGATTATATAAGTCAGTACACTATGATCAGATAATGTTTATTGAAAACATAAGTATTGGAGATACTTTTGATCAAGAAGAATTAATGAAAATTTTTAAAATAAGTGGACAATCTGGAATAATGCATTCAAAAACTTTAAACTGTCTTGTATTAATAACTTCTGAAGAAAATGACATATATAATGACAGTTCAGAAAGAGATAGATTGATTAATTATACTGGTGATGAACTAGTTTTAGGAGCAAATAATAATAGAAAGATTTTTGACTCACAAAAAAATGAATTACCAATGTATCTGTTTACAAAAGATAGAAACAAGTTATATACATTTGAAGGAAAAGTTGAATTATGTGGTGAGCCTTATCAGACGAATGAGAAAGATAAAGAAGGAAATGACCGATTAGTTTGGAAATTTCCACTAAAAGTTATTTACATGGAGAAATCTGATTATTCAGAAGATAAAAATGTAAAAGTAGTTGCTCAAGAAATAGAAAAGATAGAAAATAACATAAAAATTGATTCAAAATCTGAAGAAATAAAGATAAAAAGTGGGGCACTAAAATTAAGAAAATATAGGAAAACTGGAAATCATAAACAAAGAAATAATAAGCCAGATTTCATTGCACAGGAAATAATAAAAACTAAGCAAGGAAAAATTAATGAAGAGACTATTTATAATCATGAAGTGAAAAATTTGATGAATCAAAATGCTAAAGAACAAGTAAAAAGAATGAAAGAATTTTTTGAAAATAAAAAAGAAAATGAGGGATTTGATATACTATCATTTGAATTAAATAAAGATGGTAAATATATTGAAAAATACATTGAAGTTAAATCAACAAAAGGAAATGAAGGAGTACCTATTGATATAACTGCTGATGAAATTGAATTTGCGAAAGAACATATAAATAATTACTATTTGTATAGGATTATTAATAGTGATAGTGATGATAGATATTTAAAAATTGTTAAAGGAATAGAACTATTAAATGAAAATAACTTTAATTTTATTCCTACAGCATTTAAAATTTATTCAAGATAGAATAATTATTTAATATTTTTAATTTTTTTTGAAAAGTAGTATATGAAAGGAAAAAAGATGTTAGAAATAAAAGATATTTGTTTTACAAGAGATAATAAAAAAATATTAGATCACGTTAATTTAAGCATTGATACTGACAAATTTGTTGTTATTACAGGACCAAATGGCTCAGGAAAATCAACTCTAGTTAAAATTATAATGGGTATTGAAAAACCAGATACAGGTAAAATATTATTAGAAGGAAAAGACATTACTAATTTATCTATTGATAAAAGATCAAAATTAGGAATCGCTTTTGCTTTTCAACAACCAGTAAAATTCAAAGGAATTACAGTATATGACTTGCTAAAACTATCTTCTGAAAAAGAAATAAATAAAAATGAAGCTTGTGATATTTTATCAAAAGTAGGACTATGTGCAAAAGAATATGTAGACAGAGAAGTAAATGGTTCTTTATCAGGAGGAGAATTAAAACGAATTGAAATCGCAACTGTAGCAGTACGAAATTCAAAATTTACAATTTTCGATGAACCAGAAGCTGGAATTGATTTATGGAGTTTTCAAAGTTTGATAAAAATATTTGAAGACATGAGAAAAATTGTAAAAGGAACTACTCTTATAATTTCACACCAAGAACGTATTTTGAATATAGCAGATGAAATTATTTTAATGAAAGATGGAAAAATAGAAGCAAAAGGAAATAAAGAAAAATTATTGGGACAAGTATTAGAAAAACCTATATGTTGTAAATTAGGAGGTAGTAAAGACAATGGATAAAATAGATACTAATTTATTACATGAAATTACTGATATGCAAAATGAAACTTTTGAAGGTGCATATAACATTCGTAAAAATGGTAAAGGTATTGAAAGAAAGATAACTGATAATATCAATATTGTAACGAAAAAAGATGTATCAGGGATAGATATTTATGTTAAAGAAAATACTAAATTTGAAATTGTCCACATTCCAGTAATTATTACAGAAAGTGGATTAAATGATGTAGTTTATAATGATTTTTATATTGGTAAAAATGCAAATGTTGTTATTATAGCAGGATGTGGTATTCATAATGACCATCATAAAGATTCACAACATGATGGAATTCATCGTTTCTTTTTAGAAGAAGGATCTAAGGTAAAATATATAGAGAAACATTATGGTGAAGGAAAAGGAACAGGAAAAAGGATTTTAAATCCAGTTACAGAAGTACATCTAAAAGCTGGTGCAACCTTAGAAATGGAATCAACGCAAATAAAAGGTGTTGATTCTACTGTAAGAGAAACTAAAGGAAGATTAGAAGAAAATACTAACTTTGTTGTAACAGAAAAGATTATGACACATGGCATACAAAGTGCAAAAACAATTTTTGAAGTAGAATTAAACGGAAAAAATTCTAGCACTAAAGTAACTTCTAGATCAGTTGCAACAGAAAATTCAACACAACAATTTGAATCAAAAGTAGTAGGAAATACAGAATGCTTTGGACATGTTGAATGTGATGCAATTATAAAAGACAGTGGAAAAGTAATTGCAATTCCTGAAATTATTGCAAATGATGTTAATGCAAACTTAATTCACGAGGCAGCAATAGGAAAAATTGCGGGAGAACAACTTATGAAATTAATGACATTAGGATTAAGCGAAAAAGAAGCAGAACAAGCCATTATAGATGGATTTTTAAAGTAAAATATAATTAAGGAGAAACTTTAACATGATAGGGATATAAATGCTGCAAAAAATATAAGAAAACAAGGAATGAAACTAGCAATAGCATGATAAATAAAAAGAACCGTGGGACACACGGAGATAGCTCGTTTATGCTCAGCATATTAGTGTTGTCGAGCGAGAAGCCCCCACTTCTT
>CANQWU010000038.1 GCA_947627605.1 uncultured Clostridia bacterium
AGATGTTGCTTTTAACTCAATAAGATGTATGGATAATAGATATGATTAAACACATAATTTAGAAAACATTGTATATAATGAGTTAATTTATATGGGATTTTCTATTAATGTATTCAATAATAATGGTAAAGAAATAGATTTCTTAGCACAAAAGGATAATAAAAAATACTATATACAAGTTGCATATAGTATAGCAGAAGATAAAGCTTACGAACGAGAGTTTTCTGCATTTAAAAACATAGATAATTTATCACAAAAAATTATTATAACAAATGATGACATAGATTACTCAACAAGTACAGTAAAGCATATTAAATTAAAAGATTTTTTAACAATGAATTCTTTATAAAATATCGAGTAGAGAATAAATAATTATTTTATTTATTCCCTCTCACACCACCGTACGTGCCGTTCGGCATACGGCGGTTCAATTTATATTAAATATGAACTTTTTGATACTGGTCTGATAAAAATATCAGACCTCTTTTTCTTAGCCTGTCATTGTTGATAGCAAATTTTATCCAGTCTGTTTTGCATATTAGTTGATAACCTTTTCTTGTATTTGCTAGGTTATGTGCTATATCTAGCTTTACTCCTAGTTGTTTTAGTGCTTTCTCTTTTCTTGTTGCTACTTTCCATTGTTTCCAAATAATCGTTCTTATTCTTGTTCTTAAATGTTCGTCAATTTCTGCAATTTTATTTTTCATGTTTGCTATCCTAAAGTAATTAACCCAACCACTTATTAGGTAATTTATTTTCCTTATTCTCTCGTCTAGACTTACATTCCAACTTCTTTTAGTTAATTGTTTTAACTTCCTTATTAGCTTTTGATATGATTTTAGATGTGGTTTGGGTTTCCATTCTCCTTTTGTATTTTTCCAAAAACTAAACCCTAGATATTTTGTCTTGGTTGGTCTTGTTACTTTACTCTTTTCTGCATTTACTTTTAAACCTAATTTCTTTTCAATATACTTTGTTATTGATATCAGAACACGGTTTGCTGCTTTTTCACTTTTAACAAGTATGATACAGTCATCAGCATATCTTACAAAGTTTAATCCTCTTGCTTCTACCTCTTTGTCTAGTTCGTTTAACATTATATTACTTAGCAATGGACTTAGGTTTCCTCCTTGTGGTGTTCCAATTTTTGTTTCTTTCTTTACTCCATTTACCATTACTCCTGCACTTAGATATTTTCTTATTAACGATACTACATCTCCGTCTTTTATTGTTCTTCCTATTATTGTTATTAACTTATCTTGATTTACTGTATCAAAGAATTTCTCTAAGTCAATATCTACAATCCATTCGTACCCGTCATTTAAGTACTCTAATGCTCTTATTACTGCTTTTTCACAACTTCTGCCTGGTCTAAACCCAAAGCTGTTATCATTAAATTGCTCTTCAAATATTGGGCTTATTACTTGTACTATTGCTTGCTGTATTATTCTATCCATGACTGTCGGTATTCCTAGATTTCGTTTCTGTCCGTTTTCTTTTGGTATTTGAACTCTTTTGACTGGTTGTGGCTTATACCTTCTGTTTCTTATTTGCTTTATTATTTTGTCTTTTCTTTCCCTGACGTATTCATCTATTTCATCTACTGTTATACCGTCCACTCCAGCTACACCTTTGTTTGATACTACCTTTTTGTATGCCTTGTTCATATTTTCTTTTGCTAAGATTTGTTCTAAAAGTTCCATATCTGTTTTCTCTTTCCTTTCTGTAGATAGATAAATCATTGATTTTGAGTAACCCTCTAGGATACGCCTATACTCTCCTCATTAACACATTCTAATTATTACCTATCACTAAATTTATGGTAGTGAAAACACTACAAATTGTTCGGTCCTTCGGATTTCCCCTACTATGACCTCTGCTGACTTCTTGTGATAAACCTTTTTCGACCACTATCTCTAGTGCTCACAAGACCTCACAGGATAAGCCGTTTAACTTTCCTCTTTTACTCGCTTAATTTACTGCATAAGGTTACGTATATCTTTTGGGCTTTAGCTTGTTTGGTAGTCTTGCCCTCTTATACAGCCTTAGTATTAAGTTTTTGTACATCGAGCCAAGATTTTGATACGCACTTCCTTCACTTCCATTTCACAATGGATAGCTTGTGTTTCTCTATGTGGTTGGCGATATATACCCCCACTACGGACTTTCACCGCTTAGCTAAACGACATGCCTGTCGTACCAAAAAAAGAAATTAGTCAAATTGCTAATTTCTTTCTTGTTTTTCATAATATTATTTATATATTATTTTTTTAATTTGATGATTTCTAATAATTTTTCAAATTTATCAATTATATATGTAGGTTCTGCTTTTAATAAATTTTCAGTTGTGTCATATCCATATGTAACTGCTATTGTATCTATTTTAGCATTTTTTCCTGTGAGTATATCTGATTTGCTATCACCAATAATAACAGCATCTTCTTTTTGTACATTTAACTTCTTCATAATGTAATTTATAATTTCTGGATTTGGCTTATGCTTAAAATTACTTTCTTCTGTTCCTAATATATATTGAAAACCTTCTAAATTAAAATGTGATACCATTTTATCTAGAATTCTTTTAGGTTTGCTAGAAGCTATAGCCATATAAAAGCCTTGCTCTCTTAAGTTGTCTATTGTGTCTTTTACATTATCGAAAAGAACTGTTGTGTCTATAAAATGCCCTTCGTCTATATAATATTTTTTATAATATTTTTCATATTCTCCTGACAAATGTTTTTTATCATTTGGTAATATATTTTTAAACATTGTCCCTAATGGAAGTCCTGCTAATTTTTGAAACTGTTCTTTTTCTATTTCAAAGTCTGCATTTTCTTTTAATATGTGATTAAATGATAAAAAAACATCCCTCTCACTATCCCATAGTGTACCATCCACATCAAATATAAGTAAGCTTTTCTCCACTCTTTTTCCTCCCTTTTTTATACATAAAAAAGTTACTACACTTATAGTAACTTTTATTTAGCTTCCTCTGCTTTCACAATAACTCGTCTTTTACTATCATTTGTACAAGTAATCAATGTAACTTCTCTTTTTCCATTTGCTACTTGATCCAAACAACTAGTGTCCTCTGGCACTACTTCATACATATTGTATATTCTATACTCAATAGTTTTTCCTGTTAAATCTGTAATAGTAAATGTATCTCCTATTTGTAGTGTTGGAACTTTACTGAAAAATTTTGTGTTTCTATAATTATGTCCAACTACACAAAAATTTCCTCTTTTATTTGGTTCTGGTCCTTCTAGCTTACAAGGTGATTTTTTTAACAACTCTTCTGTTTCTTTTTCTGATCCAGTTTCACCTTCAATAATTGAATAATTTACATTTATCTTTGGAATGCTTATTGTTGCAATTGTATAATATGTATAACCACTTTCTGTTGTATATTTATCCATCTGAGGAGTCTCATTTTCTTCACTTGTTAATGCTTCGATATTTAAATCCTCTTGTGAATTATTTAAAACTACAACTAATACATCACTTTTTGCTTGTTTTTGTTCTTCTATTGATTTATTTACATCACTTAGAATTTGTTGTGATGCTTCTTCACTTTTATTTCTATCATATTCAGCATAAATGCATAAAGAAACAAGAACTATCAATAAAAATACTGATAGTATAAAATGAAATCTATAGACTTTCTTTTTTCTCTTTAATTCAGGGGTTACATATAGTTTTTTATTGATTAAAATCTGATTCATATTATTCTCCTTGTTCTTATCTCTATTTAATTATATCACATTAAATATGTTTTTTAAAGAGTTTAATTTAGTTTTTCTGTAATTTTAGCAAATTGTTCTAGTGTAAGTTCTTCTGGTCTTGCATTCTCTCCTATTTCTATTTTTTTCAATATTTCTATTCCCTGTTCTTTACTTTGAAATATATGAGTATTAGTTAATGCATTTAGTAATGTTTTTCTTCTTTGAGTAAATGCATTTTTTATTATTTTAAACATTAATTTTTCATCTGAAACATTAGCCTTTGGATTTTTTCTTATTTTAAATTGAATAACTTTTGAAGTTACTTCTGGCGATGGAATAAACGCTTCATTTTCTACCTCTAGTATTTCTGTTGCTTCTGCATAATAATATACACTATAGGTTATTGCTCCTGTATTTTTCTGCCCTGGAATTGCAATTAATCTATCTGCTACTTCTTTTTGCACCATAACAGTTATAGTATCTAAGTCTAATTTTTCTTCTAGTAATTTCATAATGATTGGAGTTGTAATATAATAAGGAAGGTTTGCAACAATTTTTGCTTGTTTTATTTTCCCCTTCTTTTTTTCTTCTTTAATTATATTTTTTAAATCCACCTTTAATACATCTTCATTTATAAGCTCAAAATTTTTATATAGTTTAAATCTGTCTTGCAATATATTTATCATATTAGTATCTAATTCGATACAAATTACTTTAGATGCCTTCTCTAGTAATTCTTTTGTTAAAGTTCCTAATCCTGGACCTATTTCAATTACTAAATCATCATTAGATATTTGGCTATTTTTTATAATTTCTTGTACAGCTGTATCACTAATTAAAAAATTCTGTCCAAGCTTTTTATTTGCTCTAATATGATATTTATTCATAATAAATTTGGTTTCTTCTAGAATTGTTTGCATTTTAATCACCTTTCTTATTATACCATATGCTTAAGTTTCTGGCAATCCTATAAATTTATCCATTTTTAATATTATATAACATTTTGCACAGTTTTTTTATAAAACAATTGCTTTTTAAAATCGTTTGTTATAAAATAATTGTAATATTTAACAAAAGAGTGGTGAAAAAATGGATAAGAATCATAAAAATAAAAAAGTAGTAAAAATGAATTCTTCATTTACTTCACAAAATTTTATTCATACAAAAACTTTAAAAGTAATGCGAATATTAGTTATCTTAATTTTACTTTTACTTATAGTAAGGTTAGGATTTATTCAATTTGTTGATGGTGCTTATTTAAAAGAAAAAGCATATTCACAACAAACTATAAATCAAATAATTAGTCCGAAACGTGGTAATATATATGATTCAACTGGCACTAAAGTTTTAGCAAGTAGTATTCCTGTTGATACTGTTACAATAAATCCATTAAAATTTGAAAAGGATACTGATGAAGAAACTACTGCTTTTAAAGAAAAAGTTGCAAAAGGATTATCTGATATTTTTACACTAGACTACAATGAAGTTCTAAAAAAAGTTAATAGTTCATCATCAGTAGAAACAATTGTCAGAAAAGTTGAACAAGATAAGATTGAAACTTTAAGAGCTTGGATGAAGGAAAACGAAGTAAAGGTTGGAATTAACATTGATGAAGACACAAAAAGATATTATCCATACAACAACTTTTTATCAAATACTTTAGGCTTTTGTGGAACAGAAAACAATGGACTTGTTGGAATTGAATCAACATATAATTCCGTATTACAGGGAACTCCTGGAAAAATTGTAAGCTCAAAAGGAAGTGACCAATCAGAAATTCCTAATGCCGAAGAAACTTATATTCCTGCTGAAAATGGTAGTGATATAACTTTGACAATAGACTATAATATTCAATCTACTGTAGAAAAATTTTTATCACAGGCTTGTACAACTTTAAATCCTAAAAATGGTGGTACAGCTATTGTTATGGATCCTAAAACAGGAAAAATTTTAGCTATGGCTACTTATCCAGATTATAATTTGAATGCATATTCTACACCTAATCAAAGTCTAGCTGCTACATACAAAAAGTTATCTGAGGAAGAGCAAAATAACGCACTTCAATCTATGTGGAAAAATAGATGTGTATCTGATTTATATGAACCTGGTTCTGTTTTTAAGCTTATTACTGCTTCTGTTGCTCTTGAAGAAGGTATTACAACACCAGATGTTAAAAATGATTTCTATTGTAAAGGATTTGAACAAGTTGCAAATTATAAAATAAACTGTTGGACTACAGGACATATGGGATCTTTATCTCTTCGCCAAGCTTTAGAAAATTCTTGCAATCCTTCTTTAATGCAATTAGGAAAAAGAATCGGAGTTAAAACTTTATATAAATATTATCGTGCATATGGATTGTTTGAAAAAACTGGCAGTAACTTATATGGTGAATCTGATTCACTATTTACAAAAGAATCTTCTGTAGGAGATGTTGAACTTGCTACTATGTCATTTGGTCAAAGATTAAATATTACACCTTTACAAATGATTACAGCTGTATCTGCTATAGCAAATGATGGAATTTTAATGAAACCTATGATAGTAGATAAAATTACAAATACAGATACAGGTGCTGTTACAACTGTAGAGCCTACTGTTGTTAGAGAAGTGCTTTCAAAAAGTACGGCTGATACAATGAAAGAATTGATGCAATCTGTTGTTGAACATGGTTCTGGTTATCGTGCTGCAGTTTCAGGATATACCGTTGGTGGTAAAACAGGTACATCTGAGCCAGTTGAAGGAAAAGAATCTGAAGGATATGTTGCTTCATTTTGTGGTATCTCTCCTGTTGAAGATACTCAAGTAGTTGTTTTAGTATGTTTTTATGGTGTTGCCAAAGGTCAACAAGGTGGTGTTGTTGCAGCTCCAGTTGTTTCACAAATGTTAACAGAAATTTTACCATATTTAAATGTACCTGCTGATGTTACTGAAACAAATAATTCTACAAAATTAACGACATTACCTGATATACGAAATAAAACTTTTGCTGAAGCAGAAAAAGTTTTAAAAGCAAATGGATTTAATGTTAAAAGTATTACAGGAAAAGATAAAAATTCTACTATTGTATCTGACCAAGTACCAAAACCTGGTGTTTCACTTGCAAAAGATTCTATAATTATTCTCTATGATGATACAAATCAAGCAAGAACATCAGTAACTGTACCAGATTTAAGTTATAAATCTGCTTCACAGGCAATCAATGCACTTCATGCTCTAAATCTAAATGCATCTATTGATGGTACAGGGGTTGTAGTTTCGCAAGATCCTCCTTTAAATTCTAAAGTAGAGGAAGGTACAATTATAAATATTGCATTAAAGAAAAATTCTAATGTTACTCATTAAATATTTAAGAGGATTTCAATTTTTTGAAATCCTCCTATTTTTTCTTTTCTTCTCTTTTAAATTGTTTCATTATTCCAGTATTCTTGCACTAATTCATCAAGTTTTCTTATATATTTGTTTTTACTAATAATTTCATTTATTATTTTTTGATTTTCCCCTTTTATATAACCTATCCATTGCTCTGCCTTTGTTAAATTATTTAAGTCTGACACCTTGAATTTTGGCAATTCAATCATATGAGCTTCTGCTTCTTCCTCTCTAAAATCAATACTCTTAAATTTATTTAAAATTGCAATCTCATGGTAATCAGAGCTCTTGTATTGATAAGGAAAATCCATAAAATTAATAGTAATAGTTTTGCTAATTTTTCTTTCATCATCATAGAATATTTGATTTGAATGTACATATAAGTAATATAGTGCAATTTTAGTTTGTATGTGTTTTCCATCTAAAAACTGTATACCAATATTATAATCTTGAAGTTCATCTGTTTTTATACGTACATCAACTACACCAAAATTTTCTTCTCTTGGCAAATATTTTTCATTCTTTTTAACATACGGATTTACAAAAATCTCTTTTATTTTTATTTCCAAAATTCCTTCAATTAAGTCTTTTATAATATCAGTTCTTTCTTCTGTGTTTAAAATTTTTCTCAATACATAATTTCTATTACAATACAAATATTGATTCATTTCTTATATCTTCTCAACTCCTCCTTTCTTTCTGTATTCTTTTTCTTCAGTTGGCTTTGGATTTTTTTCGATTTAAATTTTAGAATAAAATTTTTAAAGAATTATAATTCTTATTTTGAGTATAAATTCTTTTTTTCGATTTGTCAACACTTTTTATTTGATTTTTTGCACTTTTCATCGCATTTTTCGACAATTTTATAACACTCTCGTTCTAACTAAAAGTAATAGGTTATATTGTTTTTACTAAAAAAGAAAAAGAAACAAAGTATTTATAAACTTTATTTCTTTCTCATAATTATTTTACTGCTCCTATTATTTCATTGATATCTTCTATTTTTTGTTGTTTCATATAATTTTCAATTCCCTCTACTGTTTTTATACTTGTATATGGGTCAATGAAATTTCCTGCTCCTATTGAAATTGCTGTTGCACCTGCTAGCATAAATTCAATAGCATCTTCTCCATTTATAATTCCTCCCATTCCTAAAATAGGAATCTTTACTGCATGTGCTACCTGATATACCATTCTGACAGCTACTGGTTTAATTGCTGGTCCTGATAATCCACCTGTTATATTAGCAAGTACAGGAGCTTTTTTATAAATATCAATTTTCATTGCAAGTAATGTATTTATTAAAGATACCCCATCTGCCCCAGCATCTTCTACTGCCTTAGCAATTTCTGCAATATTTGTTACATTAGGTGTCAATTTTACAATTAGTGGTTTATCTAATACTTTTCTTACTTCAGTTGTTACTTTTTTTACTCCATCATATGTATTTCCAAATGCCATACATCCTTCCTTTACATTAGGACAAGATAAATTTAATTCTACACCATCTATATCTAGAGTATTTAAAATTTTGCATAACTCTACATATTCGTCTACAGAGCTTCCACATGCATTTACAATAATTTTGGTATCATATTTTCTTAAAAATGGCAAATCATTTTGTGCAAAATATTCTACTCCTGGATTTTGTAATCCTATTGCATTTAACATTCCACTTGCTGTTTCACAAACACGTGGAGGTTTATTCCCATTTTTTGGTTTTAGAGATGTTCCTTTTGTAATAACTGCTCCTAGTTTGCTTAAATCAAAAAACTGGCTAATTTCTCTTCCATATCCAAAGGTTCCAGAAGCTACAGTTACTGGATTTTTCATTTCAATTCCCGCTAAATTAATTTTTGTATTCATTTTATTTTAGTTCCCCCATTCCTTTTTCTTTTATTATTTTTACTTCTGTTTCAATATCAAAATCTGATATTTTTCCAATAAATTTTATGACTTTATTAATCTCTAAATATTTGGGATTATCTGAAATGACATTTATGTATTTTCTTATCGTCCAGATATCATATTTGCTTACATCATATTTTTCTATTAAATATTTATTTAAACAGTCATAATCATGATAAAAGTGATCCTTTGCTTTTGCTATTTCATTTGATTCTTTTAAAAAATCTATATTATAGAAATAATAATCAGTTAATAGATGTAAAAAATATCCCTTCCAATAATCTTCATTAATATTTACATTTTTATCATTCAAAAATTGTTCTATATTAGTAATAGAACTATATTCTTCCCATTTTCCATAATGTGACTTTGATTTGTTTTTTTCAATATCTGTCATTTTTTCATTTAAATCTGGAGCAACAATTCCTCTAATAAATTCCTTTTCATCTTTTATTTTTCCTGTATGCTTCTCAATATATTGCTCTCCTACTGCTAAATGAATTGTAAATCCTGCCATTTTATTAATTTTCTTCCTTTTTCTTTATTTATATTTCTACATCTTTAGCTTGAAATACTGGTCCACCCTTACATACATGATAATATTCAGGTGCATCTTTTGGGCTTTCTGCTTTTTTTACTGCACATCCTAAACATAGGCCTATTCCACATCCCATTCTTTCCTCTAAAGAAATTTGGCAATCTAAATTTTTCTGTATTGCTAATTCTCTTACTGCTCTCAACATTGGTAATGGTCCACATGCATAAATACAGTCAATTTTGTTATTTTCAATGTCTTGTTTTAAGAAATCAATTGCAAATCCTTTTTGTTTATATGTTCCATCATCTGTTGTAATTGTTAATTTATCAGAAACATTTTGGAATTCATTTTCCAATACAACATATTCTTTGTTTCTAAATCCTAAATATGTATTTACTTGTATACCATTTTGCTTAGCTTGTTTTGCTAATTCATACAATGGAAATATACCTATTCCTCCACCTAAAATTGCTATATTTTTTCTACCTTCTAATTTGAAAGTTCCAAATCCAAGTGGTCCCATTATATCAATGTCTTCTCCTACTTCTTTCTTTGCTAGGATTTCTGTTCCTTTTCCTTTTACTTGGAATATAAATTCTAATATTCCATTTTCGTTATCTAAATTATAAATACTTATAGGTCTTCTTAAAAAAGGTTCTGTTTGTTCAGTAACACGAATTTCTACAAAGTTACCTGGCTTTGATTCTTTTACAATATCATCTGCTTTGACTTTAAAATGATAAATATCTTTTGTTAATTGTTTTTTTTCAAGTAATTTAGCCTGTATTTGTTTTGCCATTTTATATTCCTCCTTTAATTGCGTGGTTTAATTCTTCTCTCATTCTAATAGCTTCTGCTCTTGTTGCTTCTGCATATTGTTCTTCTTTAAATTGTTCCTTCCATCTATCTGATTTATATGCACACATTAAACTTCTTGAAGCATTGATAATACCTCCTAGTCCGTTCTCATCAAATCCTTTTGCAATATCTTCTGCTTTTCCTCCTTGTGCGCCATATCCTGGAATTAAGAAATATGTATGTGGTGCAAATTCTCTAATTTGGCTTAGTTGTTCTGGATATGTTGCTCCAACTACTGCTGCTACACTACTATATTCGTATTTTCCTCTTAGTTCTTCTCCCCACTTTTCCACAAGTTTTGCTACTTCTGCGTATACTTCAATACCATTTTCCGTTTTTAAATCTTGCAATTCACCTGAAGATGGATTTGATGTCTTTACAAGAATAAATATCCCCTTATTATATTTTTTACAATCTTCTACAAATGGTTTTACACAATCTGTTCCCATATATGGATTGACTGTTACAAAGTCTACATCAAATATTGGTACACTTTTTTCTCCTATTTCTGTTTTTCCTAGGAATGCATTTGAATATCCTTGTGCTGTTGAGCCAATATCGCCTCTTTTACTATCTGCCATTACAATCATTCCTTTTTGTTTTGCGTATTGGCAAGTTTCTTGAAATGCTTTTAGTCCTTCTATTCCATACATTTCATAAAAAGCTATTTGAACTTTTACTGCTGGTATAATATCACATACACTGTCAATTAAATTTTTGTTGAATTCTATAATAGATTTAGCAACTCCCTCTAAATCCTGAGAATATTTTTGTTTAACAACTTCTGGTAACATTTCATATCTTGGGTCTAATCCCATAACTGTTGGATTATCTGTTTCTTTAATTTTTTTAATAAGTCTATCTATTGCATTTTCCATATTTCTTTACTCCTCTTCATATACTATTCTTCCACTTACTATTGTATATTTTACCTTTCCTTTTAGCGTTTTTCCAATGAATGGACTATTTTTTGCTTTAGAAACAATCCTTTCTTTTGTATAAACATATTCTTCATTTGGATTAAATATTGTAATATCTGCTATTTTACCTTCTTCAATTGTTCCTCTATCAATTTTAATTAGTTTTGCTGGTGTATATGAAGTCAATCTTACTAAATCTAAATAATCGATATGTCCTGGATCTACAAGATTCATAATTTCTGCTGATAATGCTGTCTCAAATCCGATAATACCATTAGGTGCTTTTGATAGTTCTCTTTGTTTTTCTTCTTCACTATGTGGTGCATGGTCTGTAATAATACAATCTATTGTTCCTTCTTTTAGTCCTTCAATTATTGCTTGTCTGTCTTTTTCCTCTCTTAATGGTGGATTCATTTTAGCATTTGTTCCTGTTTTCTTTACTTCGTCAACTGTAAATGTAAAATAATGTGGACAAGTTTCACAAGTTATTTTTACTCCACGTTTTTTTGCATCACGTACCATATTTTTAGTTGTTTTTGTACTTATATGACAAATATGTGCTCTTACATTATTTGTTTCTGAAATTACGATTTCTCTTGCTGCCATAATTTCTTCTGCTTCTGGCAATACTCCTTCTACTCCTAATTCTTCTGCTACTTTTCCAGCATTTATCGCTCCTTGTGCTACTGATTTTTCTTCACAATGTGATGCAACATATGTTCCCAATCTATCTGCTTCTATAATAGCTTCTCTCATCATTTTGCTATTTACAACAGGCATTCCATCATCAGAAAATGCAATAGCTCCTGCTTTTTTTAGTTCTTCAAAATTAACAAGTTCTTCCCCTTTTTCTCCCTTTGACACAGATGCATATGGTAAAACATTACAAAGATTTACACGTTTTGCTTCATCTATTATTTGTTGCAAAATAATAGTGCTATCTGGGGTTGGTTTTGTATTTGGCATAGGGCAAATTGTTGTAAATCCTCCAGCTACAGCACTTGCACTACCAGTTTCAATTGTTTCTTTATATTCAAAGCCTGGCTCTCTTAAATGGCAATGGATATCAATCATTCCTGGTATAATATATAAATTTGTACAGTCTATTGTTCTGTCTGCATTTGTTGTTATGTCTTTTGCAATTTGTTTTACTTTATCATTTTCAATCAAAATATCATATTGTTCATTTGTATTTGTCTTGTAATCTATTAGTTTTCCGTTTTTTAGTAAAATCGTCATTTTTACTCCTCCTTACTTTTTGTTCATTCTATCATTTTTTTATAATTTTTGCAATACTTTTTTCATATTAAAAACCCCAGCTTTTTTCAAAATTACCGGGGTCTTTTTAGCTACGTTACTCGTCGATAAAACTACAAAGAGTAGCAATGGTTTGATACTTCTTCAAGCCTCTTGTACAAATATCTAGGCTTTGCTTGAAACGGAAAAAGTCAACATTGCCATGCATTTCGTGAATCCTTTCGTAAAAATCCATTACTTCATTAGTATCTTTTGAAGATTCAAGTTGAATTCGCCCTATTGCTAATTTAATAGCATCCTGGGCATATGGATATCTTCCTTCTGCCATTTCTTTTCCTAATTGCCTTTTCATTGTTTCCCGACGAGCTTTTTCTCTTTCTAATATTCCTCCTGCTGAACACATATTTTGCCTCCTTTTCGTAGCTATATTCCTTGAAAATTCCAAGGAATTATTAATTCGATACATCTTTATTTTACCATAAATAATGGTTTTATGTCAAATTTGCTTGACAAATGAAACATTTTTGTTTAGAATATTTTTAGTAAATTTTAGGGGGGATTTTTTATGTCTGATATAATGTCATACTTATTTCAAACAAATGCTATTAAATTTTGCGAAGAAAATAAACCTTTTTGGTATACTTCAGGAAAAATTGGGCCTTATTTTATAAACACACATTTTGTTTATGGAAGTGAAGCTGAAGCTACTAAATTCTTAAGCTTTATAGACGAATGTTTAGCTGATAAGCAGTCTTTACCTGCAAAAGTATTCGAGCAAAGCTTTAATCAATACAAGAATAATACAATTTACAAAGATGTAATTGATACTATGAAAGAATATATTGAACAAAATATTGATATTTCAGAAATTGATTATGTTTCAGGTGGAGAACGTAGAGATTGGTTTTTCTCTAATATAATTGCTCATTTATTAGGAAAGCCTCATATTTCTATTTATAAAGACTTATCAACTGTTGTAAGTGATAGTGAATTTAAAACTTCTGAAGTTATAACAGATTTAAGTGGTAAAAAAGTATTACATGTAGCTGATTTAGTTACTGTAGCATCTAGTTATATTAGAGCTTGGATTCCAGCTATACGTAATTTAGGTGGTCAAATAAAATGGTCTTGTGTTGTTGTTGATAGAATGCAAGGTGGAAGTGAAAAAATAGAAGCTGAAGGCGTAAAAGCTTTTTCTTTAGTTAAAGTTGATAGTAGTTTATTTAATAAAGCTTTAGATATGGGAATTATAAATCAAAATCAGGTTGATATGTTAAATGGATTTTATGCAAATCCAGATGAAACTATGAAAAACTTTTTAATAGCACATCCTGAATTTTTAGAAAATTCTTTAAATGCTGATGAAAAAACTAGAAAAAGAGCTCAGTTACTTATAGATGGAAATTTATATGGTTTAAATTAGTTTAATTGAAAAATATAAGACTGTTGTCAAAATTAAAAATTTTTGTCAGCAGTTTTTTGTTATATAAACTAAAACACAGATATTTTGATAGTGTAAAATAAAGTGTGTAAGTTAAAGGTACCAAAACTTATGCACTTTACTTTTTTATACAAAAAATATA
>CANQWU010000039.1 GCA_947627605.1 uncultured Clostridia bacterium
TACTAGAGTGAAAACATAATAATACATTTTTTACAATATGTCAACATAGAAATTGCAATTCATCTCACTACCTTAGATGTAGGAGACTTCTTGCCTAGATAAGTTAAAGAAAAGTAAGATTATTCATACAAGATATGTCAAAGACTAATAGTAGCAATACATAGCTGGCAGGGTAGATAGTTGCAGTCTACTCTGTTTTTTTGAATAAAAAAATGTGTGTAGTTGCAATACACACATGCATTCAGTGTTGACAGCTCATAACAAACACTTTATTTTGTATTTAAATAATAACATATTTTTTTATAATTTGTCAAACAAAAAATAAGAAGATATATTATTTGAAAGTCTATAATTATTATATGCTAACCTTTTTGAAAAATTAATATTTTACTGATATTTTAATAACCCAAAAACAATAAATTAAAAAATGCTGTTGGTATTAGATATTTTTTATAAATATAAAAGTAGATTTATTAAATTTTATCAAGGATATAATTCAATTTTTTAACAAATGAAATTCTACTATATCATATAATGATGACACATAAATAAAACGAAAATGGAATTGTAAAACCAGTTAATTCTTATCATAGTCAAACAGAAAAAAATAGATGAACTTAATAAAAATGGTAAGAAGTATAGATTTGAGTTACAATCAGCAAAGAGTGTAAAAGATAAATAAAAAGATTTAATTCAGTCCAGCTTTTATAAAAACAATTGACACAGTATAGAATAAAGTATAGAATAAAGTACAGAATAAATATGACTTTACAGATATTAAAAATTTAAAAGACTATGTAACGTCAACAGATTCAGTAATTATGAGTTTATTATCTTCTACTCTAAATAATTTTGCTACTATATCAAGTTCGTACAATGTTATAAAACCATTTAATTTTATAATTAAAATAACAAATGACGATTATAAAATCTAGAATATATGGAAAGGTTGATTATGAAAAAATCAAAAATTATTTTTTTTGCTTTATTAATAATACTGTTAATATTTGTAATTCTATTTTTTGACTACGTTTTAAGTGATAGAAATATAATAAACGGTTATTTCAAATCAGAAACTTACGGAGATAAATATGGATTCCAACACTATTTAGAGTATTATAAATATTATTATAAACCAGAAAAAGATACTGATTTTTATACATTATATAATAATGTTAATAATGAAAATATTAATGAAATAAAATTATATTATAATGATTTCAAAGAAAGAATGAATAATCAAAATAGACTTAATGATTATGATTTTAATGATAATAGTATAGATGAAAATGATTATTTTTTACTTTTTGATAAAAATAATAGAGATTTTGGAAAAAAATATGCAAAATTTTATTATTATACATTATATTTTTATGATACAAATTCACATATTTTATATGTATTACATTGTAACTAAAAAGCGAAAAGGTTATCCATAGTAACTTTTTTCAAAATAATGATTTTTTTTGTTTCATTTATCCTTTTTAATTCTCTATACCGAGCTGTATTCAACTTTTTAGATTTTATCCGTTAATATTGCATCATCTCTATCTTTAGCTTTAATTTCAACTAGGGTACAAATTGTATCCCTGTTGTTATTTAGTTTTATCTATAGTTTTAGGCTTTTTTATGCATTGTTTGGCATCCACAGAATCTGTTAAGACGTGAATAACATCTTCTACTGAAAAGTACCAATATTCATTAAACCATTTTCTTCTTATTTCTTTTTATTCAAATATAGCTAGTTTTCTTACTAGAAATCCCAATATCTAATGTATTATTAATAGTTTATTTAAATGCATATAAATGCCTTATATAATCCATTTATAAAATCATCTTTTTTAGCAAGACATTCCCTATCTTTCGGTAGTGAATGCTTACTACCACTCGTAAATGTAGAGAATTAAATTTCTATAACTACTCTATATCAACATTTTTTCATTTTTAAAAGTATGGCTTTTTTTCAACTGAAAAGCTATCGCTTCAAGTTACTATCTACTCTGTTTTTTGTGAAAAAAAAGTATGTGTAGTTTCGGTACACATACAAGTAAATGCAATTCACAACCCGAATCGAATACATTTATTTTGTACTTAAATAATAACATATTTTCTTTTATTCGTAAATCAAAAATATGTATCCAGTACATTTTTATCTAATATACTTTTCTATTGAATTATATTCGTCTCCACTTATTTTATATATTCCATTATATGGTTGCTCTATATAGTAATTATTATTTCTTATATATACAAATATTGTAGATGTACCCTCTTCTTCAAAATTAAATTTTACTGTTATTATATTTTCTGTATTTACTGGAAAGTCATTTATGCTTTCTTGTTTTGTATTTCTTCCTTTCCCACTATTATTTAAAATATAAATAATGTCTTGTATTTCTTGAGTATCTATAATTTCTTTTTGATTTGCTTGTATTTCTATAGTTATACTTTTTAATTTTTCCTGTTCTGGCAAGTTTAGTTCATAATTTTTTTTATTTAAGATAATTAAAATAAAAGTTATAATAAATAATAAAATTAAGAATATAATTATTGCTATTTTTGTTTCTTTCTTCATAACTTGACTCCTATCATAATTCAATGTAAAATTCTATATATTCATTATCATTTTTTACCTGAATTGTACCACCATGCAATTCTATTATTTCTTTAGTAATTGCTAATCCTAATCCAGTTCCCCCTGTACTACTTGTTCTTGCTTCATCTGCTCTATAGAATTTATCAAATATCTTGTCCAATTTATATTTTGGAATTTTATCACCTTTATTTTTAAATATTATATTTATTTTTCCTTCTTTTTGCAATATTTCAATTTCTATATCAGTGTTTTTATAACTATAACTAATTGCATTTTTTATCAAGTTTCCAAATGCTCGTGCTAACTTATCTCCATCTCCTAAAAAATATATGTGCTTTGGTTTATTCACAATACAATTCAATCCATTTTCTTGTAGCATTGGATAAAATTCGTCTATCAATTGCTCCATTAAAAATGATAAATCTATTTTACTTTTATTTATAGGAATTTCTTGCAAATTATATCTAGTTATTTCAAAAAATTGATTTGTAAGTTCTTCTAATCTAATTGATTTATCTAAAGCTATTTTTATATACTTTTCTTGCATATCTTTAGAAATTTCTTTTTCTTGTGTTAATAAACTTAAATATCCTATTACAGAAGTTAGTGGTGTTTTCAGGTCATGAGCCATATACATGATTAAATCATTCTTTTTTTGCGTTTCTTCACTTGCTTTGTTTTTACTTGCTATTAAGTCTGCTCTTATGTTATTTAATCTATTTTCTAATACAATTAAATCATTTGATAATTTTATATCTTGTTCTGGGTTTTTTAATATTTTATCCATTGCTGATATTATTTCTATTATGTTATTATTTGAATTTCTAATAACTATAAAAGTTATTGTTATTAAAATAATAAAATATGTTAAAACCATTATTACAGTTTTGTTTCCAATAAACCAATAATATAGATGTCCACTAAATTGAGCGGCATTTTCTGCAAGTATATCATTGAAAATCCCATCAACAAATATTTCTAATATGATTATTGACATTATGCTATATAAAAGTATTTTCATAATACATTTTCGTGATAGACTATTTTTTAATTTTCTAAATTCTTTATTGTTCAATTTTATATCCCACTCCCCATACTGTTTTTATAAATTTAGGTTTTTTACTATCTTCTTTCAATTTTTCTCTTATTCTTCTTATATGTACCATCACTGTATTATTATTGTCTAAGTATTTTTCTTTCCATACTTTTTCGAATAATTCTTCTGAGCTTATAACATTCCCTCTCTTTCGTGCTAGATATAGTAATATTTCAAATTCTATTGGTGTTAATTCTATTTTTTGATTATATAACCTACAACTATGCTTATCTTGGTTTATTTCTAATCCATTTATATAAATAATATTGTCTTCTTCTTTTTCATTATATTTTGTATATCTTCTATAAGCTGATTTCACTCTTGCAACAAGTTCTAAAGGATTAAATGGTTTTGTAATATAATCATCTGCTCCGAACAGAAAGTCCTTTTATTTTGTCTTTATCTTCAATTTTAGCAGTAAGCATTATTATAGGAAATTTTAGTTCTTTTGATCTTATATATTTACATATTTCAAATCCATCAATATCTTTTATCATTATATCTAAAATTGCAAAATCTAGTTTTTGATTATTTATACAATCTATTGCAGATTTTGCTTCATAAAACTTAAAAACATTATAGTTTTCATTTTTCATATATAGCTCAATTAAATCTGCTATTTCTTTTTCATCATCTAATACTAAAATATTCATTTATTACCCTCTTTCTAATTATTTACATTTTAACATATAATACTTTTTATTTCTATTGTTTAGGCAAATTGTAAGAAAAAATTAAGATTTTGTTAAGCATTTCTTAAAACACTATTTTTTAAATTAATTTATACTAAAAATTAGTTCGGAGGTGCTTTATGAAGAAGAGAAATAAAAGAAAATTAAAGGTAGCAAAATTTCTTTTTTTAATTATTTTCATAGTTTTTTCTATTTTTATTGTTAAAAAAATAGATTTTATAGATGAGCATTCAAATAATTTACATGAGATTTCTTTTTCTAAAAATACTGGCTATGATATTATAAAGCAAGAAAAAAATGATAATTATATACGGAGAGGGTCAAAAAGAGGTTTTAGGTAAAGATGGATATTTTACTACTTTTACTACTGATAATCAGTATAAAAAAACATATATTGAATATAAACAAAATGGTGATGCTTCCTGGAGTAAAAAATCATATTGGAATGATTATATGGAAAATACAGGATGTGGAATTACAGCAATGGCAATAATTTTAAGTGGATATGGAAAAGCTGTTACTCCAGAAGATTTAAGAAATAAATATTATCCTGTTATTGATTATGAAACTTTAAATACAGAGTTTTCTAGGTCTTATCACATACAGTCAAGTGGCTTTTTCTATGATTCTGTTCATTTATCAAAAGAATATATAAAAAAGCATTTATTGACAAATAGACCTGTTTTAATTTGTGTTTGGGACAAGCCTAATAAAAATCGCTTTACAACTTCTTCTCATTATATGGTATTGCTAGCATCTGACAATTACGATATGGTATATATTTCTAATCCTAATGGTGGTAAAAATGATAGTAAAAGTTCTGGATGGTATAAATATGAAGAAGTTGTACCCTATATTGCAAAAGCATTATTTATTGAAAGCTATAAATAAAGGCAGTAAAAACTGCCTTTGTTTTGTCTAATATAACTCATTAGCTTCTTGTTGGGTTATAATGTTTTGTTGAACAGAAAAATCAATTTGGTTTTTCCTTTCATTTTCATCCTCAACAGATTTTAAGTGGTCAATCAATTCCTCTTTTCCATCTGGAATTGTGCCATCTAAATTATATAAGTATTTGCTGCTATGTGTTGCCATAAAAATTCCAAATCCAATTGCAAGTAATACTAAGATCACAAATACTATGATTATTATTGCTTTTTTATTGTTCATTTCCATTACCCCCTTTTCTTTGTTTTATTTAATTTTTCGTTTAATTTATATACTATAGCCTTATCATATAAAATTTGTATTATAACTAATATTACATAAATGATAACATAAATTATAAAAGTTTCTGTAAAACTATTTTTTAAATTATCTACAAAAATTTCATTTACTGCACCAATATTTTTTAATACTAAAGTTTTTACTATTGAGTAAATAAAATTAAATATAAAGTTTCCAATTACAAATTCAAAAATATAAATGTAATACTTTTTTAATAATTCCATATTATATCATCCTTTCAGTTAGATAATTCATGACTTCTTTTATTTTTCTTCTTGAGACAAATTGTTCAGAATTGTCATTAAATCTAACAACAATATTTCTATTTTTTCCTATATCAAAGTTTTTAACTTGCTTAATATTTATTATACAGCTTTTAGATATTCTTAAAAAATTATTACTTTTCTTTTCAATTTCATACAGTTTACTTTTTATTCTATATTTTTTTTCTTTCGTTTTACAGAAATTATAGTTTCCATCACTGTAAAAGTACATTATATCATTAGTATTTATTTGCATCATATTATATCCATCAAAAACTACAATTTTTCTTTTATCAAATTCTTCTATGTATGGAATTATATTTTCTAATTCTTTATTCTTATCAGATATTTCTATATTAACTTTTATTTCATCATCTTTTAGCTGATTATTTATCAATTTACTAATATGAATATTCATAAAAAATTTCATTCCTCTCTTGTTATTTTAATTATATAATTTTATATATTGACTGTCTATATATTTAAGATAAGTGGAGCTATTTTTAGATAAAAGGATAAAAGCGAATGATTGTAGTTTCATTCGCTTTATTTATTACTTTATTCTTAATGCTCTTAATGCATTTATAATGGCAATTATTGATACTCCTACATCTGCAAAAACAGCCTCCCACATTGTTGATATTCCAAGTGTTGCTAATATTAAAATAATTATTTTTACAGAAATTGCAAATATGATATTTTCTTTAACTATTCTGAGTGTTTTTTTCGATACTTGTATTGCCTTTAATATTTTTGATGGTTCATCTGTCATTATTACAACATCTGATGCTTCTATTGCACTATCTGCTCCTAGTCCTCCCATTGCAATTCCTATATCTGAAATAGCAAGTGCCGGGCTATCATTTATTCCATCTCCTACAAATGCTATTTTTTGTGTTTTTGTTTTTAATAATTCTTCTAATTTTTCTACTTTTCCATCTGGTAATAATTCTGTATATACTTTGTTTACCCCTAGCCTTTTAGCAATATTTTCTCCTATATATTTTTTATCTCCTGTTAGCATAATGGTTTGTATATTTTTTTTGTTTAATTCCTGTATTGTTTTTTCAGCATCTTCTTTTATTTCATCTGCAATTAAAATATATCCTGAATATTTTCCATTTATTGCAACATATAATATTGTACCTATATCATTGCTTGTAGTAATTTCTATTTTATTTTCTTGCATTAGTTTTTCATTTCCAATTAAAATTTGTTTTCCTTCTATTTGAGCTACTATTCCTAGTCCTGATATTTCTTCTACTTTTTTTATTTTATTTCCATCAATTTCCTTAGCATATTCTTCTTTTATGGATTTAGCTATTGGATGATTTGAATAATATTCTGCATATGCTACATTCTCCAGTAATTCTTCTTTAGTTACCTCAATTGCGTTTATTTTTTGTACTTTGAATACTCCTTTTGTTAATGTTCCTGTTTTGTCAAATACTACTGTTCCTACTTTTGCTAGTGCTTCTAAATAATTGCTACCTTTTACTAGTATTCCTAATCTAGATGCTCCTCCTATTCCTCCAAAAAATCCTAGTGGTATTGATATTACTAATGCACATGGGCAAGATATAACTAGAAAAGATAGTGCTCTATATATCCAATCTACAAATATTGCATCTTTTATAAATAATGGTGGAATTATTGCAATTATAACTGCTATTACTACAACTGTTGGTGTATAATATTTTGCAAATTTTGTAATAAAGTTTTCTGATTTTGATTTTTTGCTACTTGCATTTTCTACTAAATCTAATATTTTACTTACTGTTGATTCTCCATATTCTTTTGTTACTTTTATTTTAATTACTCCACTTATATTTATTGAACCACTTAAAATTTCTTCTCCTTCTTGTAGTTCTTGTGGTATAGCTTCTCCTGTTAATGCTTTTGTATCTATACTAGTGTTTCCTTCTACTATGTATCCATCAAGTGGTACTTTTTCTCCTGGTTTTACTATTATTGTTTCTCCTATTTTTACTTCTTCTGGATTTACTTTATTTACTTCATTATTTCTTAATACATTTGCAAAATCTGGTCTTATATCCATAAGTTTTACTATTGATTTTCTTGATTTGTCTACTGCATAATCTTGGAATAATTCTCCTACTTGATAAAATAGCATTACTGCAACTGCTTCTGGAAATTCTCCTATTGCAAATGCTCCTATTGTTGCTACTGACATTAAAAAGTTTTCATCAAATATTTTTCCTTTGAAAATATTTGTTATTGCTTTTTTTATTATTTCAAAACCAACTATAATGTAACTTATGATATATATTACTTTGTTTGTTATTTCATTATTAAATTTTACTGCTAGTGCTATAGAAAATAATATTACTGCAATTATAATTTTAATTAAATCTCCTCTTTTATCCTCGTCTTCCATTGTTTTCCTCCTAAAATTACTTGTTTTTGTGTTCTATATGCTCTATACCGATTTCAAATACTTGCTTGATATGTTCGTCATCTAACATATAGTATACTTCTTTACCTTGCCTTCTGCATTTTACAATTCCGCTTCTTCTTAAAGTCCCTAATTGATGTGATATCGAAGATTTACTCATACTAAGTACATTTGCAATATCACATACGCACATTTCATTTTTGTCTAATGCAAATAATATTTTGCTTCTTGTTGTATCTCCTATAATTTTGAAAAATTCTGCTAGCTTATTAAATAAGTCTTGTTCTGGCATTTGTTTTATCGCTTCATTTACAATGTTTTGGTGGATTATATTACAATCACATATAAATTCGTTTTTTGACATAATATTTCCTCCTTTATTGATTACAATTGAGTGTTTACTCAACTCTATATTTATTATAGTTGAATATTCATTCAATTGTCAATACTTTTTTTATATTTTTTTATTTATCATAAAAGACTAGGTTTCCCTAGTCTTTTATAGTATTTTTTAGTCTTAATGTATTTAATATTACTGTTATACTGCTAAATACCATAGCTATACTTGCTATCATTGGATTTATACTTATTCCTATTGGCTTTAATATTCCTATTGCAATTGGTATCATTAAACAGTTATAGAAAAATGCCCAAAATAGGTTTTGTTTAATTATTTTTATTGTTTTTTTACTTATATTTATTAAGCTATATATACTTGCTAGATTATTGCTTGTTAAAATTACATCTGATGAATCCATTGCAATATCTGTACCACTATTTATGCTAATTCCTATATGTGCATTAGCAAGAGCTGGACTATCGTTAATTCCATCTCCACACATTATTACAAATTTGTTTTCTTCTTTTAGTTCTTTTATAATTTTTGCTTTTTCAGATGGTAATACATTTGCTATTATTTTGGTTATTCCTATTTCTTTTGCAATTTTCTCTGCTGTTTGTTTATTATCTCCTGTTAACATAATTGTCTGTATATTATTTTTGTTTAGTTTTTCTATTATTTGTTTTGTGTCTTCTCGTATAATATCATTTACTCCTATTAGTGCTAATATTTGATTTTCTTTTGCTAAATATATAACACTATTTCCTTCATTTGCTAATTCTTCTTCGTCCTTAATATATGGATTTTCTATTTTATATTTTTGAAGTATTTTTGCATTTCCTATAATAAATTGTGATGTTTCTATTTTTCCAGTAATTCCTAGTCCTGATATATTTTCAAATTCTTCTACTTTTATCATTTCTATATTATTTTCTTTTATATAGTCTGTGAAAGCTTTTCCTATTGGGTGTGTTCCTTTTGCTTCTATACTTCCCACTATTTGCAGTATTTTTTTATCTTCTATATCACTATAGTTCAAGATTTTGGCTATTTTTAATTTTCCATATGTTAGTGTCCCTGTTTTGTCAAATACTATTGTATCTGCTTTTTGTGCATTTTCTAATATTTCACTTTTCTTTACTAAAATGCCTTTACTTGCACATAATCCTTCACTTACTACAATTGCAAGTGGAGTTGCTAATCCTAAACTGCATGGACAAGCTATTACTAATATCGTAACAAATGTGTTAAGTGCTATATTAAATTGGTTTCCTAATATTAAGTATATTATAAAGGAAATTATCGCAATTAGTATAACTGCTGGTACAAAGTATCCTGATACTTTATCTGCTATTTTTGCTATTGGTGCTTTTGTGTTACTTGCCTCTACTACTAGTTTTACAATTTCAGAAATTGTAGATTCTTTTCCTATTTTTTCTGCTTTATATTCTAAATATCCATCATAATTTATACTTCCTGCAATTATCTTATTTCCTATTTCTTTTGATACAGGCTTACTTTCCCCTGTTATGAAGGATTCGTCTAAGTGTGCTTTCCCTAAGATTATTTCTCCATCTACTGCAATTCTTTCTCCTGGTTTTGATATAACAATATCTCCTTTGCTTATTTCGTCTATTGTTACTTGTTTTTCTATTCCGTCTTGTTTTACAACTGCTGTTTCTGGAGTTATTTTTACTAATTTGCTAATTGCTTCTTTTGTTTTGTCTTTACTTATTCCATCAATATATCTGCCTAATTTTATGAAATATATGACTATTGCTGAAGATTCAAAATATAAATCCATTTGTTTCCCTTTTATAATCATATATGTTCCATATATACTGTACAAAAAACTGCTAATTACTCCTATTGTTACAAGTGTATCCATATTAGGTGTTTTATGAATTAGATTTTTATAACCATTTTTTAAAATGTCAAATCCATATCCTATAAATATTATTGTTAATATGAGTAAGGCAATTGCATAGTTTATGCTATTCATATGTGGATTTATTATTTCTGGTATAGGTAAATTTGCCATATGTCCCATTGAAATATACATTAGCAGTATTGCTAATATTGTAAAAATGATTAGTTTTATTTTTTCTTTTTTAGTTTTATCTTCAAATTTTATTTCTTTAAATTCGCCTAAGCTTTTAAATCCTGCTTGCTTTACAAATTCTTCTATTTTTTCTTGGTTTAATTGTTTTTCGTCATATTCAATAGATGCATTTGCCATTACCAAATTAACATTTGCATTTATTATTCCTTTTTGTTTGTTTAAATATTTTTCAAGCCCGTTTGAGCATGCAGAGCAAGTTATTCCGTCAATGGATAAAATTATTTTTTTCATATCTATTATTCCTTTACTACTTCAAATCCAATATCTTGAATTTTTTCTTCTATGATTTCCTTAGATATATCTTCTTTAATATTAACTGTTACTATTCCTTTGTTATGGTCTGCTTCTACTTTTTCAACACCTTCTATTGTGCTTACAGCATTTTTTACTCTGTTTTCACATCCTCCACATACCATTCCATTTACTTTTATTGTTATTTCTTTCATTTTCTTCATTCCTTTCTTTTATTTATTAAATTTTTTGAATAAATCTATGAGTTCGTCTACGATGTCTAAATTTCCAGCTTCTAAATCTTTTATTACACAGTTGTAAAGATGTTTTTCTAGTATATGATTTGATAAGCTTTTTACAGAATTTTCAATAGCAGATAGTTGAATTAAAATGTCATTACAATATGTGTCTTCATTAACCATTTTCTTAATTCCTTTTAGCTGACCTTCAATTCTATTTATCCTGTTATTGATAATCTTTTTTTCTTCTTCTGTTCTGTGTGTTGTTTTATTACAACATTTTTCCATATCATCACCACCTTATTTATTATATACCCTTGTGGGTATTTTGTAAATATGGGGGTATATATTAAAATTTGTTAATATTCTTATTGTTTCACAGTTTAATTAAAAAACACATCAGATTGATGCGTTTTTAGTTTTAATAATATTAATCTATGTTTATTAGTTCATATTCTTTTGTTCCAGTTCCTAATTCTACTGATGCATCTATTGTGTGTGTTCCATGCTTTGAGTTAATTCTTTCTAATAAATGGTCTTTTCCTGGGTCATTTGAATTTTTTACTAAATCTATACATGCTTGGTCTATTGCAACTGGGTCTAGTGATGCTAAAATCCCTATATCTTTCATACATGGGTCTTCTGCAACTGAACAGCAATCACAGTCTACTGACATATTGCACATAATATTAATATATGCAATATTTCCATTGAAGTGTTTTACTACTGAATAGGCTGCATCTGCCATTGCTTCTAAGAATTTTATTTGGTCTGTTGTAAACATATCATCATAAGAACCATCTTCTTGTCCTGCACAATGTATATATCTTTTTCCTTTTCCTGAGGCAACTCCTATTGATAATTGTTTTAATGCTCCTCCATATCCTCCCATTGGATGTCCTTTGAAATGTGAAAGAACTAGCATTGAATCATAATTTTTTAAGTTTTTTCCTACATAATTTTTTTTGATAATTTTTCCATTAGGAATTTCTAAAATATCATCTGGTCCTTCTCCATCCATAATGTCTACATTGAAATATTCAGACCATTTATGGTCTTTCATTAGTTTTATGTGTTTTTCTGTTGTATCTCTTGCTCCATCATATGCTGTATTACATTCTACAACTGTTCCATTTATATGTTCTACTATTTTTTTTACCATTTCTGGTCTAATATAGTTTTGATTTCCTTCTTCTCCAGAATGTAGTTTTACTGCAACTTTTCCTGTTAATTGTTTTCCAAGTGTTTCATACATTTTTACAATGTTTTCTGGTGTTATTTCTTTACAGAAATATACTTTTGCTTTTTCCATCTTTTTTCCTCACTTTCTTTATAAACTTCAATTGGATTATATCATAGTTATAATATAAATTCAAATAATTTTGTGAAAAAAACCTTTACTTTTATAAAAGTAAAGGGGGATTTTTTATTCTTCTTCTCCTTGTAGTCTTTCTGCTCTATCTGCTGCTATTAAATTATCTATCATTTCGTCAATATCTCCATTTAAGAAGTTTTCTATTTGATATATGCTCATTCCTATTCTATGGTCTGTTATTCTTCCTTGAGGATAGTTATATGTTCTTATTTTTTCACTTCTATCTCCTGAGCCAACTTGTGATTTTCTTGCATTTGCTACCTCGCTATCTTGTTTTTCTTTTTCTATTTCATATAGTTTTGTTCTAAGCATTTTCATAGCATTATCCCTGTTTTGGAATTGTGATCTTTCTGTTTGACATTCTACTACTATTCCAGTTGGTTCATGAATTAGTCTTACTGCTGAAGATGTTTTGTTAATATGTTGTCCTCCTGCACCTGATGAGCGGAATACTTCCATTTTTATATCTGCTGGATTGATTTCAATTTCTACATCTTCTACAACTGGTAATACTGCTACGGTTGCTGTTGATGTATGAATTCTTCCACTACTTTCTGTATCTGGTACTCTTTGGACTCTGTGAACACCACTTTCAAATTTTAGCCTACTATATACGCCCTTACCCGTAACCATAAATGTAATTTCTTTGTATCCTCCAAGTCCTGTTTCATTTTCATTTAATATTTCTAATTTCCAGTGTTTTTTCTCTGCATACATTGTATACATTCTAAATAATGTTCCAGCAAATAGTGCGGCTTCTTCTCCTCCTGCTCCTGCACGTATTTCACATATTATGTTTTTATCATCATCTGGGTCTTTTGGTATTAGTAATATTTTTAGTTCTTCTTCTATTTCTGGCAATTTTTCTTTTGCTTCATAAAATTCTGCTTCTGCAAGTTCCTTTAATTCTGGATCTTGTAACATTTCTTTTGCTTCTTCCATTGATTGTTTTACTTTTTTGTATTCTCTATATTTTAAAACTACTTCTTCTATGCTAGAATGTTCCTTCATAAATTTTTGCCATTCTGATTGGTTACTAATTACTTCTGGGTCACTTATCATTTTAGTTAATTCTTCATATCGTTTCTCAACGACTTCTAATTTATCAAACATACAATTCTCCTTCTTTTTTATTACTGTTCTATTTTACTGCATTTGCAAGGATTTGTCAAGAATTGTTTTCTATTTGTTACTTGGTTTTAATTCATATATTTCATCTACTACGTCACATACATTTTGAGAGTGTGTAACTATAATGACACATTTATTTTCCTCTTTTGAAGTGCACCCCAAAAGTTAGACTAAAAAATCTAATTTTAGGAGGTGCATTTTTGATGTCTAAAAAAAGACATAAT
>CANQWU010000040.1 GCA_947627605.1 uncultured Clostridia bacterium
CATTAAATTTAGCTTAAGAAATAGTCCCTATTAGTAACTAATAGGGATTGCTTTTTTTTATATTTTGTTATATAATCGTAGAAAATTATTAAAATTGGGGGATTTTATATGACATATAATCACTTGGAAATTGAAAAAAAATGGCAAGAATATTGGGATAAGAATAAAACTTTTTATACTGATGTTTGGGATTTTTCTAAACCAAAATATTATGCATTAGATATGTTTCCATATCCTTCTGGACAAGGTTTACATGTTGGTCATCCTGAAGGATATACAGCAACAGATATAATGTCTAGAATGAAAAGAATGCAAGGATATAACGTGTTACATCCTATGGGATGGGATGCTTTTGGACTTCCTGCAGAACAATATGCTATAAAAACAGGCAATCATCCTGCTGGCTTTACTCTTAAAAATATTGAAACCTTTAAAAAGCAATTAAAAATGTTAGGTCTTTCTTTTGATTGGGATAAAGAACTTTCAACTTGTGACCCTTCTTTTTATAAATGGACTCAGTGGATTTTCAAGCAATTATTTGAAGATGGTTTGGCTAAATTAATTGAAATGCCAGTAAATTGGTGTGAGGAATTAGGATGTGTGCTTTCTAATGATGAAGTAATTGATGGTAAAAGTGAAAGAGGTGGATTTCCCGTTGTTCGTAAAAATATGAAACAATGGGTATTAGATATACCTGCATATGCTGATAGTTTATTAGATGGATTAAATGATATTGATTGGCCTGATTCAACAAAAGAAATTCAAAGAAATTGGATTGGTCGTTCTGAAGGTGCAGAAGTAATATTTAAAATTGATGGTTTCTCTAATTTAGATTTTACAGTTTTTACAACAAGACCTGATACATTATTTGGTGCTACATACTGTGTATTTGCACCTGAACATCCACTAGTTCAGAAAATTAAATCTAAAGAACAATCAAAGGCAGTTGATGACTATATAAGTTTAAGTGCTTCAAAATCTGATTTGGAGAGAACAGAATTAAATAAAGAAAAAACAGGTGTATTTACAGGTGCTTATGCTATAAATCCTGTAAATGGTAAAAAAATACCTATTTGGATTTCTGATTATGTTTTAGCAAGTTATGGAACTGGTGCAATTATGGCTGTTCCTGCACATGATGAAAGAGATTATGAATTTGCTAAGAAGTTTGGCTTAGAAATTATCCCTGTTTTAGAAGGTGGGGATATTTCAAAAGAAGCTTTTACTGAAGATGGTATTCATATAAATTCTGAATTTTTAAATGGCTTAAATAAACAAGAAGCAATGTCTAAAATTATTAAATATCTTGAAGAAAAAGGAATCGGTAAGAAAAAGGTTAATTACAAATTGCGTGAATGGATTTTTGCAAGACAACGTTATTGGGGTGAACCAATACCAATTGTATTTGTTGACAATGAAATGAAATCTTTACCAGATAGTGAATTACCTTTAATTTTACCTGAGCTTGCTGACTACAGTCCTTCTAAGACTGGGGCCTCTCCATTAGATAATGCAACTGAATGGTTAAATACAAACTTTGATGGAAAGCCTGCAAAAAGAGAAACAAGTACAATGCCTGGTTCTGCTGGTTCAAGTTGGTATTTTTTGAGATATATAGACCCAAATAATGAAAATGAATTCGCAAATTATGAATTGCTTAAACATTGGCTACCTGTTGATTTATACGTCGGGGGACCTGAGCATGCTGTTGGTCATTTGCTATACTCTCGTTTTTGGAATCAATATTTATATAATAAAAATCTTGTACCTGTAAAAGAGCCTTTCTCTGTTCTTAGACATCAAGGTATGATTTTAGGCTCAAATGGTGAAAAAATGAGTAAGTCAAAGGGAAATGTAATCAATCCAGATGATATGGTAAAACAATATGGTGCTGATAGCCTAAGAGTTTATGAAATGTTTATGGGACCTATTGAAAGTAGTAAGCCTTGGGATCCAAATGGAATTGATGGATCTCGTAAATTCTTAGACCGTGTTTGGAGATTATATACTGAATCTGATAAAGTTCAAAATAGGGAAAATCCAAGTTTAGAAAAAGCTTATCACTATACAGTAAAAAAGGTAACTAATGATTATGAAACTATGAATTTCAATACTGCTATATCACAAATGATGATTTTTATAAACACAGTTCAAAAAGAAAATGTTTTCCCAAAAGACTATGCAGAAGGATTTTTAAAATTATTAAATCCAGTTGCTCCACATATTACAGAAGAATTATGGTCTAGGTTAGGTCATGAAAATACAATTTCTTATGAGGATTGGCCTACATATGATGAGGCAAAAACAGTTTCTTGCGAAATTACACTTCCTATTCAATTCAACGGAAAATTAAAAGCTACAATAACGATTGAAAAAGATTTAGCAGAAGCTAGTGTAAAAGATTTAGTTCATAAAGCCATTGATAATAAGCTAGAAGGCAAAACTGTTGTAAAAGAAATCTATGTAAAAAATAAAATTTATAATATTGTTGTTAAATAGTATTTAGAGTGTCTTGAAGGCACTCTTTTTTCTGTAACAGAATTGTCATAAACTTTTAATACATTTGAAATACTTTTTAGTATGTTTTATTGTATAATATGGTTAGTATATTATACAAAGGAGATTTCTTATGAGTATTGAGTCAGAATTGAGAAAAGATGGTATTGAAGTTGTTAGTCAATTAGATACATTGATGGTAAATAGTCTTGCCAAGAATATTGTTGCAAGGCTTTGTTCTGCATTTCCTGATTTTGGCTTAGATGAAAAAGAATTATTTATAAAATTATCTCGCTTAAATATGTACATAGCTAAAATGCCTGAAGGTATGGCAGAAGCAAATTATTTTTATAAAAATAGCTCTATATATTTTAATGAGCATATTCCTCAAGAAGATATAGAAGAGTTTGCAATTCATGAATGTATTCACCATATACAAGAGGTAAAAGATAAAAAGAATTATTTAATTCGTATGGGACTTTGTGATTATACTGAATTTAAAACATATGGATTGGCTTTAAATGAAGCAGCAGTACAATTAATGGCATCAAAAGTTATTGGTATTGAAAAAGATTTCGTAAAATATTATGGTCTTAGTTTTGAAACAACAAGTCCTTCATATTATCCTTTAGAATGTTGCTTAGTAAATCAATTAGCCTTCTTAGTCGGTGAAGATGTTTTATTTGAAAGTACATTAAACAGTAATGATAAATTCAAAGAAAGAATAATTAAAATTACTTCATTAAAAACATTCATTGCTATTGAAAATGCAATTGACTATATTTTACAACTTGAAGAAGAAGTTATTACATTAAATAATAAGATTTTAGAAATTGATGACAGAAATAAAAAAGTTGATAATCTAGTACAAAAAATTGGGGAATTAAAAAATGATATAAAAGTTACATTTTTACGTACACAAAATTTAATTGTTTCTAGCTGTTTCAACTATATGTTTAATCAAATTTCAAATTTGGAAGAATTAGAAGCTTATCGTAGAAAATTATATAGTTTCAGAGATTTTACTGCTAGTGCTGATGGTTATACATTTTTTAATGATTATTATATTGAAAAAATGAGTGAATTAGAGCATAAATATAACGTATTAGAAAATGGTGGAATTGAAACTGCATTAGCTACTGAAACTGAAGAACAAAGTAAAATAAGACTACTTTTCAGAAGCCTAAAAAAACTAGTTTTAGGAATACTTGGAATTGGAGAGGAAGCATAAAAAAAGTTGTTAGTTAAATACTAACAGCTTTTTTTGATAAATTTTCTATTATATTTTTTGCCGCTTCTCTTCCTGACTTTGCAGCCCAAGCAACAGTTCCCTTCATTCCTGCTAAATCTCCACCTGCATATACTTTTTCATCTGATGTTTGATAATTTTCATTAACTATAATATTTCCCCATTTGTTATGTTCTAATGGAAGACATAAAGCTTCTTCAGAAACAGTTCCACCAAGTGCCATTATAATATAATCAATATCAATTTCATAATTACTGTCTTCTATATTTACTGGTACCTTTCTTGTTTCTCCTTCTTTTTGGACTAATTCTGTTTTTATTAATTCTACTTTTTCTACCTTTTTATCTCCTATAATTTTAACTATATTATTTTGGAAAAAAAATTCAATTCCTTCTTTTTTTGCATCTTCTATTTCTTTTCTTTCTGCCGGCATTTGTTCTTCTGCTCTTCTATATATGACAAAAACTTTTCTTGCACCTTTCCTTTTAATAGTTCTTGCACAGTCCATAGCTACATTTCCGCCACCAACAACTCCTACAATTTTTCCAGTATAGTCTGGATGTTGGTTTTTCTCTAATAATTCATTTCCACCGTATACGCCTTCTAAGTCTTCTCCTTGAACACCCATTTTTGAAGATTTATTGGCACCTATTGTTAAAAATACAGCATCATATTTTTCTTTTAATTCATCTAACTGTATATTCTTTCCAAGCATTTTTTCATATTCTACTTTAATTCCTAAATCTAAGATATTTTGAATAGCTTTTTTTACAACATCTTTTGGTAATCTAAATTCTGGAATTCCATGTACCAGTATTCCTCCCAAATATGTATATTTCTCATAAATAGTTACTTGTACACCTTTTTTTGCCAAGAATGCTGCACATGTTAATCCTGCAGGTCCTCCACCAATTATTGCTACCTTTTTGTCTTTCAGTTCTTCTGTTTGATCAAAAACTTCTTTTAAAGTTATTCCTTCTTCCATTGCTTTATCAAATATATATGTTTCTATTTTTCCGATACTAACAGGCTCTCCTTTAATTCCCCTTATGCAGCTTCCTTGGCATTGCTTTTGATGTGGACATATTCTACCACAAATACCTGGCAATACACTAGTTTTAGATACAATTCTATAAGCTTCTTTTATGTCATTAGACTTTACAGCCTGAATAAAACTTGGTATATCATTTCCTAAGGGACAGCCTTTGTTAGAACAAGGTTTTACTTTGCAATTAAGACAATAATTCACTTTTTCTTCCATTTTTAAATCCTTCCTATTTCTTCTTGAACAATTATTAGGTCTTTAATGAAATCTATTTTTTTGCTTTCATCACGTAATAATGCTGCAGGATGCCAAGTTGGCATGTATTTTATACCCTTTCTTTCTACCCATTTTCCTCTTGCTGATGTTATTCCATATTCTTTGCCCAATATATTTTTTAGTGCAACACTTCCAAGTAGTACTATGATTTTTGGTTTTACTAGCATAACTTGATTTCTTAAATAATCCATACAAGCATTTGCTTCGTCATCTTCTGGATTTCTGTTTCCTGGTGGTCTGCATTTTACAATATTTGCTATATATACCTCTTCTCTTTTTATTCCTACCATTTCAAATGCCATATTCATAAGTTTTCCTGCTCTACCAACAAAAGGTTCTCCTTGTCTATCTTCGTCTGCTCCAGGTCCTTCTCCAATAAACATCAATTTGGCATTCTTATTTCCTGTTCCAAAAACTATGTTTTGTCTCATTTTATATAATTTACATTTTTGGCAGTCTTTAATTGATTCCTCTAATTCTTCCCATGTTTGGTACATTTTTAGTCTCCTTTTTTCGCTATAATAGCTGTTTCTAATCCAAATCCTTCTTTTTCCACTCTATAAGAGTGTAGAATATTTGAATTACATACTGTACAAATTTTAGTATCTATAATATTTTCTGGTTTCAGTCCTTGTCTTTGTAATAATACCCTATTTAATGATATTGTATCAATATTCCATTTCCCTTGCACACCTTGTTTTTCTTCAATAATGTCATATGAGCCTACAATTTCTTTAAATTCTTCTTCAAACATATCTCTTACATCTTTTTGAACTTCAAAATGGCATTTCCTGATACTTGGACACATACAACATATTAGGTTTTTAGGATCTACTCCATAGTCTTGTATCATTTTCTGAACTGCTTTTACTCCAATTTGTTGATATGTTCCTTTCCAACCAGAATGAATATTTGCTATTGTTTTTGTAATTGGGTCAAAAAATATCATTAAAATACAGTCCGCACTTGTGGTAGCTAAAATTAAATTTTTTTCTTGAGTTATTAAGCCATCTGTATTAGAATATATATCTAAATATATATCTGGTTTTTCTTTGTTTATTTTTCTTTCAACATTTTGTATTTTATCTTTATGCATCTGGTTTGGTTTTACAATATTGTTTTTATCTAATTTTAGACTTTTACAAAGTTTTTCATAATCTTCCATTGCTTTTTCGTAATTTGATTTTTTTATAGTTCTAAAGTCTACTTGTTTTCCTAAAGAAAAAGCGTGTGTAATTACATCTTTATATTCTAGTAATTTTCTAAATTGTAAATATTCTGTATCTGCTGTTTTTACGTGTATAACAGCTTCATTTGATAAATCCATTGTGCCTCCTATTTCATTTTTTGAATTATTTCATCTTTTGATAAATTATCAATATATCTATATTGGTTTGTACTATTTCTTGCATCAAATCCACATATAGAATGATATTCACAATATTTGCATGGTGTTCTTCCTTTATGGTTATATGGTTTTAAGTCAATTTTTCCTTGTAATATTTCTTTTCCTATTTGTTTAATTACTTTGCCTATATATCTTTGTAAAATTTCAAATTCTTCTTTATTTATTCCATTTGTATCCCTTTTGTTAATTGTTTCACTTTTGGTTATTCCAGCTGGAATAATTTTTGATGTACCTACATCTAAGTTTTTGTCTTGCATTCTAATTACTTTAACATCAGCTAAAATAAGTCCCTTCATTTTAAAGCTTTTTCTTATTTCGTCTTCTATTTCATCTTCTGTCATTTTCTTTTTAGCTGGTATAATTTGCTCTAATAGTCCAAAATATAGGATTCCTGCTGGTAATAAGTCCTCTTCTTGGCAAATAGCATCTAAATAGGTTAATAATTGGATTTGTAACCCTGCATAAACTTCATTTAAGTCTACGTTTTTTATTGATGATTTATAATCTATAATTCTCAAGTAATTTCCTTCTGGTGTCTTTGCAACATCTACTCTATCTATTTTTCCTGTAATTTCTATTTTTTTGCCATCTTCTAGGTCTAATAATATTGGACTATACTTTTGGTCTTTTCCGAATTCAATTTCAGTCCCTTCAATAGAAAAATCACTATATACCAGTCCTTCTATAATATATTTTAAAGCTTTTGTAATTAGTCTTTCTAATCTATTCACTAAAATTTTGTATTTTACAGTCATTGTAAATTTGTATTTTTCATAGTTCAATTTTGTTTCAATTATATCTTTTACTATTTTTGAGATATTTTCCTCTTCTTCTAGTAGGCTTGGCAAAGTATAATTTTGCTCTTTAATTTGCTCAAAAAATATATCTATTACCTCATGCATAAATGAGCCTGTATCAAAGCTCTGTATTTTTAGTTCTTCTTTTTCTTTTAATTTTAGTCCATATTGTAGAAAATATGAAAATGGACAACTTTTATATTTTTCTAAACGTGAAATGCTTGTTTTTAAAGTATTTCCATAAAGTTTTTGAATAGTTTCTTTTTTTATATCCTCCGGTAAATTAGTATAACTAATAGCTTTTATATCACTTTCTAATTTGTTTCTCCACTCTATCTGATTTTTAAAATATTGATATATTTCTTTCCATTCAATTTCTAATGGTTTTTGACTTTCATTTGCTTCGGCAAGTTTTGATATTAGTGCTTCATATGTGGCTTTTTGGTTAGTAACATCATATGTCATTTGAGTAACATCACTTTGCTCTTGCAATTTCGGAAACATTTTTTTTATTCTATTTATATAAATTGATGGTCTTAAAGCACTTCCATCTGTATTTGATGCACTATATGATAAATATATTTCATTTTCAGCGGTTGTAAATGCCTTATATATATTAAAATTATCGTCATATAGATTTTCTAGTGTTCCTTTTGCAAGTTCTATACCGTTTTCTTTTAATTCTGTTCTTTCTTCGTCTCCTAAAAATCCTTCGGTTTTATTAACACTTGGATATACTCCGTCATTTAATCCTATAATAAATACTGCTTCTATCCTATGGCTTCTTGACCTATCAACATCACCCATAATCACTTGGTCTTGTGTTCCTGGAATTTTTCCAAGACTACTTGCTTTTAATCCTTGCTTCAATAGGTTTTCATATTGCTGTATTGTTATTGTGTCTTTTCCAAATATGTCCACTATTTCATCTAATAGAGTAATTATAATTTCATAACTTTCTTTATATTCTTGTGCTAAGTCTATCTTTCCATTTTCTTTTAGTTCTTCTATTTTTTTGATAATTTTATTCTCAAGTTCTTGCTTCTCTAAAAAATTATATAAGATTTCTGTCATTCCCTTTACTGTTTTTTCTTTTTTAATATTTTGTCTTAATGTTTCAAGTGGTTCTATTATTTTTTTTCTTAAATCATTTAGATATGTTACTTCTTCTTTTTTTGTTTCTAATTCATATATAAAATCTGTCTTAAATTTACTTTGTTTAATTCCCCATTTAGTACAATAGTTTTCAAATTTGAATATGTCTTCTTGTTCAATATCTAAAAATCCCATTTTAACATATTGCATTACTGCTTCTTTAGTATAATTTTTTTGTAAAATGTCTAATATAACCAATATATATTGAATTATAGTATTCTGACTAAGTTCACGTTTTTCATCAATAAATATTGGAATATCATATTTTTCAAATATCATTTTTGCTAAGCTACTATAATTTCCGATATTTTTAGTTATAATTGCTATATCTTTATATCGTAGTCCTTGATTTTTAACCAGCTTAGTAATTGTTTTAGCTATTTTTTCTATTTCAGTATATTGATTTTTTGCTAAAAACATATGTAAATTTTTAATATCTTGTTCCCATTTTATAGGTCTTACCTGAAAAATTTGTGTTTCTATATGTTTTAGTTCTTCTGATTTAAATCTTTGTGGCTTATCTAAATAAATAGGTGTTTCTAATTGTAAATTATTTTGCTTTACAATGTTTAATAATTTTTGTATTGTAATTTTATTTTCATAAAATACATCTGCATCTGGGTTTTCGGTATTTTTTAATTCATCTGATGTAATAGTTATATTTACTTGCTTGCAATGTTTGATTAGTTCTTTTATAACTTCATATTCAGGTGCTGTAAATCCTGCAAACTCGTCTATATATATTATACTATTTTTTAGCCATTCTAATTTATATATATTGTTAGATAATAACGTTAGTTCATCTGCTTCATCTATATATGTTTTACTGATTTTTTCTTCATATTGTTCAAATATTATATATATGTCTTGCAATTTTGATTTTAAATATTGATTGCTCGTTTTTTCAATTTGTTCCTTTAGCATTTCTACTGTAATATTATGTTTTTTAAATTCTGTAACAAATGATATTGCAAGTTCAATATTTTCTTGTGATTTTGATAAATATGTTAATTTATTTTTATTTTGAGTTAATATATGGCAAATAAGCATAGCCTTTGCACTTTTTGTTATACTTTTGTTTGTAATTCCTAAATCTGCTATAGCTCTTTTGGCCATTCTACTTAAGTGCAATACTTCTGCTTGTGTTATTGCTTTTGTATTTACAGTTTCCATCAGTTTTGTTTCTGCAGTATATGAAAATTGTTCTGGCGTAATTAAATATACTTTTTCCCCATTTTGTATATCTACTGCTATTTGGTCATAGCAATATTTGCTTTTCCCTGTTCCTGATTTACCATAAATAAGTCTTAGTGCCATAATTTGCTCCTTTCTTATCCGTCTCTTCTCCAATAAAACAAATATTGTTGTGCTAGTCCTGCTAAATCTCCAAATTTTTCTTGTGCTAATTTTTGTATCTTAGTTTTGCTTACTTTTTCTTCTGGTTCATTTAAATATAGTTCATTCATTACTCTATTTATCCAAACATCAATTGGAAAAACTTCTAATCTTTTTAATGTTGAAAATAGTAAAATACAATCAGCTACTTTAGGTCCTACCCCTGATAATGTTAGTAAAGTATTTCTTACTTCTTCTGTATTTGGGTTTTTTTCTAGTTCTTCTAAATTAACTTCATTGTTTAAAATTTTTTGAGTTGTTTCATAAAGTCTTTTATCTCTAAATCCTAATCCTAAGTTTCTAAAGTCTTGAATAGTAGCATCTTTTAGTTCTTCTGGTGAGGGAAATGTGTAATACAATTTTCCTTCAAATTTAATTTCTTTTCCATATGTTTTAGATAATCTTTGAATAATTTTTTGAATTCTAGGAATATTGTTATTTGCTGAAATTATAAATGATATTAGAGTTTCCCATAAGTCTTGATTTAATAAACGAATTCCTTTTCCATATTTAATGCTTGTTTCCATATTTTTATCTATTTTTGATAATTGATTTTGTAATTTTAAATAATCTCTTTTTAAGTCAAAATATTGGTATATTAGTGTTTCTATATTCTCGTTTCCAACTGCTTTGATATAGTACTCATTTTCTTTTTCCTTTATATTTATTACATTTTGTCTGACAACACCTATATAACTACCATCATCATTTTCCTGCCAACGAAAACATTGTCCACAAGTAAAAGTGTCTTTTAATTCAAAGCATTCTGGTTTTTTTAATATATATTTTTGTTCTTCCATATTTATTTTATCCTTTCTTTTGTCATTATACTACATTTTTAAAAGTTTGGGAAGTATTTTATTCTCTTTTGAATCCTTGTCCTACAACTTCTCTTGAATTGGTTATTATTATAAAGCTATGTGGGTCAATTTTTCTTGCAATAAGCTTTATTCTTGCTACATCTCCTCTTGATGCTGCACACATTAAAATAAGTTTATTTTCTTGGGTATACATTCCTTTTCCAAAGAGTCCTGTTGTTCCTCTTTGAATTTTTTCTCCAACTTGTTTTGCAATTTCCTCATTCATATTAGATACAATTATGAGTAATTTTGTAAAATATATACCTTCAAAAATAATATCTATCATTTTTCCCATTAGATAAATTGCTATCGCAGAATATAGACCAATTTCAATTTCTTTAAAAAATATCATATTTAATGTAACAATAACAGTATCAATAATTGTTATCATATTGCTCATCCTAATATTGGGTTTATATGTTCTAACAATAAAACTAAGTAAGTCTGAACCTCCTGTTGAAGAATTATTTCTCAATATAATAGCTGTTCCAAGCCCTATAATTATACCACCATAAATACATGCTAATAGTCTATCATCTGTTAATGACGGTAGTTTATCGACAATATCAATTGCAATAGAAAATACGATGGTTCCCAATATTGATTTTGCACAAAATCGTTTACCTAATTGATATATCGCAATTATAAATAATGGAATGTTTAATGCTAAAATCGTTGTTCCCATTGGAATATTTAAAAAATAGTAAATAATTGTTGCAATACCTGAAAATCCCCCTGTTGAAAGTTGATTGGGTAATAAAAATAATGATGTTCCTATTGCCATTATAGTTGCTCCTAAAATTGTTCCTAATGCTTCTTGCAAAAATTTTTTTACTTCTTTTTTGGTTTCTGATATCATAAAATCACCTGTTAGAAGTATGTACTATTTTTGTTGATTTAAACAAAAAGACCTTTTTTAAGGTCTTTGGTTTATTCTTCTAAAAAATCATTATATGTTTTTAAAACTTCAATTTTTGATTTTCCTTGTTTTATTGCCTCATCTTGCTTTATAATTAAGTCTACATCATATGTATCTTTTAGTTTTTGCACATTTTCTTTTTTATGTCCTATTACATTATTTACATCAATTGGATTTACTGTAACTTGCACTTCTTTTACCTTTACATTCAATTTTTTTATTTTATTTACAACTGCATCATACCACATTGCTGATTCAACTAATTGTCTGAATGCTGGATGAAATGGACCTGCTACAACTTCACTTTCTTTATAGTTTGGATCTGATATTTCGTCTGTATTTTGAAGTCCTACTCTTATTATATCAATATTTTTTGAAGCAAACATTCTAACTAGTTCTTTACAAGTTTCTATTGCTTGAACAACTGTTAAAGGCTGATATTTTCCTTCTTGTAATTCTTTTTCTAATTTTGTTCCTTTTATTACTAATACTGGATAAATTCTTACCATTTTAGGTTTTAATTTTATTAGTCTTTTTGCAGTATTTATTTCGTCTATTCTTGTGCTTTCTGGTAATCCTACCATCATTTGGTGTCCTAAAATGAAACGATATCTTCTAATCAATCTTGATGCCTTTTTTACATCTTCAAAAGTATGTCCTCTTCCTGCCCTTTTTAAAATATAGTCATTTGCTGATTGAACACCTAATTCTATTGTCTTTACTTTATACTTTTTTAGTCTTTTTAATATTGTTTTATCTATGCAATCTGGTCTTGTAGAAATCCTGATGCTATCTACTTTACCCTTTTTTACATATTCATAAGCTGTAGAAAGTAATTGTTCTTGTTTTTCTTCTTCTATTGCTGTGAAGCTTCCCCCAAAAAAGGCTATTTCTATTTCTTTTTCTCCTTCTTTGCTTTGAATTTCCTCTAAAAATTTATCTATAATTTCTTTGGCTTTTTCTTTTGTCATTTGTTCCTTTTGCCCACTAATTGATTTTTGATTGCAAAATATACAGTCATTCGGACATCCTAAATGTGGCACAAATATAGGTATAATATATTTTTCTTTCATTGTTTCACCCCTTGCCCATAATTATTTCATCTCTTCTAGTGCTTTTCTTGCCGCTTCCATTTCTGCTTGTTTTTTGCTTTTACCTTTACCTTCAGCTAATTTTTTACCTTCTACTGAGACTTCTGCTTCAAAAGTCTTATCATGGTCTGGTCCACTTTCTTTTATAATTGAATATGAAATCTTTATGCTTCCATTTTCTTGTAGTCTTTCTTGTAGAACCGTTTTATAGTCTTTATCTCCAACATGTGTAGTTGCAATTTCTATTTCGTCTTTTAAATTTTCTATAATAAATTTTGTTGCTGGCTCTATTCCTCCATCTAAGTATATTGCTGCAATAACTGCCTCTACACTATCTGCTAATATTGCTGGTCTTTCATTTCCCTTTGCTATTTTTTCTGATTTTCCTACATACAAGAAATCACTAAAATTATGTCGTTTGCCTATTTTATATAAGCTTTCTTCACATACGACTGTTGCTCTAACTTTAGTCATTTCTCCTTCTTTTAGTTTTTGATAGTTTGAATATAGATATTGACTTGATACAAATTCTAATATACTATCTCCTAAAAATTCTAGCTTCTCATTACTTGGTATGTTGTATTCATATGCATATGAGGTATGAGTTAAGGCATTTTTTAAAAGCTTTATATCCGTAAATCTATATCCTATTTTTTCTTGTAATTTGTCTAAATCTTTTTCCTGCATACATTTTTTCCTCCTTTTGGTTTATTATATACTATTTTACAAATTTTGCAATAGATTTTTTCTAAAAATATATCCTGAGTTTGACATTAAAAAGAGATAAAAAATAGCCTTAAAGCTAGTAGTATCAATAGCTTTGAGGTTTGA
>CANQWU010000041.1 GCA_947627605.1 uncultured Clostridia bacterium
ATTATAAAACAATGTGATAATTCCAAGATATTTATAAAAAAATAATCTTATCACAATAGCAAATCCAAATTGTAAAATAACTCCTATTATAACTATTAAAGCTCTTTTTATTGCATTTAACATAACTTTATCTCCCTTATAAATTTGTTTATTCTTACATATTGTTTTCCATAGCCTCATGCACTTTATCTTTTAATTTTTTTATAGAATCTTTTGAATTTTCTTTTTCATTTGTATATTTTATTGGCTCGAGTATCTTTATAGTAACATCTTTTTTTCTTTTAAACAAGCTTCTTATTCCTTTTGGAGCTCTAAAAGTAATTACTATCGGGATAACAGAAACATTGTTTCTTATTGCAAAATTAAATGCACCATTTTTGAAGTTTCTTATCTTTTCATAATACGGCCATAATGCTTTTTCTGGGTAAAAGTGTATTATTTTTCCTTCTTGTATAGCTTTGTCTAATTGTCTTATAAATCCTTCCTTATGGCTTATATTACTAGAGATAGGTACTGCTCTTAATAGTTTTATTAGTTTCCTTACAAAAGGAATTTTAAAGCTTCCTTCTCTTGTAGTAAAATACACTTTTTTTAGTCCGAAAGCTAAGCCTACCATAGTACAATCCAAAATTAGAACATGATTTGATACGCTTATTGCTCCTGATTGTAAGTTTTTAATATTTTCTTTTCCCTCTATTTTTAAATCATACACCATTTTATTTAAGATCGTTAAAACAGGAAAAGCTATACCATAATACAATAAATTAGAAAAAAATGAAAATACTTTTCCATCATTTATATATTTATAATTTTCACTTATATTAAATTCTAATGGCTCATATAGATGAATAATATCTTCATTTTCATCTTGTACTAATTCTTCATTTCCTCTGGTAAAACATTTTTCCATTGTATATTACCTCTATCTATATCTAATTCTTTTATGACTATTTCTGCTATTTTTTCGCAAGTATCTCTTGGTATATATTTTTTTTGGTTTTCAATCATTTCATTTTGTAATTTCTGATTATTTATCAATTTTTTCGTGTTTTCTACTATTTCTTCTATGCTTTCGCATTTAATTGACATCTTTCTTTCATTAAAGAACTGTGCATTATAATTTTCACAACCTGGTATTGGCATTATATGAATTAGTGGCTTTCCCATAGTTGCGATTTCTGTAGTAGTTAGTCCTCCAGGTTTACTAAGTATAATTTCACAACTTGCTATGTATTTACTTAATTCATTACTATATGGAAGTACTATAACTCTATTATTATTTTTATATTTATTATTTAAAGACTTTATTAGCTTAGTATTGTTTCCACAAGAAATAATAAATGTAAGGTCTGGAATATTTTCTAATAAATTTTTGGTTATTTCTTTTACATTTCCAAACCCCATACTTCCATTTAAAATTAAAATATATTTTTTACCAATGTCTAAATTTAGTTGTTTTTTTACTTCTTGCTTATCATATTCTTCTCTAAATTGTTTTCTTACAGGTATTCCTAAAGCTAATAATTTTTGTTTTTTTATACCTTTTTCTACAAAGTCTAATTCTAATTCTTTGCTTGGTATAACAAAATAATCAGGATTAGTTTCTTCCCAAAAAGGTATGCTCACATAATCTGTAGCTACTTGTAAAAAGTGAATATGATGTTCTTTCTTAATAGCTGTTAGCACTTGTGCTGCAAATAAATGTGTAGTTATAATGAAATTATATTTATTTTTCTTTATATAATTATAAAGTTTATCTTTATTTAAACTATTGATAATGTATACTGGTGATTTCAGCTTAGTTTTTTCATAAATTTCACCTAAGTTATATACATTTTTAAATATTTTACCATTTTTGTTTGTTGATTGTATATATAAATTATTAATATTATCTTTTAATTTCGGATTAATAATTTCTAAATATTCCTTAAAATCAGCTTTAATATTTCTTGCAAGAAGTTCTTCTTGTATTGCCTTTGCTGCTGTGTTATGTCCTCCACCCGTTCCACATGATAAGATTAAAACCTTTTTATTATCATTTTTTTCTAATTTTTCTACAAGCTTATTATAAAAACATCCTAATTTACCAACATATCCGTTATTCCAAGGTTTGTTTCTGCCAAAGTAATGAATAATTACTGTATTTTTACAAATCCATTTAATTCCTATTTTAGATTTAGGATTATTTAGATTATAAAAATTTAAGTTTCTATCACCTAAATTGTATTTTAAATCACTTACTAGTTTTATTTTGTCACCATATATTGTGCTAATTATATCTTGGTCAGGTAATATAAGTTTTTTTTCAGTCCTCTGTACAAAATCTATTACTTCTTCTTCAATTTTTATTTTTCGTAATTCTTTTAAGTTCATTAAAAGAACTCCTGTGTTTATATATGGTTCGTCTTTATCCATTCCTAATCTTATTTCATTAAATTTATGTAACATCTTTTTGATATGTGTTGTTGCAATAAAATAGTTGTCTTCAAAATCCATATTATATAGTGTATCTAGTTTATTTATTACTATTGTATCACTATCTAAGTATAAAACTCTATCTATATCATTTGGTAAATATTTTGCTGCAAAAATTCTAAAATAAATTTCAACTGGGTATTTTTCTTTATATACTGGTAATGATTTTATTTTTTCTTCGTCGATTTTTACATCGTTTATATGAAATTTTTCTAAATCTAATCCTTTTTTTATTTCTTTGAAATGTTTAATAGTTAAATTTCTATTTAAAATATACACATTAAAATTTTCATTTCTATTAGATATTTGTATAGAATTTAGCAAAATATTTAATTGTTTTACATATTTATCATTTATAGTTACTAAAATATTCATTTCTTCCTCTTTTTATAAATACTTATTATTTTGAGCATATATAGAATTTATTTCAATAAATTTTATTACAAATTTTCTTAAATTACAATTATTGTTTTAATCTTATTATTCTTACAAATTAAAGTATAACAAAAGGGCAAGTAATTGTAAACACATTAGCTTGCTCTTTTATTATTATTTTTCTTTATTTTTAACTATCAATTTATCACAAAAAGCAAGTATTGCTGGTAGTAATGTTAAAATTAAAATTGTTGAACATATAGTTCCTTCTGAAATTGTTTTACATATTTTTGCTGCAATAGCTGATGCGAAGTTTGCAATAATCAGTGTTACTATAATTAGTATTGAGCTTGAAGTCAATATAGTATGTATTGACTTATTATATGAATCTATAATTGCCTGTTTTATTCCTTCACTTTTTCTGTGTTCAAGATAATACGAGGTATATAATATAGCATAATCAATAGTTGCTCCCATCAATATACTTTGAACAATCAGTATTGCAATAAAATATACATTTTCCCCTATAATAGATAATATACCCATTGTTAAATAAACTGCTGTCTGGATTATAAGAACTAATATAGTTGGTATAATCAAAGATTTAAATGTAATTGCAACTACTACAAATATTGCTATCATTGTTATTATAGTCATAAAATTTAACTCATTATCAAAAGTTTGACTTATTTCATAAGCTATTGTAGAATCTCCTACTACATAGAAATCGTTTATTTCTTCTCCAAACATATCTTTTAATTTTTGAATAAAGTCAAATGTTTCTTTTGATTCTGCAGAAAATTTAGTATTTAAAACAATTCTTGAATAATTATTTCCTATTAGCAATTGTTTTGCATCTTCTATTGTGGTTTTTGCCTCTGTTATATCATTTCTCATATCTTCTTCTATAAAATCTGTAAATCTATCATCTTGTAAAATATTTTCATTTAAAAATGTAACAAATTCCTCGACTGTCATTTGCCATTCATTATTATATTGTTTATCACTTCCATAATATGTATAAAGCACTTCTACTGTATTTTTTTCTACTTCATTACTTAAATTACTGATAATAGCTAAGATTTCGTCTGAAGTATATTCTACATTTTTTAGACTATTATTCATAATTCCATTGACTGTATTTAACTTCAATATTTTTTCATTGTCAAAACTACTTGAGTATTCTTTATTTGTAATTACATCATTAAGTATAAAATTAACAAATTCTTTTAATGATAATTTTAGATTTTTATTTACATATTTAGAATTATATAAACCATAAAGTAAATCTGTATTGCTCTTATCCATACTCAATAATGAAGATAGCTCACTACTTTTGTATTTTTTATTGTTTATAACACTATTCATAACAGTTTGAACTAAATTTAAATCCTTAATAGTGTTATTTGTTATTTTGCTTTTTAACATATCATCATTTTTATGTGCAAGTACGAAATTTACAAATTGTTGTGGTGTTAGTGTTGTAGTATTTTTACTTGAAACATATAAAGTGTATATATTTTTTGCATTGTTATTATCTACACCTATTATTTTAGAAATTTCTTGATAAGTAAAGCTTTTCTTATTGATAGTATATGTCATTATGTCTGATAATAATTTTAATTGTTTAAATGTTGCCTCATCAATACTATTTTTTATGCTTTCGACTTTACTATTATCTAATATTATTTTTACAAATTCATTTGGTGTGGCTGTCCATTTACTTATGTTTCCTTTTGTAAAATCAATTAGATTATATAATTGATACATTTGATTTATATCTATACCAAGCATTTTTGACATTTCAGTAGCTTTATATTCAGTTTTATCATTGAGAAGTTCTGCATTTGACATGATTTTTTCTAAATTAGTTGTATCAATACCATCTAAATATTGTGTTTTACTTTTTATATCACTTACATTTTTAATAAATTCTAATATTGTATATTTATTTTCATTTTTTTGTGTACTATATTTTAAAAGTAAAATTTGATTTACCTTTGTTTCTTCTATTCCAAATAAATTAGATAATGCTTTATTGTTCATTTGTTTATTTATTGTATTTAAATTACTATATGTTGACAATAATTTAATATTTTGGATTGTTTTATCATCAAAGCTATTTGCATATTCAGCATTTTTTAATACATCATTTAATACAAAATTAGAAAATTCTGAAATTGTCATTTTTACATCAATATCATTTACAAAGATATAATATTTATATAATTCATTCATTGTGTTATTATCAATTCCAAAAAGTTTTGCCATTTGACTACTTGTTATTTTCTTTTGTATTGTTTGTTTATTTGTAAATTTTGATAATGTATTTAATTTATTTCTACTCTCAGAGTTAATTTTTCTAGCATATTTTTCATTTGTTAATACATCTTTATTCATAAAGTTTATGAAGTCATTTAAAGTAATTTGTGTATTGTTGTTTTTAGAAAGATAATATGTAAAAATATCCTCTATTTTGCTTTTATCAATTTCTAAAATATTTGATATATCACTTGAGGTCCTTTTTCTATTTATATCTTCTTCTACAACAAAGTTTTTTAATCTAGTAATATCTTTTTTTGTTTTATCATTTATTTTTTCGTTTGTCTTTTCATTGGTATATGCCTCATTTTCAATGAAGTCTATAAATTCTTTAAAAGTAATTGTATTATTTTTTTCTGGATTAAAATAATCAAAATATACTATTTTTAATAGATAGTCTTCTATATCTACATCTGAGCCTAAATCTTTTAACTTATCTTTTAGTTTGTCATAAGTTAATTTTTCATTGATAGTATTTCCATATGCTAATACTTCGTCTACTTTTTCTTCATTTTCTAATTCTTCTAATTTTTTTGAAATCTGTTCTTCATTCTCATTTTTATATAATACAGCTATTTGATTGTTTTCAGAAAATACGTCTGCTATTTCATCTGTTTGTGAATCTGTATAATCAATACCTAAATTTCCTTTTAGTAAAAAGCTTGTAATAAATACTATAAGAAATATTGGAACAGCAATAAATCTAATTTTATAGCTAAAGCTTCCTAGCTTACCTAGTTTGATGTTTGGACTTCTTTTTTTGGTTTTAGAAATCCATTTATCAAATATTAGTATAAGATCTGGAAGTACAAAGAAAATACAAATCAAACTAAATAATACACCTTTTGCCAAAACAAAACCTAAGTCTTTTCCAATTTTAAATGTCATAAATACTAATGCCAAAAGCCCAACTATTGTTGTAACTGAGCTACTAGATATAGCTTGAAATGCTTTATATAAAGCATTTTTCATAGCTTTTACTTTATCTTTTTCTGTTTTCTTTTCTTGGTCATATCTATTCATAAGCATTATTGAATAGTCCATTGATAAGGCCATTTGTAGTATGGCTGCTATTGAATCAGTAATATGTGAGACATTTGAAAATATAACATTGGTTCCTTTGTTTAGAACTACTGCCATAAGTATAGAAGTTAAAAATAGAAATGGTTCTACATAAGATTCACACATTATAAGTAAAATAACTAAGGCACAAGCAACTGCAAGTATAATTATCCAAATTGGTAATACTGATTTGTTTGTTTCTGATATTCCTCCACTTGTATAAAATGTATATTCTTTATATTTTTCTAATATTTGATTATATACATTTTTTGCTAACTCTGAATCAGATTTATCATCTACTGTAATAACATATAAAGTATAATTTTCTTTGTTGTAGTTTTCTGTGTCATCATAATCTACGCTTTCTACTCCGTCTGTTGATTCTAAATCATTTTTTATTTTTTGTTTTTCTTCATTACCTAAGTTTTCAAACATTATATTTAAACTACTGGTTTCTGTTTCTGAAAATTCCTCCTCCATAATGTCCATGCCAATTCTTGTTTCTGATGTATCTGGTAAATATTCAGCTATATCGTGATTGATTTTTACTTTTGTTGATAATATGCCTGATACTATAGTAAATATAATAAATAATATTAAAATTAGATGTCTTTTGTTGATTATGAAGTCTGTAATTTTTCTCAAAGTAAATCCTTCCTTTCATTTTAACATGCATTATATTATATTCTAATTATTATTCCAATGGAAGTATAAAGTTAATATAAGTGTCTAAATTTAGACATTTTTTATAAAATTGTCTTTTTATCATATTAAAACTGTGTTATAATATTTATATATTATTATTTTAAAGAAAGGATGCAATTATGAAAGTACAATGTCTAAATTCTTCTTCTGTTAAAACAAGAAATCTAATAAAAAAAAATTTTGCTGAATTGATTAGCGAAAAAAAGCAGTTAGATAAAATAACTGTTACAGAATTAGTTAAAAGAGCTCAATTAACTAGAAGTACATTTTATACTCATTATGATAATATATATGAAGTAGCACATGATTATCAGTTGCAAACAATTGAGCTTTTGTGTAGTGAAGATTTAAAATTATATTCAAAGCAAGATATTGAAGATTATTTTGTAAATATTATTCAATGTTTGAAAGATAATGAAGAAACATATAAATTACTATTATCTGCTGATGAATCTTTTTTATTTTTGGAAAAATTAAAAAAGATTGCTAGTCAAAAAATTTATAATGCTTTAAAATATATTTACAAAGATAAATATCTTGAACTTAATATTTCATTTCTCATGAATGGAATATTGATGGAAATTTTAAAATATTTTAGAAATGAAAGTTGTTATTCTTTAGATGAATTGTTGCTTAATATGAAAAAATGGTTTGAAAAAATTTTTGACTAATTTCAAACCATTTTTCTTAAATCTTTATTTTAATTTTGCATAAATATTTGTTGTCCTTTGACCAAATTGTAGTTTGTTAATTCACTACCATCTAAATTTTCTTTAAACATATCTATTGCACTAATTTGATTATTTTCATAAGTTGTATAATAATATATTCCTTTATCCATATTGCAACAAGAACTATAAATAGTTATCTCATATTTTCCTTCTCCCATATGGACACATCCTCTTTGTTGATATACTGATTCTAATATATGAAAGAATTGACTTATACTTTCTGATTCTGAATCTCCAGATTTTGAATTCATTTTAGTAAATGTTGCTTTTACAAACCTAGAAGCAGATGATAAATCTCCTGGTAATCCTATTGCACCCATTCCACGGCTATATGCTTCTAAATTTAAGTCTTTTGAAAAGTTGTTTATTGGATGTTCAGTTGATAAATTCATATAGTTATTTAAATTAAATAGTTGAATATCAAAAGTAGGATTGTTTGTAAGAATACCAACTGGATTATTATATATTTTTAATCCTTCTTTAACACTTTCTACAGTTATAGCCTTTTTAGTATCTGCAATTATCCAATGTAATGGAGATACTGGTAATTCTTTGCTGAAACTAATATTTGCTATATTTATATTTTTCAATAGTTGTATTGCTTCTTCTATATTTGAGCATTGTGATAAAATATATGGTATAAATTCAAAAGGTGCTATATTATCTTTTCCAATTTCTATTTCTTTATAATCAGCATTTACTGGAAAATTTAAACCAGCCATTCCTAATCCTTTTTCATTTATAGCATCATAATAAAGTGGATAATTATCTGAAACATATGCCATCCCTATAATTGCATAATGATTCTTTATATTTTCTACTTGTCTAAACTTAAATTCATAGTTTCTAGGTGTTATAGTAATTGTTTCTTTATATGAATATTCTAAATCTAGATTTCTTCCAAAATAATGATTTTTTGTAGTATAAGTTACTGCTGTACACATATTTAATTCCTCCTTAATAAATTTATATATATTTACTTTTTTAATTTTAATCACTCAATTTACCTGCCCCAAGTATCTCCCCATTTTTAGCATCTATATAAATATATAAGCTTGTTAATGCATCATTTTCATCAAATAATCTTATTTCCCACATCAATTGTCCTTCATATTTATCTGTTTCCCATTGTTTATCAAAATAATATACTTCTGAATTATATTGTAATTCTTTGATCAATTTGCTAACTATATCAATTTCTCCATCAGAGTTAAGTATCGCTTTAAAGTCTGATTTCCAACCTTGATACTGGTATTTTTCATTTTTTGCTTCGTTTTCCGCTATTTTTGCTGCTTCCATTTTAGATATTATTTTATTAAAGCTTTTTCCTCCATCTTCAGTTGCATAATATTCATCCTCCGATTTTGAAAAATATCCTATATCTTTTTGGTCAAAGCAGATTTCACTATTTGTTTTCATATCTTGTTTTGAAACTTCATTCCATGTTTTATATCCATCAGTAGATGCATATATATATGTTTGAATATCTGAGTTTTCTTTACTGCTTATAAGAACTATATACCCCGTTTGGTTATCTGGCGAAGTAATATATTGTACATTATAATTTTTTTCTATACTAATATTATTCCAACTTTCTCCCATATCATTTGAATATATAATATTTACCTTACCATTATCGTTATATGCTAGCAATACATTGCGATTTTTGGAAAAACATGCATTTGGATTATTAAATTTTTGTTTTATGTTATCTACATGAACAGGTATCTTTTTACCTAAATAATATAAATTTCCATTCCAATATTCTATTCCATCATTTAAATATTCTTTTTCTTTATAATATCTATCTATATCATTCATATTGTTGTTTTCTGGAGGACTATATTTTTCCCACTTAAAAACTGTTTTTTTAGTTTCATCTGTAAAAATATATGTATACACTAAAATCCCATTATCTCTCTGATATAGATTACCTCCATTATAGCTTTCAACTATTTTTAAAACTGGCCTATTATTAAATATTTTTGCCTGTATATTATCAATTAGTAAAAAAACTAAAATTATTATAATGATTTTTATAATTTTTTTCATAATTCACCTACAAAACAAATTAAAATTTATCTGATTAAAGTATATCAAATAAGCAAGTGATTGTAAATATATCTTACTTGCTCATATAAATTGTAATTTGTCGAACTGATTATATCAAACTAATCTGTTCACTTTTATTTGTTTTCCAACTTTTTTGTTTTGCCTCGTGAATCTTATCTCCTTCTTCATTTTCACCAATTAAAAATGGAGATGTAGGAATATGTTTTTTCATATTTTCTCTAACTAGACCAGTATTTGCATTAGCATAACAATATTTGCATAAATGTCCACAAGTATTATATGCACCTATATCATTTCCCATTAAGCAATTACAATCTTCTCGAAGGCTTTTTCTTTTTGGTGGATTTAATTTTGTTCCTATTCCTTTTTCTACTATTTCTTGGCTCATACAGCCTTTACAATCAATACCATATTCTGCAAGATATGTTTTTTCACAACAACTGTGAATTGTCATTTCATTTTCTTTTCCTATTCTTGCAAATGCTTTGCCTATTTGTATTGCCTCATCTCTTGTGGGCGGTCTAATATCAGGTGCATTTCTTTTTACCTTTTCATATAAATCTAAAAAACTAATTGTTACATCTTTGGTATATCCTTTTAATTGTTTTGCTATTTTTTCAAATTCTTCTATATGTTTTTCTGTATTATATCCCATTCCAATAAATATTGGATAATATCTCCAGTGGGTAGAATTAACTCCTATATGTTCTGATAATTTTTTAAAACTTTCAATTACTTTCTCCTTATTTGGAACTACTGGCTCTATATCTTTTCCATAAGGTGTTATTGTAACAAACCAATATTGTTTATAGACATCTAATTCATCTAAATATTTTAGCATTGGCTCTGGGTTTTTAGTACAAAATGCAAGACAATCTACTACATTTGGAGATAGACTATACTTTGTAACTTGTGATTTATAATATGGATTTCTTACATAAACAAAACACTCTCTTATTCTATTCATTAACCATTTTGAATAAAATGCTGGTATATCTGTTCTACAACCTGTATTTATTATCATTACTAATTTTCCTTTTCTTCTATAAAATTATTTATATCATCTTTTATTTCTATAAATCTATCTTCTAAATCATAAAAACTTCTTGTATCTTTATTAAATCTAACTAAAGTCCAATTTTTATTTTCAAGTATCATCTGCTCAAATGGAAATCTTATAATTCCAGGTGTATTAAATCCTACTCCAAATTCAAATAATAATACACTTTTGTTCTTATTTCTATCTAAAAATTCACTATATATTTTATTCTGCTTATACCAATTTTCGTCTTGAACAAAATAAGCATCTTTTCTTAAATTCATATCCATATTTTCTTTACAAATAGGACATTTCATTACTAAATTACTTGGGATTTTGCAATCATTTGTATTAACAAGCCATTTTTCTACTAATTCTTCATTATAATACAATTTATTATGACAAGCCTTTTCACATTGTAAATAAGCATAATCTCCTTGAGTTGGAAATATGTTTTCTTTATTAAATCCTGCTTTTTCAAATTGACCATCTACATTCGTAGTAATTACAAAATATTCTTTATCTTTTACTAAATTATATATATCACAATAAAGTTTCAAAGGTTCTTTATTAAATCTGTTTAATTTAATTAGTCTTGCCCAAAATGCCCACTTTTCTTCTTGAGTATTAAATGGATAAAATGATGCTGAATATAAATCTTCAAAATTATATTTATCTATAAAGTCTTTATAGTTATTTTCAAAATTTTCACCTGAATATTCTAATCCTGCTGAACTTGATAATCCACTTCCTGCACCTATCAGAATACAATCGGCTTTATTTATTAAATCTTTTATATTATTTAATGTTTTTTTCATATATCATCACATCCTCGTTGCTCCAAAGATTAAACACAACTTTATCTATCTTGTCTTGATTTTCACTTATAAAATTATCTACTGTTTTTAATGCAATTTTACTTGCTAAATCTTTTGGAAATCTAAATACTCCTGTTGAAATACAAGGAAATGCTATTGTTTTAATTTCATTATCTACTGCTAAACTCAAAGAGTTTTTGTAGCAATTTGTAAGTTCTTCTTTTTTATTTTCTGTAACTTCGTTTTCTATTATCGGTCCAACTGTTTGAATAACATATTTACTTGGTAAATTATAGCCTTTTGTTATTATTGCTTTTCCAGTTTCAAGGTTATAGTTTAATTCTTTCATAATTTCATTACAAGCTAAACGAAGTCTAACTCCTGCAAAAGTATTTATTTGATTATCTATGCAATTATGATTTGGTATAAAGCAACCTAACCCCTGTGAATTTCCTGCATTAACGGCTGCTTCAACTTTTAATTTTGTTATATCTCCTCGCCATAAGCAAATTTTATCACTATTTAATAAATTAGATTCTTTATATATTTCTTTTATTGTTTTTATATTTTCTATATTAGTTATAGTTGCTTTTTGTAATTCTTCTTGTAAATATTCATCTTCCCCTTTTAAAAATTCATTTGATATAGGATTTGCTTGTCTTATATTAACTAAAGCCCTATATAATGATTTTTTATCTCTATTAGTATAGTCAAAACTATTTCTACCTGATTCTTTTAGCAAATATTCGATTAGATAATCTATTTTTTCCATAAATACCACCTACTATTTAATTTCTCGTGGAGCTGAATAAAAATTATATTTCATACATTTAACATTATCTAATCTAAAAACAACAAATTTTCCATCTCCTGCAGTATATAACTGACTTGGTCCAGTAGGGTCTTTTAGCATAGCCTCTTGTGCTTCAATTCTATCATCCTTTACTGCTATTGCTGAAACTCTTATCCACTCTCCATCTTTACTCATTCCACACAATTCTATTTTTGGATTATTCATTATTTGCTTATAAACTTCTTTTTGATTTCCGTGTGCATAAATAAATATTACCTTCAAATTCTGTAACACTACTAAAAGGTCTTACTCTAGGTTGGTCATTTTCTACTGTTGCAATATAGAAAGTTCCAACATTTTTTAATTCTTCTACAATTTTATTCATTACTAATAAACCTCCAATTTATTAAATAAGACTGATATTTTTTATCAGTCCTATATCACATTTTACTTTTTGTTTTTGTACTTATTTCCAAAATCTTTCATTAAATCAATTATTGGCTTTAATTCTTCTCCTTTTGAACTTAATGAATATTCTACTTTTGGTGGAACTACAGCATAAGTTTTTCTATTCACAATACCATCATTTTCAAGTTCTCTTAAATTCTCTGTTAATACTTTTGCAGAAATTCCAATAATAGATTTATTTAATTCATTAAATCTTTTTGTTCCTGTAAGTAAATCTCTTAATATTAAACATTTCCA
>CANQWU010000042.1 GCA_947627605.1 uncultured Clostridia bacterium
AAGTTGACAAAATTTTAAGCCTATATTTCAAGACTTACAGAAGATATTTTTATTAAGTTAATGTCAAACTACGGAACAATAAATGAAATAATTATCTGAGTAATATGATAGAAAGAGACAACAAAAAAGAACAAAAATTCGCAAAAAATATTGAAAAATTTTTAGGAATGTGATATAAGTATAACTAATATAAAGGAAAAATTAGACAAAATTCAAATTTTAAAAATATTTTTTAGAATAAATTACGTTATATATATCATACTAGGAGGCAAATCAATGAGATATGCAGAATTAAAAAATTTAGAGGAAAGTAATAGAAATACACTATTATCAATGTTTATCGGGATTTTATCAGATATTAAAAATACTTCTACAAGAAAAATGACTGATATAATTAAAGACATTCCTGCTATTTGCAGAATGAATTATATTTGATATGAATATTCGCAATTAAAGAAAAATACATGTAATAAAATTCATCCAGTTGTTCCTGTAAAAGGTGAGATATATAATGCTTTTATAACAGTAGGTGTAGGTAAAGAGCTTTGTGGAATGCATCCTGTAATAATTATGCAAAATCATTCTCAAAATATGCATGCTGACAAAGTTAATGTTTTGACTATTGAAGGTGACGGAAATAAAATTAATCCAAAATATCAAGTTTGTATAACAAATGACGATATTGAAGGTGATGCAAATTTATCTAAAAACCCATCAAGAGTGATAATTTCAGATATCTTAACTATCGATAAAGCTAGATTAGGCATAAAAATAGGAAAATTGAAAACTGAAAAGATAAAAGTATTAAACGAAAAACTAAAAAAACAGTTAGATTTGTAAAATATAAATAAATTTTCATAAAAAACTTGACTTTTTTTTCATGTAATGTTATCATTAACTTAACGATAGCTAACACTTATGTTAACTATATCTGCCGAAAGGCTATGACTCAAAAGAGTATTTCTGAACTATGCATACAAAATGTATAGTTCCTTTCTATTTTATGAATAGATATATTTTTTTTGAATATAATTATAATATCTGTTTATTATTTTAATAAACTAGGGCTTATAAGCATTTTCTTAGGGATTTTAGAATGAAATTATTTCTTTAAAAGTGTACAATTCATTCTAGAATTCCTTTTTTATTTTCATGCAATAATTATACACAGACTAATAGTATTAGAAATGCTTAAATTTAATACTAAAAAATAAACTGAGATAATTGACAAAATCAGTAGCACTTTTAAGCATCATAGTTGATTTTTTTGGTAAAATATAGTAAAATTAAAGTATATGAGAAATGGAGAAATAAGTATGAAATTTATATCTTGGAACGTAAATGGAATTAGAGCATGTATAAACAAAGGATTTACTAAATTTTTTAAAGAAATAGATGCTGACATATTTTGTATACAAGAAACTAAGTGTCAGCCAGAACAAATAGATTTAGAATTTGAAGGATATCAAGCCTATTACTATAGTGCAGAACGTAAAGGATATTCAGGAACAGCGATATATACAAAAATAAAGCCACAAACAGTTACATATGGAATTGGTAAATCAGAACACGATAAAGAAGGAAGAGTAATAACCTTAGAATTTGAAGATTTTTATATGATAACAGTATATACACCAAATGCTAAAAGGGAATTAGAAAGACTAGAATATAGACAAGTTTGGGAAGACGAAATGAGAAGATATTTATTAAAACTAAATACTAAAAAACCAGTAATTATGTGTGGAGATTTAAATGTAGCACATGAAGAAATAGATTTAAAAAATCCAAAATCAAATAGAGGAAATGCGGGATTTACAGATGAAGAAAGAGAAAAAATGACAGAGTTGCTGAAAGCAGGATTTATTGATACTTTTCGCTATCTATATCCAGACAAAAAAGATGCATATTCTTGGTGGTCATATATGGGGCATGCTAGAGAAAAAAATGTAGGTTGGAGAATAGACTATTTCATAATATCAGACAGCATAAAAGAAAAAATAAAAGAAGCAACAATTTATCCAGAAGTTTATGGAAGTGACCATTGCCCAGTAGGACTAGAATTAGAAATATAAAAGAGGTGAAGAAAATGGAAGAAATAAGAAATAATTGGAAAAAATGGTTTTCATATTTTTTATTAATAGTAAGTGGAATAATAGCATATAAAATAATAGACAATTTTGGAAATATTCAAGAATGGATTACAACGTTTTTTAGAGTATTAAGACCATTTATAGTAGGTATCTTTATTGCATATATTTTAATTTTGCCAGCAAGATCAATAGAAAAAGCATATAAATCAAGTAAGAACAAATTTATATCAAAAAGAGCGAGAGGATTATCAGTATTAACAACCTATGTTATAGCTATTCTACTTTTACTAATTGCAATAAATGTAATTTTTCCAGTATTAAGAGATAGTATAGTAGAACTATTTTCAAATTTGCAAAACTATTATGAAACAGCAGTACAAAAAATTAGTGAATTATCAGAAGACTCTATATTCAAAAGTGATATAGCAATGAGCATCGTAGAAAGAATCCAACAAGTTAATATTCCAGAATTATTAAGTTTAAACAATGAAAGAATATTAGAATATGTACAAAATCTATTTAATGTATTTTTAGCTGTATTTGATGTATTTGTATCAATAGTAGTATCTGTATATATATTACTACAAAGAGAAGCAATTATCAATTTCTTAAAGAAATTAGGAAAAAGAATTCTAAAGGAAGAAACATATGAACATTTAGATAAATACTTTGGTCAAGCAAATGAACTATTTTTTAAATTTGTAGGAAGTCAAGTAATAGATGCACTTGTAATAGGAATTTTAACAACAATAGTAATGAGTATAATTGGCGTAAAATATGCACCATTACTAGGATTTATGATAGGATTATTTAATATAATACCATATATAGGAGCAATAATAGCTGTAATAATAGCAATAATAATCACATTCATAACAGGAGGATTAGGCCAGACCATTATTATGGCAATAGCAGTGATTCTATTACAACAAATAGATGCAAACATTATAAATCCAAAGATTATAGGGAATTCACTAAAAATAAGCCCGTTATTGGTAATCTTTTCAGTAACAGTAGGAGGAGCATACTTTGGAATAATGGGAATGTTCTTGGCTGTTCCAGTTGCAGCAGTAGTAAAATTGATAATGGAAGATTTCGTAGAGGAAAGATAATGTTAAATATGAAAAAGACCTTTTGTGAGAAAAGGTCTTTTAAAATTTCTATAAACTAATTTCTTTGCAACAAATATTGAATACCACCATTTGCGACAGCAGTTAGAGTAAGAATAATAATTCCAGCAACTATAACTCCTGCAATAATTGGAGGAATAGCCTTTTTAGGAGGTAAATCCAAAAAATTTGCAATTAGAGAACCAACCCAAGCACCTGTACCTGGCAATGGAACTGCAACAAATAAAAACAAACCAAGTGCTGCAAAATTCTGTAATCTAGGATTATTTTCTATATTTTTAGTAGCTTTCTCGGATGCCCAATCAATAACAATTTTAAAAGGTTTCCACCTTCCAAAAAAATCAAATAGTGGACGAATGAATTTAACTATAAAATAAACAGGAATAATATTTCCAATAAAACTACAAATAAAAGACTCTAAGTAATTCAAATGAAAAGTAAAAACACCTATAGGAATAGCACCTCTTAATTCTACAATAGGTATCATTCCAATAAATGTAGTTATTAAATATTTAACAAAAATAGGCAAAGTAGACATATAAATTGCTTCCTTTCATTCTTTAGTTTATTTGATATATATAATATAATAATAATATAATTTTGTCAATTAAAAATGCCCTATGCTTAAACATAGGGCAAGTAATCAATGAAAGCCTAATAATAAAGATAAAAGCTGTGAAAAAACTAAAAGGCTTGATGTTTTATCGCCAACATTTGAATAAGTGATAATAGAAGTAGCACTCCGGTAAAGTAAATCACAATATTGCTCATTTTTTATAAACTCTTCAAAAGAAAATTGTAATAATTTACAAATAGTCTTAAGAGCAATTTTAAAATTTATCTCATTATATTGCTCGAACTCTGAAGAAGTAAGCTCCTCATAAGAAAGCTTTGGAGTAAATGCCTTTGGCTTTTCCATTAAGCTGATAAGTAAACAACTAGCTTTTTGGTAACTATTTAACATTCCAGTCAAAGCATTTAAATACTTGTCATATAGGAAAAGATATTCGTCCTGGGTATCAATAGATAAATCTAGAAAATCTTTTACCTCATTTTCCAAAGACTGAAAAACGTCAATAGTTACATTGTCAACAATTCCATATTCACTTAAATATTTCATACGCAAATTTGAAATAGCTTCAATGGACTCTTCTTTGTCAGTATCATAGTAAAACAAAATTACTACAAAAGCAATAGTGAATATACTATAACAGATAGCAAAAAATATAGCCAAAGGATTACCCTTTGTAGACGATATAATGCCTATAGCCCATACAATATAAGCTACAATGAAAATGGACCGTAACTTTTTTACAAAAAGCGATAAATCTGCTTTTAAGGTGCTTTGATGTTTTTCCAATAAAAAAGATGAAAAAACAATGTAAAAACCTAAAATTACAGCATAGAAAAGTGATGTTACAGAAAGCTTAAGATAAGAAAGCATAAATATGCAAAATAAAACTGCAATAATCACTGTCCGCAAACTAACACTAGATTTAAAAACCTTCTCTTTTAATTTTTGACTTAACCTTTCAAAGACTTTCATTTTTACAATACCTCCTGTTAATAATTATTTACAATAGTTGCTATATTTTAACCTGTAAAACAGGATTATAAAAAGTTAGATATATACAGTATACAACAATTTATGTAAATTTGCAAATAGTCTAAAATATTTCTGTAATATTTTTTTAAAAAATCCATTAAAAAGCTTGACATCCGTAAGGAAAATTTGATATAATAATACCTGCAATATTTATTCAAAAGTATTTTATCAAAGATTTTTATTTTAAGAAAAGAGGAATTAGGTATGGGACACCATAAGGAATTTTAAAATGAAAAGCAGACATTTTAAATACCTTAATAGGAACTATATTCTAAGAAGGACTTTTCCTAAAATCAAATAAATTCATTCTGCTTCAATAATATATAAGGAGTGATTTTTTTGAAACTAAAAGACATCCAATATGAAAAGGCTTCAAGAAAAGATTTCGCAAAAGTTGGAGATTTTATCGAAATGCCAAACCTAATAAAAGTACAAAAAGATTCATATGACTGGTTTGTAGAAGAAGGACTAGGAGAGGTTTTAAGAGATATATCACCAATAGAAGATTATTCTGGAAATCTTGTTCTTGAATTTTTTGACTATTATATGGAAGACAAAACAAAATATTCATTAGAAGAGGCAAAAGAAAGAGATGCAACATATTCTAGTAGATTACATGCGAAAGTTAGACTAATCAATCGTGAAACAGGAGAAATAAAAGAGCAAGAAATCTATTTAGGAGACTTTCCACTAATGACAGACAGTGGAACATTTATTATCAATGGAGCAGAAAGAGTTGTTGTTAGCCAATTAGTACGTTCACCAGGATGTTACTATGACGAGATATTTGATACAAAAACAGGAAAGAAAACATTCACATCTACAGTTATGCCACTAAGAGGAGCTTGGCTAGAATATGAAACAGATGGAAATGATATTTTCTGGGTTCGTGTTGATCGTACAAGAAAAGTACCAGTAACTACATTATTAAGAGCTATTGGTGTAATAAGTGATGATCAAATAAGAGAATTATTTGGTGAAGAAGAAATGATAACAGCAACAATTGCAAAAGACCCAATCAAAAATCAAGAAGATGCATTAATAGAAATCTATAAAAAACTAAGGCCAGGAGAATTACCAACAGTTGAAGCAGCTAAAAGTTTATTTAATGGTTTATTTTATGATGGAAGAAGATATGATTTAGCAAAAGTAGGAAGATATAAATTTAACCAAAAATTAGGACTAGCAGGCAGAATAAAAGGAAAAATATCAGCAAAAGATGTTGTAGACAATGAAACAGGAGAAGTATTTGTTCAAGCTGGAGAAACAATATCTGAAGAAGTAGCTCAAGACATTCAAAATTCAGGTATTAATATTGTTGATGTCTTAATAGGTGAAAAAACAGTTAGAATAATCGGAAATGGAACTGTAAACCCACATAAAGTATTACCAAAAGTAGACTTAAGCAGTTTACACTTTAAAGAAGATGTACATTACGAAGTATTAAAAGATATAATTGACCATACAGATAAAAAAGATTTAGTAAAAATGATGCAAGAAAGGTATGACGAATTAGTACCAAAACATATTACAGTTGATGATATGATTGCATCAATAAACTATTTATTAAACTTAGCAAATGGAATTGGAAAACCAGACGACATTGACCACTTATCTAACCGTAGAATTCGTTGTGTAGGTGAACTTTTACAAAATCAATTTAGAATAGGATTAGCAAGACTAGAAAGAGTTGTTCGTGAAAGAATGACAATTCAAGACCTAGATGTTGTAACACCTCAAACATTGATAAACACGAAACCAATTACATCAGCAATTAGAGAATTCTTTGGAAGCTCACAACTATCACAATTTATGGACCAAACAAATCCGCTTTCAGAATTAACACATAAAAGAAGAATTTCTGCATTGGGACCTGGTGGACTAACAAGAGAAAGAGCAGGATTTGAAGTTCGTGATGTTCACTATACACACTATGGAAGATTATGCCCAATAGAATCACCAGAAGGACCAAACATTGGACTAATATCAGCACTTTCTTCATTTGCAAATATCAATGAATATGGATTTATAGAAACACCATATAGAAAGATAGACCCAAAAACACATAGAGCAACTGATATTGTAGAATATATGAGTGCAGATATTGAGGATAATTATATTATTGCACAAGCATCAGAACCAATGGACTCTAAAGGACAATTTATAAATGACAGAATTAGAGTACGTTATAAAAATGACATTATTGAAGTAGATAAAGACCAAGTACAATATATTGATGTATCACCAAAACAATTAGTGTCTATAGCAGCAGCAATGATACCATTCTTAGAGCACGATGATGCAAAAAGATCTTTAATGGGTGCAAACATGCAACGTCAAGCAGTACCTCTAATGATAACAGAAAGACCAATAGTTGCAACAGGTATTGAATATAGAGCAGCAAAAGACTCTGGAATATTAGTATTAGCAGAAGATGACGGAGTTATTGAAAAAGTAACAGGAGATGCAATTACAGTAAAATATCAAAATGGAAAAACTGTAGTACATAAATTGCGTAAATTTAAGAGAACAAATGGTGGAACTTGTATTAACCAAAAACCAATTGTAAAAAAAGGTGAAATAGTTAAAAAAGGAGACGCCATTGCAGATGGACCTGCTACTAAAGATGGTGAAATGTCATTAGGAAAGAATGTATTAGTTGCATTCTCTACTTGGGAAGGATATAACTACGAGGATGCTATTTTGTTAAATGAAAGACTAGTAAAAGAAGATGTTTTTACTTCTATTCATATAGAAGAATATGATTGTGAATGTCGTGATACAAAATTAGGACCAGAAGAAATTACAAGAGATATACCAAATGTTGGAGACGACGTATTAAAAGATCTTGACGAGAATGGAATTATTAGAATTGGTGCAGAAGTAAGACCAGGTGATATATTAGTTGGTAAAGTAACACCAAAAGGAGAAACGGAATTAACTGCAGAAGAAAGACTATTAAGAGCAATATTTGGTGAAAAAGCAAGAGAAGTAAGAGACACTTCTTTACGTGTACCACATGGTGAAGCTGGAACAATTGTAGATGTAAGAATATTTACAAGAGACAATTCAGATGAATTAGGACCAGGAGTTAACCAAATTATTAGATGCTATATTGCAACAAAGAGAAAAATCTCTGTTGGAGATAAAATGGCAGGACGTCACGGAAACAAAGGTGTTATTTCGAGAGTATTACCAGAAGAAGATATGCCATTTTTACCAGATGGTACTCCAATCGACATCTTATTAAACCCTCTAGGTGTTCCATCTCGTATGAACTTAGGACAAATCTTAGAAGTACATTTAGGAGGAGCAGCAAAAGCATTAGGATGGCATGTTTCAACACCAGTATTTGATGGTGCAACACAAAAAGATGTTGAAGAAATACTAAAAGAAGCAGGAATGAGTGCAGATGGAAAATCAATATTATATGATGGACGTACAGGAGATCCATTTGCAAAACCAGTAACTGTAGGTGTTATGTATATGTTAAAACTACACCACTTAGTAGATGATAAAATCCATGCACGTTCAACAGGGCCATATTCATTAGTAACACAACAACCACTGGGAGGAAAAGCACAATTTGGTGGACAACGTTTTGGAGAAATGGAAGTTTGGGCACTAGAAGCATATGGTGCAGCATATACATTACAAGAAATGCTAACAGTAAAATCTGACGATATTGTGGGAAGAGTTAAAACATATGAAGCAATAGTAAAAGGAGAAAATATACCTGAACCAGGTGTTCCAGAAAGCTTTAAAGTATTAGTAAAAGAATTACAATCTTTAGGATTAGATGTACGTCTATATTCAGAAGACAACAAAGAATTAGAATTAAAGGAAAACATTGAAGATGGTATTGAATATGACCCAGAACAAGAGAAAAAGATGTTATCAGCAGAAGATTTTGCAGCAGAAGATGGAGAAGACCTTGAAGATGGCTTTATAGACGAAACATTGGAAGATGAAGACATGATGCTAGAAGATGATGACGAACTTTTTGATGGACTAGATGATGAAGGAGACGAAGAAATTTTTGATTCTGACCTAGCAGATGATAATCTTGACAATGACAATGATATTATAGAATAAGTAGAGAATAATTAAATAAATTTTAAAAAGTCAAAAGGCGACAACAAAGAATTGTCACTCGCGATGGATAGTCCTTTTGAACTGTTTTAAAATTACCCAAAAATATATAAGGGGGAAAAAGAGTGGACGAGTTAGAGATTTTTAACAAATTAAAAATAGGAATTGCCTCAGATGAACAAATAAGAGAATGGTCAAGAGGAGAAGTAAAAAAACCTGAGACTATAAACTACAGAACATTAAAACCAGAAAAAGATGGTCTATTTTGTGAAAGAATTTTTGGACCAACAAAAGACTGGGAATGTCATTGTGGTAAATATAAGAGAGTAAGATATAAAGGAATTGTATGTGATAGATGTGGTGTAGAAGTTACAAAATCAAAAGTAAGACGTGAAAGAATGGGACATATTGAATTAGCTGCTCCAGTAGCACATATTTGGTATTTCAAAGGAATTCCAAGTAGAATAGCAACAATGTTAGACATTTCACCAAGAAACTTAGAAAAAGTAATATATTTTGCATCATATATTGTTACAGATAAAGGAAGCACAGGATTAGCTAAATGCCAAGTGTTAAATGAAAAAGAATATCATGAAGCACAAGAAAAATATGGTAAAGATAGCTTTAAAGCAGAAATGGGAGCAGAAGCTATTAGAGAATTGCTACAAGAAATTGACTTAGAGAAATTATCAGTTTCTATCAAAAAAGAAATTGAAAAATCAAGTGAACAGAAAAAATCAAAACTTATAAAAAGATTAGATACAGTTGAATCATTTAGAATTTCTGGAAACCGTCCAGAATGGATGGTTATGGGAGTTATCCCTGTAATTCCACCAGAATTAAGACCAATGGTACAACTAGATGGTGGACGTTTTGCAACATCTGATTTAAATGACTTATATCGTAGAGTTATAAACAGAAATAACAGATTAAAAAGATTATTAGAATTAGGTGCACCAGAAATAATTGTACGTAATGAAAAACGTATGCTACAAGAATCAGTAGATGCCCTAATTGATAATGGAAGACGTGGAAGACCAGTAACAGGAGCAGGAAATAGACCATTAAAATCATTATCAGATATGTTAAAAGGAAAACAAGGACGTTTCCGTCAAAACTTACTTGGAAAACGTGTTGACTACTCTGGACGTTCAGTTATTGTTGTAGGACCAGAACTAAAAATTTATCAATGTGGACTTCCAAAAGAGATGGCAATTGAATTATTTAAGCCATTTGTTATGAAAGAACTAGTAGGAAGAGGATTAGCTCAAAATATTAAAAATGCAAAAAGAATGGTAGAAAGACTAAACCCAGAAGTTTGGGGAATATTAGAGGAAGTAATAAAGGACCATCCTGTTATGTTAAACCGTGCACCAACACTACATAGATTAGGAATTCAAGCATTTGAGCCAGTCTTAGTAGAGGGTAGAGCAATAAAACTTCACCCACTTGTTTGTGAAGCATTCAATGCTGACTTTGATGGTGATCAAATGGCAATACATTTACCACTATCTCCAGAAGCACAAGCAGAAGCAAGATATTTAATGTTATCAACTAATAACCTATTAAAACCACAAGATGGAAAACCAGTAGCAGTTCCAAGACTAGATATGATTTTAGGAAGTTATTACTTAACAATGATTATAGAGGGGGAAAAAGGAGAAGGCTCTTACTTCCGTGATCCAGATGAAGCTATTATGGCATTTGAAAATAATGATGTTGGAATTCATGCAAAAATATTTGTCAGAATAGGTAAAGAAATTGATGGAGAAATGAAATACAAAAAAATAGAAACAAGTATAGGAAGAATTATCTTCAATCAAGGAATTCCACAAGACTTAGGATTTGTAGATAGAAAAGAAGACCCATTCCAATATGAAATTAACTTCCCAGTTGTAAAAAAGACAATGGGAACAATCATTGAAAGAGTCATTAGATTACATGGACTAACGGAATCTGCAGAGGTTATTGACTATATAAAAGCATTAGGATTTAAATATTCAACACTAGCAGGAATTACATTCTCTATGAGTGATGTAGAAGTACCAGCAGCAAAGAAAGGCATACTTGAAGATGCAGACAAACAAGTAGAAACAATACGTAAACAATATGCAAGAGGATTAATAACAGAAGACGAAAGATATAATGCAGTTATAAAAGTTTGGGAAGAAGCAACAAATGATGTAAGTAAAGCAATGGAAGATAATTTTGATGACTTAAACCCAATATATATGATGGTTAAATCTGGAGCACGTGGTAATATGAACCAATTACGTCAAATTGCTGGTATGAGAGGACTAATGGCTAGTACAACAGGTAAAGCAGTAGAAATTCCTATTAAATCATCATTTGCAGATGGATTAGATGCTCTAGAATACTTTATTTCAGCACATGGAGCAAGAAAAGGACTTTCAGATACCGCGTTAAGAACAGCAGACTCTGGATACTTAACGAGAAGATTAGTTGATGTATCACAAGATATTATAGTTAGAGAAGCAGACTGCGGAACAGAAGAAGGTATTACTATCTATGATATTAAAGATGGAAATCAAGTTATTGAAAAATTACAAGAAAGACTAGTAGGTAGATTTGCTCTACATGATATTATAAATCCAGAAACTAAAGAGCTTATAGTTGACACAAATACTATGATTACAGAACCAATTGCAGAAAAAATTGTAGAGGCAGGAATTGAAAGAGTAGAAGTACGTTCTGTATTAGGATGCCATTCAAAACATGGTGTATGCCAAAAATGTTATGGAATGGGATTAGCAAGAAGAGACTTAGTATCTATAGGAGAATCTATTGGAATAATTGCAGCACAATCTATTGGTGAACCAGGAACACAGCTAACAATGAGAACAATTCACTCAGGAGGTGTTGCAGGTGTAGCAGATATTACACAAGGTCTTCCAAGAGTTGAAGAATTATTTGAAGCAAGAAAACCAAAAGGACTAGCAATTATTACAGAAATAGCAGGAAAAGTAAAAATTAAAGAAACAAAGAAAAAGAAAGAAGTAATTGTTACATCTAAAGATGATTCAAGAACATATACAATCCCATTTGGCTCAAAAATGAAAGTAAGTGATGGAGATATAGTAGAGGTAGCTCAACCATTAATAGAAGGCTCTATCAATCCAGCTGAAATCTTAGCAATTAAGGGACCAGAAGGAGTATATGAATACCTAATCTCAGAAGTACAAAAAGTATATCGTAACCAAGGTGTTGATATAAATGATAAACACATTGAAGTTATAGGCAGACAAATGTTAAAGAAGGTAAGAATAGAAGATAATGGTGATACAGATATGTTTGCAGGTTCACTTATAGATATGTATGAGTTTGAAGACAAAAATAAAAAAGCAATTGAAGAAGGAAAACGTCCTGCAACAGGAAAGAGAGTATTACTTGGAATTACAAAAGCATCATTAGCAACAGAAAGCTTCTTATCAGCAGCATCATTCCAAGAGACAACAAGAGTTTTAACAGAAGCAGCAGTAAAGGGAAAAATAGACGACTTAATAGGATTAAAAGAAAATGTTATCATAGGAAAACTAATTCCAGCAGGAACAGGAATGAAAAAATATCAAGACACACGTATCAGTACAGAAGTTGCAGAAGTAACAGAATAATTAAAAAGATAGAGATATTTCAAACTAAAATTAAACCATAGGTAAACCTATGGTTTAATTTTAATAAAACTGTAGCTTATATATTTCTATATAAGCTACATTCTAAATCATAACTGCTTACTAAAAGTAAGCCTTCTCAGTCATCTAATTAAATAGATTTCCTACTAATTAAATGATACTATATTTTTATGCAAAAATCAATATAATTATATAATAAATTATACGAATTTCATTATTTATAGCATTTAACATTATTTGTTCAAATTTTTCTGGCAGCTAGAATACTTTCAAAATAATTATTTAAAATTGCAATATTTTATTCTTCAACGTATTTTCAAATATAATAATTAACAAACTTACAATGCCATGTTAAGACATCTTCTTGACTGTCAATATTTTTTGATTAGCTCACCCTAAAAATAATATTTTAACTTGTGACTAGTTCACCCTTGAATAGTCACAAGTTATGATGTATAATCCTAAGTTTGACAGTTGAAGAAAAATTAAAGCTCGTATCACATTGATATATGTGACATACGAGCTTTTT
>CANQWU010000043.1 GCA_947627605.1 uncultured Clostridia bacterium
CCTATTTGTCTAAATAATGCTTTATTAATCATTTTTTCATCACAACCAATTTTTCTTAAAATAGTATATCTTTGTTTATTATCGCTTGATTCTGTTAGTTGTTTTAGTGCTAAAATAGCGCTACTGGCTATTAAGAATATAACTCCTAAATAAATAGCTATAAATGTTACTATTGTTGCTATACCAATACTTGCTTCCATTAAAGTAATCTTTGTAAAACCATCTATTTCTATTCCGTTATTATTTAATGATTTTATAAGATTTGAAGAATCGCTATTTCCTAAAAATATTGTTTCTATTTCTTGCTTTTCCTTTTCTGTTTCTGCATTATAATTTGCTGATAATAAATACATTTCTTTCATTTCTTCTGTTAATGGACAATTATCTGGTACTAAAATGATTCCTGTATTTGTATGACTTGTTGACATTATAATAAATCCTTCTTGGCATTCGTTATATTTTGACTTATATTCTTTTCCTGCAATAGTTAAAAGATAATTTCCTTTTGCCAATACTTTATTTCTTAATTGAGTTTGACTATCAAAATCACAAAGGACAATATATTCATCATCGTTTAAAGTATATTCATTTATTCCATATAATTTTGCCATTTTATTATAATCAGATACTTTAATAATTTCTTCTGCCTTATCGTATTGAAGTCCTGGAAACATCTCTTTTATTTCTGAATATTTATCTCCAAAAAATGTTTTCCAAGTTAAGTTATTATCTGTATAAATTTCAATTTCAACAGTATCTTTTAATACATTCATATCTAATCCATTATTTATCAAGGTTTCTTTAATAGGATGTCTTGAATCTTCCCTTTGTTTCTCATTTGTTATTCTATGCTCTACTCCATATTTCATATAACTTTCTGGCAAATTAGCAGTTTTATATAGGTTTAAATCCACTGGTGTCATTTCTTTTAATTCTCTTTGCATAGTATTTCTTAATGCTAAACTAGAAGATAAAATACTAATAGTCATAAATAGCATTAAGCATATAACACTCATACTTGCAACCATTGTATTGATTTTATTATTTATTTGCCTTAAAACAAACATATTTGTATCTTTTAGATATATCTTCATTTTTTGAGCCACAGTTAATATAAATCCAGATAATGACCAAAAGATTAGCACCGTTCCAATAATTCCCATCAGAATAGGTGGTAGTATCTTTTCTGCTGTATTCATTGAGCTTACATCTCCTGTTACTTTCCAGTAAGCGAAACCTAGTATACTGCTACCAAATAAAAACACTAAGACAGCCAAAAATGGATTCTTTATTTTTACTGTTTCATTTTTTTTTGTAGCATTTAATAAATTAATTAGTTTGTATCTTGAAACTGTCATTGTGTTAAAAATCAGAACTAGCAAATACATTACTGCAAAATATATACAAGTTTTTATACAGCTATCACTTGAAAATACAAAATGAAATTCACTCATATCAGCCTCAAAGAGTTTTGCAACTAATATAGACATAAATTGTGATGCAAATACACCAATTATAAGTCCGAGCTGCAAGCGATATTATTCCCACAAATATCGTTTCTAATAGAATAATTTTTGATATTTGTCTTTTGCTCATTCCAAGTGTCATATATATACCAAATTCTTTTTTTCTTCTATTGATTAAGAAATTATTTGCATATACAATTAACAATCCTAATACTACTGCTACAAACACAGAAACGAATCCTAAAATACCTATCATTAATTTTATAATATTTCTTGTAGACTGAGATACTTGAAGCATTGCTTCTTGGCTATCTAATGAATTAAACATATAGAAAATTGCTACACCTAATACTAATGTTAAAAAATAAATTACATAATCTTTTATACTCTTTTTCATATTTTGGATAGATAATTTAAATAACATTATTTAAATCACCTCCAAGAAGTGTTTGTACTTCAATTATTTTTTCAAAGAACTGTTTTCTTGTATCTGCTCCTTTTATTAATTCATTAAAGATTTTTCCATCTTTTATAAACAAAATTCTGTTAGCATATGATGCAGTAAAAGCATCATGTGTTACCATTAAAATTGTTGCCTCTAATTTTTTGTTTAAATATTCAAAATTTTCTAATAGTTGCCTTGCTGATTTTGAATCTAATGCTCCTGTTGGTTCATCTGCAAGTACAAGTTTTGGATTTGTAATAATTGCTCTTGCTGATGCTACTCTTTGCTTTTGTCCTCCTGATACTTGATATGGATATTTTTTTAATATGTCTTTTATCTCCAGTTTTTCTGCAATTAATTTTACTTTTTTATCGATTTCTTTAACATTAACTTTTTGGATTGTTAAAGCTATTGCAATGTTTTCATAGCAAGTCAAGGTATCTAATAAATTAAAATCTTGAAATATAAACCCTAATTTTTCTCTTCTGAATTTATTTAACTTGTTTCCTTTTAGTCTTGTAATATCTTCACCATCTACAATTATATGTCCTGAGGTTACTTTATCAATTGTAGAAATGCAATTTAATAATGTAGTCTTTCCAGAGCCAGAAGCTCCCATAATCCCCAAAAATTCTCCTTTTGCTACAGTAAAACTAATATTATTTATTGCCTTTGTTAAATTTGATTTGTTTCCATAGTATTTTTCTGCATTTTGTACTTCTAAAATATTTTCCATGATATAACTCCTTCCAAAGTTTATGACTAATTTAATTATATAGTCCTTGGAAAATAGTTGCCATCGATTTATCTTACAAAAAGCTTACATTTTTGTAAGCTTTTACATCTGCATATAACTGCTATTAGGAAATATTAGTTTTACTTCTGTTCCTTCGTTTTGAATTGATTCTAATTCTATTGATATTCCTAATTTATCACATAATTTTTTACATAAGTATAAACCTATTCCAGTAGATTTTTTATCTAAAGTTCTACCATTAGTACCAGTAAACCCCTTTTCAAATACTCTTGATATTTCACCATCTTTTATTCCCAGTCCATTATCTTTTATGTATAATATAATATTTTCCTTGAATTTCTTTGCAAATATTGTAATTTTAGATAATCCGCTTCTTTTTCTATATTTTATACTGTTTTGTATGATTTGATTTAATATAAAAACCACCCATTTACTATCAGTATTTACAGGTAATTCTAAATCATATGTATTTATTGATATTTTTTCATTGATTAACACTGTTTTGTTCTTTTTTATACATTCATTTACAATATCTTTTAAATTATTCTTCTTAATATAATAATCTTTTTCAACTGTATTACTTCTTGCATAATACAATGCTTGTTCGATATAATTCTCTACTTTGTCTAATTCTTCATCTATGCTTTTAGTTACTGGGCTTTTATTATTTTCAATTATCATTTTACTTGTAGCAATTGGTGTTTTTATTTCATGAATCCACATTTCTATATATTCTTTATAATCGTCTTGTAAATATTTATATTTATTCACATTTTCTAGCATAGATTTATCTATTTGTTCTAATATATCTTTTAGCTTTTTTCCTTCTATAAAGTTAGGATTTTTAATTATTTCTGTGATTAAATACTTATCTTCCAATTCATCTAATAAGTTATAAACAGTTTTATAATATTTGTTTTTAGTTATATATTCTATAACAATAGAAACAAAGTATAAACCTAATATACATATTGGAATATATATTTTAATAAAATTATTATTTAGATATGCAATTAAAAATATTTCTATTGTTATAATTCCAAGAATAATTAAACCTATTTGTAATAGTTTGTCTTTTATAAAACTACTAAATTTCATTATTTTCTCCCATTCTAAGTATATAGCCTTGTCCTCTTTTTGTTTCAAGTAATTCTTTTAAATTCAATTCTTCTAGCTTGTTTCTTAGTCTTGTTATATTTACTGTTAAAGTATTATCATCTATAAAACTTTCGCTTTCCCATAAATATTCAATTATTTCTTCTCTTGGAACAATTTTATTTTTTTGTTCTGTTAAATATTTTAAAATTTTAAGTTCATTTTTAGTTAAATCGATTTCTTTATTATCTCTACTTACAGTACTTTTGGATAAATTTATTGTAAAGTATTCTGTATAAATCTTATCTTGCAATTTTCTCATATTACTTCTTCTTAATATAGAGCTTATCTTTGCAAGTAATATTTGTATATTAAATGGTTTTGTTATATAATGGTCTGCACCATAATTGATACTTAATAATTCATCTATTTCATTATCTCTACTTGTTATTATGATAATTGGTACATTTGATTGTTTTCTAATTTCTTTACAAATATATTGTCCATCTGCCCCTGGTAAATTTATATCTAATAATATTAAATCTGGATTTATATTTATAATATCTTGAATGGTATTTTCAAAACCTTCTAATGATTCTGCCATATATCCGTTATTATTTAAAAATTTTTCTACCTCCAGTCTTAATTTTTTATCATCTTCTACAATTAAAATTTTTTTCATATTTTTCCCTCTCATACTTGCTTTATAAAAAAGCAATAGATTTAAAATCTATTACTAGTATAAATATTGTAAGTCAAAAAGACAGATATTTATCTGCCTTGTATTTTTATTTTTTTAGTTGTAATCCATCTTTAAAAGCTTCTCCAACTCTTTCAGTAACTTTATAATATCCATGTGTATATGGATCAAATGCTATTGCATTTACTTTCGAAATATCTACACTGTCTCCATTCATTACATTTTCATCTGCAGTAACATTAACTACTTTTCCAATAACTCCTGCTCCATATTCGTCTGCTTGATATTCTATAAATTCACATTCAAAACAAATTGGAAATTCATTTATAATTGGTGCATCTATATTTTTTGATTTTGTTACTGATAATCCGCTATTATTAAATTTATTTGGTGTATCGTTTCCTGATACCATTCCAAAGTAGTCTGCTTCTACAATATGTTTGCTATCTGCAATACTTACTGTAAATGCTTTTCTTTCTTTGATATTTTTAACAGTTTTATGAGTTTCTGTTAAGTTTAATATAACTTGGTTTCTAGATAGCATCGTTCCCCATGCAGCATTCATTACATCAACACTTCCATCTTCATTGTATGTTGCAACCATTAAAACTGGCATTGGAAATATTGCCTCTGTTGTTTTTATATTTTTTCTCATTAAAAAATCCTCCTTTAAATTTTTTATTTATATTACCATAAAAATCAATAATTAGCAAATAATCTTTAAATTGCTTTTTTCTTCATATCATTTTACAATTTTAAAATTCTTTTTTAAAGTAAATTTTTTCTGATATTTTATATGATACATATAACATTAAAATCATAGCTATAGTAAATATTATTATCCAATATGCACCTATATATTCTAATATCTTTATAACTGCTGAAAGGTCGATATAATTTGCAATAAATCCTCCAATAATTGCAACACTAAATATTATTACCATTAATCCAATTCTTGCTTTTTCTGGGCCAAACTTATACATTGCTGGATATATTAGTGATTGTAATAAAATTGTAGCAAATAAAGATCCAAATGTTGTTCCTATAATATTCTCAAAATCTATTATATTAGTTTTTGCATAAGAAATTATAAAAGATAGTATAGCTATAATTATAGTTGTTATACTAATAAGTATTATTGTTGCTAAATATTTTGCTTTTACGCTGTTTTTTCTTCCATTTGGTAATGTTACTGCATAAGCTTCCCATTTATTAAAAGTATCATAGCTAAATGTTGACATCATTATCATTACACTTATAAATGGTATTAAAAATGATAAATCCATTTGTCCTTGAAAAGCCATTATAACATATATAAATAATAAAATTACTAAAATTTTAATATTACTTTTAATCATTAGTAAATCTTTTTTTATAAAACCTAACATTACTTTTCCCCCTTAACCATTAAAATCATAAGTTCTTCAAGTGTTATTTTATCTATTGTATTTACTTGATACTTTTTATTAAATTCTTTTATGTTTTCAACTAAAACATCATATTGATATTTATTCTTTTTATATTTAATAAAGTCTTTTTTATCTATCTTTTCAAATTCTTCTTGAGAACATTTCAAAATGCCATATTCTTCTAGTAATTCTTCTCTGTTTTTTGATAATACAATTTTACCATTGTTTATAAAAGTAATATAATCTGCAATATGTTCTAAATCTGTTGTTATATGAGTGGATATAAATATAGAACATTCTTCATTTTGAATAAAATTTTGAAAAATATCTATTACTTCGTTTCTTGCTATTGGGTCAAGTCCTGCTGTTGGTTCATCAAGTATTAGTAATTTGGGGTGATGTGAAATTGCTGTTGCTATTTCTAGCTTTTTTCTCATACCTTTGGAAAGTGTTTTTATTGGCTTATTATTAGGTAATGTAAAGTCATTTAAGTATTTGAAATATAATTGAGAATCCCAATTTTTATAAATATTTTTCATAATAGTATTTATATCATTTGGTGTAAGAATTTCTGGAAAGAACATATCGTCTAATACTACTCCAATATCTTCTTTTATTTTTTTATCTTCTTTCCTATTGTCAAGTCCAAATATTTTTATTTCACCTGTATAGTTTTTTATAATATCTAAAATTGCTTTAATTGTAGTCGTTTTTCCTGCTCCATTTTCACCAATAAAGCCCATAATCATTCCTTTTGGTAATGTAATATTAACATTTTGCAATTCAAATCCTTTATATTTTTTACATAGATTTTTAACTTCTAATATATTTTCCATTTATTTATCCTCCCATAAATATTCAAAAGTTTCTAATATTTCTTTTTTACTTATATTAGACGATTTAGATATTAAGACGATTTTATCAATATATCCTTCAATCTCTTTCAATTGTTCTTCTCTTAATAATTCAATATTTTTAGCTGCAACTAAACTTCCTTTTCCATGAATTGTTTTTATAAATCCCTCTTGCTCTAATTCATCATAGGCTCTTTTCACTGTCATTACACTAATTCGTAAATCTTGTGCTAAACTTCTTATTGATGGTAACATTTCATTTTCTTTTAGTTCATTACTTGCTATTGCTTTTTTGATAGCTTGTTTTATTTGCTCAAAAATAGGCTGATTACTGCTATTGCTTATAATAATATCCATATCTAATTCTCCTTTTGTTTCGACTGTTATATGTATATTATAACAGTTGTAACAGTTTGTCAATATATTTAAGAAAAAAATAAAAAGATTATCATATTTTTTTGATAATCTATTAAATAGTTATATAAATTGTAATTTAACTTATTATAATTTATCTGTATCTAAAGTAGACAAAGTCGCTAATGTGTCTCCGAAGCTGACTAAAAAAGACAGACAAGATATTTATTTCTTCTTGTGTCTTATTTTTAGCAATACTGCAAGCCAATATAGAAATAAAAGTTACAAATTCACAGTCTTTCATATCTCAATACCTCTACCTGTATTATATGTTCTATCTCTATTTTAGTCTCTTTTTTCTTTTTTTATATACAAATTAATCTGTAACTTACTATTTATCTAACTTACACAATTTGTAATTTATCGAAATGATTATAACTCAAAAAGCAGATATTTTTTAATCTACCTTTTACTTAATACCAAATATCATTTACTTATTTCAAGTTATCTTTGAAAAATGCTTCTATTTTATCAAATGGTATCATATCCATATTGTCATATAAATCTGTGTGAACAGCATTTGGAATAATCATAAGTTCTTTATTATCAACATATTTGCTATTTGTAATCATATTTTTATAAGCATCTTTACTAAAATAACAAGAATGAGCTTTTTCTCCATGTATCATTAAAACGCTTGAGCGAATTTCGTTGCTATATTTTAGTATTGGTTGATTGATAAATGACATACAGCCAATTTTATTCCATCCTCCATTTGAATTTAGACTTCTTGAATGATAAGCTCTTCCTTTGTAGTATTCACTATAATCTTTAACATAAAATGGAACATCTTCTGGTACAGGAAGTTCTAAACATCCTCCACCTAATTCATAAATTCCATTTTTATAATCTATTATTCTTTGTTTGTTTAAAGCAACCTTCATGTTGTATCTTGTCTCTTCATTATCTCCATCATCAAAATACCCATTTGCATTTACTCTTGTCATATCATACATTGTAGATGTTACTGTTGCTTTAATTCTTGTATCAAGTGTTGCTACATTTAAAGCCATTCCACCCCATCCACAAATTCCTATAATTCCTATTTTCTCACTATCAACATTATCTTGAACTGATAAGAAATCTACTGCTGCTTGAAAATCCTCTGTGTTAATATCAGGACTAGCCATATATCTAGGTGTTCCTGTTGATTCTCCTGTATATGATGGATCAAATGCTATTGTTAAAAAGCCTCTTTCTGCCATAGTTTGAGCATATAATCCACTTGCTTGTTCTTTTACTGCTCCAAAAGGTCCACATACTGCTATTGCTGGTAATTTTCCTTCATATTCTTTTGGTTCATAAAGGTCAGCTACTAATGTAATTCCATATCTATTGTGAAATGTTACCTTTCTATAATTTACTTTTTCACTTTTTGGGAATGTTTTATCCCATTCCATACTTAAATTTAATTTTTCTTCCATCTTTCTTTACCCTCTCTTTTTTAATTTATTTAATAAATATATAATTTAAAATCCTAATTTAGATAACCAGTTATCTGTTAATGACTTATAATTATTTAAAGTAGATGATGTAATAGACATTGCATCTAAAATCTCTGCATTTGGTTCTTCTCTTTTTATATCACTTGGTGTTCCTGACAATCCTGAACTTCCTGATGTTACAAAAGGTGCAATTTTTTTACCCGATAAATTATATTCGTCTAAAAATGTATAAACGGGTGTTGCTATATCTCCCCACCAAATAGGATAACCTAAAAATATTGTGTCATAATCTTTGGTGTTAATATTCTTATTTTTTATTTCTGGTCTTTCTCCATTTCTTTGTTCTTCTTGAGCATAATCTAACATTTCATCATAATCACTTGGATATGTTTTTACTGTTTCTAATCTAATTACATCTGATCCTGTTTTTTCTCCAATATAATCTGCAATTTGCTTTGTATTTCCACTTCTTGAATAATATATTACCAATGACTTTTTAGAATTACTTACATTTGTATTTTGTATATTTCCTTGGCTTGTATTAGGTACATTTATTGTAGCATTTTCTTCAGTTTCATTTATAACTTGGTTTTCCATTTGATTATTTTCTGTGTTATTAGTATTGTTTAATGCATTGTTTTCATTTTCCTCGGTTTTATTTTGACTTATAACAATAGTTGCAGCTCCTGCTAATACAACTAAAATTAATATGACAATTCCAACAATAATTATCTTTTTATTCATTCTTTTCAACCCTTTCTAATATATTTTAATACCAATCGTGTTTTTCATTTCTATCTAATGAATTTATTTGATTCATTTCTTCATCAGTTAATTCAAATCCATAAATATCAGTATTTTCTTTTATATGGTCTGGATTACTTAATCCAGGTATTACTACAACACCCTTTTGTAAATTCCATCTTAAAATAACTTGTGCTGATGATACATTATAATTTTCAGCAATTTTACTAATTGTTTCATCTCCTAGAATTTCGCTTGTGTGTCCTCTACCACCAAATGGATACCAACCTTGCACTACAATACCTTTGCTTTGAATATATGGAATAACATCATTTTCTTGATAATATGGATGTATTTCATTTTGGTCAAGACTTGGCATTATTTCTATTTGTGGTAAAAATTCTTCTAATTCTTCTACATACCAATTAGATAAACCTAATGAATGTATCTTTCCTTCTTTTACATATTTTTCCATTGCCTTATATGCTTTTACATCATTTGTTCCAGGATGATGAAGAAGCATCATATCAATATAATCTAATCCTAATTTATCAAAAGCCATTTCTATTGCTTCTTCTGGATTATCATATTGAGTTGGATATATTTTTGTAATTACAAATATTTCTTCTCTTGGAACATTTGAATCTCTAATTGCTCTACCTATTTCTTCTTCATTTCCGTACATATAGGCTGTATCTATTAGTCTAACTCCTGAATTTAAAGCACTTGTAATAGCGTTGTAGCAAATATCTCCTGTTAAACTATATGTTCCGATACCATTTAAAGGCATTTCATAACCACTATTTAGCTTTACTGTTCTTGTTTCAAAATTAAAATTAGTATTATCACTATTTGCTACCATTGAATTTATTTCATTTTTATCATTGCCATCATTATCATAATCTTGCACAATATTTTGAGAATTACTACTTGACATTTCTTTTTCACTCTCCTTACTTTGTTCTTTATTTTTATAATATATAACCCCTATTACAATACACATTATAATTAAGATTAAAACTACAAATATAACTATTTTATTTTTCATAATTTCTTCTCCTTTCATAGATTTTGTTGCTTTAAATCAAGAATCAAATAATCTAAAATATCTATTTCTTTTTGATTTTTATGCAATGATTCAAGTAAAGAACTCCTATATTTAGAAAGTAATATAAATATTTTATCCATTTGCTTTTCCTTTAATAATTTTGAAAATTCTTTTACTATTTCGCTATTTCCACCTGCATCCTGTAAGTTTTGGATTAGTTCTTCTGTTTTATCTTCTTTATCCACTTTTATACCTCCTTTTATTCTTATCTTTCTTTTGTTGGTTTTATTATATACTGTTTTTTAATAAATAGCCAATACTTATTTTGAATAGTTTACCATAGTTGACAGGAATAATAAAAAATACTATAATATTTTTAGATTTTTTAGGAGGTTTATAAGATGGAGCTTAGGCTTTTAAAGTATTTTTTAGCTGTTGCAAGAGAAGAAAATATAACTGCTGCTGCCGAATCTTTACATATAACACAGCCAACTCTTTCAAAACAACTTATGGAATTAGAAGATGAAATCGGAAAGAAGTTATTTATTAGAGGCAAAAGAAAAATTACACTTACAGAAGATGGCATACTTTTTCGCAAAAGAGCTGGAGAAATTGTAAATTTAGTTGATAAAACAGAAGCAGAATTAAAAAAATCAGATGATGAATCAATTTCTGGAGATATTTATATTGGTGCTGGAGAAACTGATGGAATAAGAACTATTGCAAAAGTAAGTAGCAAATTACAAAAACAATATCCTAATATTCATTATCATCTTTTTAGTGGTGATAGTGATGATGTTTTAGAAAAATTGGATAAAGGTCTTATTGACTTTGGTATTTTAATTGAGCCTTCTGACATAAAAAAATATGGATATATTAAATTACCTACTTATGACACTTGGGGACTTTTAATGAGAAAAGATAGTCCTTTAGCCAAAAAAGAACACATAGACTCAAAAGAACTTTTTAATATTCCACTTATATGTTCAAAACAATCTCTTGATAATAATGACTTTTTTGAATGGTTTGGAGAAAATTTTGAAAAATTAAATATTGTTGCAACTTACAATTTGGTTTATAATGCTTCTTTATTTGTAGAAGAAGGATTTGGGTATGTTTTAGCTTTTGATAAACTAATCAATTTAACAGATGATAGTAACTTATGTTTTAAACCTATTGTGCCTAATATTAAGGCTAACTTAGTTATAGTATGGAAAAAATATCAAGTATTTTCTAAAGCCACTCAAAAATTTTTAGATGAATTACAAAAAGAGAACAACATAAAAAAATAATATGATTCAATTAATCATATTATTTAAGACTGTTGACAATTTTTTTACTTTGTCAACAGTTTGAAAAGAAATAAATGTTTATTCCATTTCTTTTATTTTTGCTATTATATCGTTATATTGGTCGTTTAATGATTCTGAATAAAATGCTAACTGATCATTTTCAATTTCCCAACTTCCTTTGTTTTTTACAAGGAAATCAACAGTTTCTTCTTCATTTTCTATCAAGGCTTTAACATCATTTAAATTTTTTACAATTTCATCTCTAGCTGATTCCATTTCAGATAAATTATCTCCAAGTGCATATTGCTTATAAAGGTCTGTATAATATTCGTCTAATTTAATATCTTTTATATAAGATAAGGCAACTTCTTCTGTAAGATAACCAGAAAAATTAGTTAGAATTGTATCTAAAGAGGTTTTAGCTTCGCTTAATTTCTTTTTTGTATTAGTAAAATCTGGGCCATCTTCCTTGATATTCTCAACATTTACTGCATTTATTAGAGTGTCATCATTTATTAAAGTGTCAAATTGTTTCATACATTTTACAAAATCTCCAGAATAATCTTTTATAGCCTTTTCTACTTTTGCATAATCATCCGTAGTAATAGTGGTAGACAATTGTTTGTCCAAAGATTCATAATCAAGTGGATAGTTGTTTAATAAAGCATATAATGAATCTATCTCCTTTCCTAATTTTTCTTCTTGTTTTAAATCAGATGTAACCATGAATGCTATTGCTGCTATACATACTATTACCAAAATAGCAATGATGAAAAGTATTATTTTTGTTTTCCTTTTCATGCACATTCTCCCCCTTTTATTCATTATTGTAAATTAGTATATCACAAAAAGGACGGAAAGTAAATTATTTTAAAATTAGTAGCCTAATTTATACTCTCCAACTTTTTGTTTCAGTACACATAGTGTTATTTTTTCATTACTTAATCTCCTCTATAATTTACTACTTTTCTGACTAAATTATATCAAAAAAGCAAAAGTTTATAAATACATTAACTTGATTATATAATTTGATAACACAAAAATCTACTATCTCGAAAGATTTGTGTAATTCACTTGCTATTTTTTTGTAAACATAAATCATTAATAAAGTAAAAATAATTAATTTTCATCTAAAAGCTTTTCTAATATTTCATCATACACGGGGTCATTGCGCTTAGTTGTCTCTTTTATCATAATATCTTCATTTGTAATATTTCCTATTGACCAAGAATAACTTTCTTCTGTTAATTTTCCAAATAA
>CANQWU010000044.1 GCA_947627605.1 uncultured Clostridia bacterium
CAACAATAACTATTGAAGATGTGTTAAAAGGAAATTACACACAAGAAGAACTAGAAGAAATGGATTTAGGAAGAAAGCTAGCGACAGTATCTGGATTAGTCGCAGTAGATAGTGATAATATGCCAAAGATAAGAGAATTTGCAAAGAAACTAGGAGCAGAAATATGTAAGAAGTTTGAAGTGCAATGGACATGTGGAGATGAAGAAAGACTAGAACAATTACAAGAAATAATAATGCAGGAACAAGAAGAAACTGAAAAAAGAATAGCAGGTGAACATAGCTGTCACGAAGCTCAAGGAACTGCACATAGTGGAATATTAGCTTATGAAAAGATAAATGAAACATATCAACAATATTTAGCAAGAGAAGTAGAAGAAGATAAATTAAAATAAAAGTAAAGGAGGATATATGAGTACAAACATAGATAGCATAAAAAGAAAACTTCTAATAAAGTACCCAACTTTTGGAAGTGTAATAGCAAAGCTTGAAATTCAAGCTAGTAAAGATATAGCAACAGCAGGAACAGATGGAAAAGTACTTTTGTATAATCCTGAATTTTTAGATGGTTTGTCAGAAAAGCAACAAGTTTTTATATTTGCTCACGAGGTATGTCACGTAGCATTTGAACACATACTTAGAATTGATGAAAAAGATAAGAAATGTTGGAATACTGCAACAGATGCAGTAATAAATGCTCTGTTACAACAAGATGGATTAGAAATGCCAGAGAAAACAATAGAAGTAAATGGTGAATTAAAAACTGTAAAATATGGTATAGATATTCCAGAGGCGATAAATTATGATGCAGAGGAAATGTACAATAAACTATTAGAAGAAAAGAAACAACAAGAACAGCAAAGCAAACAAGTAAATCAAGGACAACAAGACTCGCAAGGCAGTCAAGGACAAGAGAATAGTCAAATTGGTCAAGAACAACAAAACTCACAAGGCAGTCAAGGACAGCAGAATAGTCAAAATAATCAAGGACAACAAAAACAAGGAAGTCAACAAGGACAAGATTCTCAAAGTCAACAGGAAGAAACAGATGTTGGACATGACACACATAGATTATGGGATAAGGCAATAGAAGAAAGAAAAAAAGAACAACAAAGCCAAACAAAAAAGAAAGAAAAAAAGGAAAGGACAGAAGGAGAAGAAAAAGTAAAAAAAGAGAAAAGAGAAGCCGAAGAAAGATCAAAATTTGCTGAACAGGGTGAAAGAGAAACTTTTAAACAAAATAAAATAGAAAGAAGAAAACAATTACAGGAATTAAGTAGAGAATTAGCCAATAAGTCATCACACGAAGCAGGAGATGGAATACAAAGAGAAGGGAAAAGGTTATTTGATATTGGAATAGCAACTCCATTAATTGATTGGAGAAAATTGTTAAGACAAGCAATAAGGTATGATGAAGAATATACAAGGAAAAATGCAAGAATGAGAAATGGATATTTTAGATATAGAGTTGAGCAACTTCCAATACCAGAGGCAGAAATATTATTAGATACAAGTGGATCAGTAAGTGAAGTGCTATTAAAGAATTTTTTAAGAGAATGTAAAAATATTTTAGATAATTCTAAAGTTAAAGTAGGATGTTTTAACACGGAATTTCACGGATTTACAGAGCTAAAAAAAACAGAAGATATAGATAATATGAGTTTCCCAATAGGTGGAGGAACTGATTTTAATGCAACAGTCGGAGCTTTTTCAAGAAGAGTACCAAACAAAATAATATTTACAGATGGAGAAGCACCTATGCCTGGAGAAACAGTTAGAAATGTTATTTGGGTTGTATTTGGTGATGAAAAAATTAATCCTAAAGGTGGAAAAGTGATAAATATTACTGGTGAACAATTAAGAAGATTATATCAATCATTTATACAAGATAAAGATGATAGAAGTAGATAAAGTGCTAAGATTTATTTTAACTTATCTAGGCAAGAAGTCTCCTACCTCTAAGGTAGTGAGATGAATTGCAATTTCTATGTTGACATATTTATGTAACTGTATACTTAAACACAATCATGCATTGACAAACAAAGGAGGAAATATGGAAGATATAGATATAAGTTCTGAAAAACTAAAGAAAATGCCACAAATAGGTAGAGGAGCTTGCTCAATAGTATATGAATATAGAGAAGATTTAGTAATAAAAGCATTAAATGAAAAAGGACTAGAAATGTACAATGAAGAAGATTTTTCTAATTTAATTGGAATACAAAATGATACTTGCATATTTCCTAAAAAAAGAGTAAAAATAGATGGAAAATTTCAAGCATATACAATGGAATATGTAAAAGGTACTAAACTATCTGATACTATAAAACAAATAGAAATACAAAAATTGCAATTAGCAATAAAAAAGGCAGAAAGTGATTTAACAAGGTTGGCATCAGATAAAATCCTAATTAAAGATTTAAATCAAGGAAGTATAATGTGGGACGAACAAAAAGAAAATATAAAAATAATAGATACAGACTTTTTTGAGAAAAATGAAAATATAACTGAACAGCAATGTTATAATTCCAATATCAATGCTTTTAACAATATTTTAGAAATGGAATTAGGCCTTTTAAATGCACAAGGAACAAAACTATCAGAATATTTACAAAGCAATGAAGAATTTAGCAAATTATATAAAAAATATATGATATATTCATTAAATGGAAAAAACATATCAATTACTGAATTATTAGACAAAGCAGTAGAAATATTTGAAAGTGACTATGGAGTAAAGATAAATAATATTGCACAAATAGAGGAGATACTTAATGAAAAAAATAAAGATAACACAACGCAAGCAATACCATTATTTGTACCACCAAGTACTGAACAAAATGAAAAAGACGATAAATTGAATATAAAGCAAAAAATTTTAGAAATTTTGAAAAAAATACCAGTTATAAATAAATTCATTTCAAAACAGCCAAAATTATTACCAGAAAAAATGTCAACAAACAAAGAAATAGATACAGTAGACAGACATAATCAATTTATAGACAGAATATCTTATAGTGGAAAATATTTTTTAGGACAACCAGTAAAAACTATTGAAATAGAAAAAGCAAAACAGAGAAACAAAGAACCATATGCTATGTCAGATAAAAATAAAATAGAAAAAATGAAAAATGAAATGGATGAAAAATCACTGGATAATGACTTATAAAATATATCGAGTATAACTTGTATTAAAAAACTGAAAATAAATTTTATTTATAGGAGGAAAATATGTTCAATTTCTCATTTGATAAAAGAACATTATATATAATTGTTGGGATACTAATATTGATAGGAGTTTTACAATACTTAGCAAATCCATCTCAATTATATAGTTTACTAATTAGTATACCGGGAGTGCTTGTAGCAATAACTTTCCACGAATTTGCACATGCATTTGCAGCTGACAAATTAGGCGATGACACAGCACGTAGAGAAGGTAGACTTAGCTTAAATCCAAAAGACCATATAGACCCAATAGGTGGATTAATGTTACTAGTTGCAGGATTTGGATGGGGAAAACCAGTACATGTAAATCCTAGTAATTATACAAGAAAAATGTCAATGGAAAAAGGAGAAGCAATTGTTTCAATAGCAGGACCACTTATGAATTTTGTTTTAGCATTTGTCTTTTCATTGATATATTGTGCTATATATAAATTTGCAAGTTTAGCATTTTTAACATCTACAATTGGAAGTGCAGTTATACTAATTATATCTGCTACAATATCAATAAATATAGGGTTAGGAGTTTTTAATTTAATTCCACTACCACCACTAGATGGATCAAAAGTGCTAATACCATTTTTACCATACAAAGCAAAAGAATGGTTTATAAATAATGAGCAAATTTTTTATATTGTATTTGTGTTAATCTGGCTAACAGGAATAGCAGGAACAATTATAACACCTGCGATACAGTCAGTTAGTAATGGAATTTTAAGTTTAGCTCAGATGATTTTTGGAATATAGAAAAGGAAAAAGTATGAAAGATATAATAACACTTGGAATTGAATCAAGCTGTGACGAAACCGCAGTAGCTGTAATAAGAAATGGAAGAGAAATCTTATCTAATATCATAGACACACAAATCCCAATCCATGAAAAATATGGAGGAGTTGTGCCTGAAATTGCCTCTCGAAATCATATAGAGGCAATTTCTCGTGTAACCAAAAAAGCATTAAAAGAAGCAAATTTAACATTTAACGATATTGATGTAATTTCTCCAACGTATGGTCCAGGACTTGTCGGGGCAGTATTAGTAGGACTTTCCTATGCAAAAGCTCTTAGTTTTGCTATTCAAAAACCATTAGTAGGAGTAAATCACATCCAAGGACATATTGCAGCAAATTATCTTACATATAGAGAACTAAAACCTCCATTTCTATGTATGATGATGTCAGGAGGAAATACACAAATAGTGTATGTAAAAGATTATTGTGAATTTGAAGTCTTAGGAAAAACACGAGATGATGCAATTGGAGAAGCTTTTGACAAAATTGCAAGAGTAGTTGGACTAGGGTATCCAGGAGGACCAAAAGTTGACAAATTAGCACAAAAAGGAAGTCCAAATATTCAATTTCCAAAAACACATTTTGAAAATCTAGACTTTAGCTTTAGTGGAATAAAAACAGCAGTAATAAACTTACATCATAAAAATCCAGATATTAATAAGGCAGATTTATGTGCTAGTTTTCAAAAAACAGTAACAGAAATTTTAATTGAAAATATACGGAAAAGCGATTGAACTAACAGGAATAAAAACAATAGCTTTAGCAGGAGGAGTATCAGCAAACTCATATATTAGAAAAGCATTTTTAAATCTACAAGAAATAAAAGTATATATGCCAGACCTAAAATTATGTACAGATAATGCAGCAATGATAGGCTCTGCAGGTTATTATAACTATATAGCTGGAAAAATAGATGATTTAAGCTTAAATGCAATTCCTAATCTTCAATTATAAGCTATAGGAAAGGAGTAAAAATGGCAATATTTGCAATAGGTGATTTACATTTATCTTTTCAAGAGAATAAACCAATGAGTATATTTGGCGATAATTGGGAAGATTATGAAGAAAAAATCAAAGAAAGTTGGAAAAAACAAGTTACTGAAAAGGATACTGTGTTGTTACCAGGTGATTTTTCATGGTCAATGTATTTAGAAAATTGTATTGCTGATTTTGCCTATTTACAACAATTACCTGGAAAGAAATTACTATTAAAAGGAAATCATGATTACTGGTGGTCAACTATCAATAAAATGCGAAATTTTATAAAAGAAAATAAATTTGCATCAATAGATTTTTTGCATAATAATAGTTATTTTTGTGATGGATATATTATAGTAGGAACAAGGGGCTGGACACAATCTTTGGAAGAAGAAGATAAGAAAATTGTAAATAGAGAAGTAATTAGACTAGAACTATCAATAAAAGATGGTATCGAAAAATATGGCAGTGATAAGCCAATTATTGTATGTATGCATTATCCACCAATTACAAGTTTTAATTTGCAAAACAATAGCGAATCACCATTTATAAAGATTATGAAAAAATATGATATAAAAATGTGTATTTATGGACATTTACATAGTACATCTATAAACGAAGCAATACAAGGAGAAATAGAAGGAATAAATTTAAAATTAGTTAGTGCAGATTCATTAAATTTTGAAGTAGCAAAAATCATATAGAGGAGTAAATAATGGTTGATTTAAAAAAAGATGTCAAATATATTAAAGGTGTTGGACCAAACAGAGCAGAACTTTTAAATAAACTAGGAATTTTCACATTACAAGACTTAATTACATATTATCCAAGAAATTATGAAGATAGAAGTAAACCAAAGACATTATTTGAATGTGTTGATGGTGAAGAAGCTTTAATAGAAGTTGTAGCAACCAGTAAAATTGTGGAAACTCGATTTGGAAGAAAAACAATGCAAAAACTAATGATAGGGGATGAAACAGCAAACGCTGAAGCAGTATGGTTTAATCAAACATACTTGAAATCTAAATTTTCAATAGGACAAAAATACCGTATGTATGGAAAAATAGATAGAAAATATAGAAAAATACAAATAATGTCTCCAGTATTTGACGAATATGGGACTACGCAAAACACAGGAAGAATTGTTCCAATATATCCATTAACATATAATCTTTCTCAAAATGTAATAAGGAAAATTATGGAAAATGCTATAAGTGAAGTATATGGAAATATTTCAGAAACTTTGCCAGAGTATTTATTAAAAAAATATTCACTATTATCAATAAATCAAGCAACTAAAAATATTCATTTTCCAAAAGAATTACAAGACTTTCAAAAAGCAAGAACAAGACTAGTATTTGAAGAATTACTTATGACACAACTAGCATTGTTAAAATTAAAATATTATGATAAAGAAAAAATAAAAGGAATTGCATTTTCTAGAAAACATAAAATTTCAGAAATGATAGAACAATTTCCATTTACATTAACAAATGCACAATCAAGAGTTTTAAACGAGATTGAAAAAGATATGGAATCACCTAAAATGATGAATAGATTATTACAAGGAGATGTAGGTTCAGGAAAAACAGCAATTGCTATGTGTGCTGCATATAAAGCAGTAAAAAGTGGATATCAAGCAGTCATTATGGCACCCACTGCTATTTTAGCAACCCAGCATTTAGAAAATTTTGAAAAAATATTTTCAAGACTAGAAATAAAATGTGAATTACTAATTTCTGGAATAACTAAAAAGAAAAAAGAAGATATTTTGCAAAGATTAAAAGATGGAGAAATCGATATTTTAATTGGAACACATGCAGTTTTAGAAGATAATGTTGAATTTAAAAACTTAGGACTAGTTGTAACAGATGAGCAACACAGATTTGGTGTTAGACAAAGAAATAAAATAACAAAAAAAGGACAAAATCCAGATACTTTAGTTATGTCTGCAACTCCAATCCCAAGAACATTAGCGCTAATTTTATATGGAGATTTGGATATTTCTATTATAGATGAATTACCACCAAATAGAAAGAAAATACAAACCTTTGCTGTATCAAAACATATGCAAGAAAGAGTAGATAATTTTATAAAAAAACAGATTCAAGAAGGAAGACAAGCATATATTGTTTGTCCATTAGTTGAAGAAGGAGAAGACAACAATTTAAAATCTGTTATAGAATTGGCAGAAAAATATCAAAAAGAAATCTTTCCAGAATATCGTATTTCATATTTACATGGAAAAATGAAACAGAAAGAAAAAGACGAAATTATGCTAAAATTTAAAAATCATGAAATTGATATTTTAATTTCAACAACTGTAATTGAAGTAGGAGTTGATGTACCTAATAGTAATATAATGGTAATTGAAGATGCACAAAGATTTGGGCTAGCCCGGATTGCATCAATTACGTGGTAGAGTTGGAAGAGGAGAATATCAATCATATTGTATTTTAAAATATGAAGGAAATAGTGAAACTATTAGAAAAAGAATGAAAGTTATGTGTGAAACAAATGATGGGTTTGTAATATCAGAAAAAGACTTAGAACTACGAGGAAGTGGAGATTTTTTTGGAACAATGCAACATGGACTACCAGAATTCAAAATTGCAAATCTATTTGAAGATATGGCAATCTTGAAGAAAGTACAAGTTGTAGCACAAGAAATTATGGCACATGATGCAGAATTGAAATTACCAGAGAATGAGTTATTACAAAGAGTTGTAAATCAAAAATTAGAAAAACTAGGAACAGGTACATTATAATACTTGACCTTAAGGAGTTTATATGATAGACTAAAAACAATAAAACATAACTATGTTTTGTTATAAATATAATTACCTTAAGAGGTGACAAAAATGATAAAATTTACAAAAATGAATGGGCTAGGGAATGATTATGTATATATTGATGCCATCCATCAGGATATCAATGAGCCATCTTCTCTAGCTCGTTTTGTAAGCAATAGAAACTTTGGGATAGGCTCAGATGGACTAATTTTAATTTGTAAAAGTGATATTGCTGACTTCAAAATGAGAATGTTTAATAGTGATGGAAGTGAAGCAGAAATGTGTGGAAATGGCATAAGATGTGTAGGAAAGTTTGTATATGATAAAGGATTAACAAACAAGACAGAAGTTGCTATTGAAACATTAGCAGGTATCAAATATTTAAAATTAAATGTAAAAGATGGAAAAGTAGATACAGCAAGAGTTGATATGGGAGAGCCAATATTTGAACCAAACAAAATACCTGTAAATACAGAAGAAAATCCAGTTAAAAATTTAATGGTAATGGCACAGGGAAAAGATTTTAATATGACTTGTGTATCAATGGGAAATCCACATGCAATTACTATTGTAGAAGACGTAAAAAAATTTGATGTTGAAAAATATGGAAAAGTATTAGAAATAGATAAAGTATTTCCAAAACGTATAAATGTAGAATTTGCAGAAATTGTAGATAAAAATAATATTAAAATGAGAGTATGGGAAAGAGGTGCAGGAGAAACCCTAGCTTGTGGAACAGGAGCCTGTGCAACACTAGTTGCTTGTAATATCAATGGTTATACAGATAGAAAAGCAACAATAGAATTGTTAGGCGGAAATTTGTATATAGAATGGAATGAAGAAGATAATCATGTATATATGACAGGACCTGCAACTACTGTATTCGAAGGAGAATTAGTATAAAAAATCTCCAATTATTATAGTATAATAAATATAGAAAGGAAAATGAAAATGAGTTATATAAATGAGAATTTTTTAGAATTGCAAGATAGTTACCTATTTTCAACGATTGCAAAAAAGGTAGCAAAATATACTGAAGAAAATCCAGATAAAAAAGTAATTAAATTGGGAATAGGTGATGTAACAAGACCAATACCTAAAGCATGTATAGAAGCTCTACACAAAGCGGTAGATGAAATGGGAACACAAACAGGTTTTAGAGGATATGGACCAGAACAAGGATATGATTTCCTAAGAAATGCAATAGTTAAAAATGACTACAAAGTAAGAGGAATTGATATAGAACAAGATGAGATTTTTGTATCAGACGGAGCAAAATGTGATACAGGGAATATAGTTGATATTTTTGCAAAGGAAAATACTGTTGCAATAACAGACCCAGTTTATCCAGTATATTTAGATACAAATGTTATGTCAGGAAGGAGTGGAAAATTCAATCAAGAAAAAGGAACTTATGAAAATATTGTATATTTGCCAGTTACAGCAGAAAATGATTTTAAACCAGAATTACCAAAACAAAAAGTAGATATGATTTATTTATGTTTTCCAAACAATCCAACAGGAACAGTTTTAGATAAGCAAGAACTAAAAAAATGGGTAGATTATGCAAGAGAAAATAAATCTATTATTCTATATGATTCTGCATATGAAGCATTTATTACACAAAATGATATACCACATAGTATATATGAAATAGATGGAGCAAAAGAAGTTGCAATTGAATTTAGAAGTTTTTCAAAGACTGCTGGATTTACAGGACTAAGATGTGGTTATGTAGTTATACCAAAAGAAGTTAAAGGATATACTAAAGATGGAAAAGAAATAGAATATAACAAATTATGGAATAGGCGTACTTGTACAAAATTCAATGGAGTTTCATATATTGTGCAAAGAGCAGCAGAAGCGGTATATTCAGAAGAAGGACAAAAACAAATAAAAGAAAATATTGACTATTATATGGAAAATGCTAAAATCATTAGAGAAGGACTAGAAAAGGTAGGAATTACATATTATGGTGGTTTAAATGCGCCATATGTATGGTTACAAGTACCAGAAGGAAAGACTTCATGGGAGTTTTTTGATACATTATTACAAGATATGAATGTTGTTGGAACACCAGGAAGTGGGTTTGGACCACATGGAGAAGGATATTTCAGATTAACAGCATTTGGAACAAAGGAAAACACAATAGAAGCAATGGAAAGAATAAAGAGAAAAGGATGTTGATTTAGATGTTACAAGTTATTATAAAATTAGTTTGCTTAATAATTATACTATTTGGAGTAATAATGATATTTGATGCTAGAAATTTAACCAAAAAATTCTTTGGATTTGGCGACCAAAATGAAGGCTCAAGTGGTCTTAAAATATTAGGTTTTATTATTGTAATAATTAGTGCAATTATTATGATGGTTTTTAAAGTTTAATTTAGTACAAAGGAGAAATAAAAATGGAAGAAAAGGAAGACATAAAAATAAACATAGTAACATTTTTTCTAATTATATCAATAGTTGTAATAACAGTTATGGGGATTTTTCTATATAAAACGTACAATGATAAAAAAGTAGAAGATAAAAAATTAGTAGAACAACAAGCACAAGTAGATAATTTAAGCGAAATAGTAGGAAATTTACAAAATAACATATCAGAAAATTCAACTCCAATAACATCAAATACAGTATCAAAAAATAATGCAAACAAAAATGAGGTAAAATATGAAATTACTGTAAAAGACGAAGCAAAAGCTGTAATAGAAGCTACAAAAAATGGAAAGACAATATCAAAGGAAATTGAAATGGAAGCTATGATAGATAAAACTGGAACAATGAATATTCCAAATATTGGAACAGTTGCTTTAATTTCTGATTCAGGTGGTGAATATATAGGAGTTCATATATATCAGTTAATAAATAATGAAATAAAGCTATTAGGTGATATAAACTGTGGAGCAGATATGATAAATGAAGCTAGCTATACAGTTGAAACTAAAGATGAGAGAATAGCTCTTATAAATGCAGATGTAAATGGTGAAAATATTTCAAAAGAATTTGAAATGTCTGCAGCAATAGCTAACACAAATATTATAGATATTTTAGATTATGGCAAAGTTGTTTTAGTTGCAGAATCAGGAGGAGAATATTATGAAATACAAGTATATAGATTAAGCCGAGACTATATTACTGGAAAAAATAAAGAAATTATAAATGTTGGCTCTATAAAAACTGACATATAGATAAAAACACTAACCAATTATATTGGCTAGTGTTTTTTTATACTATTTACACTTTAAATATAAAATGTGTAAAAAGTCAGAAAGCTGCAATATTCCAATGTCTGTCTTTTGCATAAGATATGCCCGAAGAATAGATACAAGTGCAGTTGATGTGATAGTTTCGTCTGGCAAATAGATATTAACAGACTGAAAAGTATTTGTTACTTCCAATTCTAATTTGTAACCATATCCCAAATTACGTATATATTCTTTAGGAGTAATAACTACTTTTTTAGCACAATCAAATGCAAAAAGAATATTCTCGTCTTCTTGGTTATCCCATGTTAATGCAAAAATCAGGCAAGCTGCAATATCAAAATCATTTAACTTCCGTCTTAATAAGTGCTGATTAGTAGATATGTTATATATAATTTGGTCAAATCTTTGAATCCAGCTTACATTTAATTTATTACATTCATACTTTTCTTCATCAACCGTTTCATTAACCAAATCAATATAGTTTTTCCACTTTCTTTCAAAGCCTAATTCGGTCATTTCTTGAAATCTTTGCAATTTTTCTTTCTTTTCTTCATAAAGAAAAAAAATAAATATCGCAATCATCAGCATTCCTAAAAAAATAATAAATGCTTCTGCAATAATTTCTGGAAAAAAAGAAAGAGTTAAGGCTATAACACAAGAAGTAAGTAAAAGCAAAATAAAACATTTAACTGGATGCGAATAAAAATATTGCATAAATTTTCTACTCATTTTTTCCTCCCCAAATAGTTATTTTAAAGAGTCACTATCTATAAAAACTTGCAATTTGCAAGATAATAAAGTTTACTTTTATATTATATCATATAATCTAAAAAATACAATACTTTGATAAATTCGAATTCATGACAAAAAAATATTAAAAAATGTTTATTGAAAAATTATTTTTGATATTTTTCTGGTAGTATTGATATATCTTGTATCATATCTCCATTGATTATACGAATTTTATTTTTTTCGCTAACCTTTATCCAATTTTCTTCTACTGCAATTATTTTTCCTTGCACTCCAAAAGAGTTGTTGAATAACACAATTGAACATACTTTACCTATAAATTCTTTCATCAATTCTTGTGGCATTTTTCTTTTCCTCCTTTTTCTTTTTCTATTCACTATTCCTAAATATAGTTTCCTTCTTGGAAATATTATAAAAAAAATCATAAATATTATAAATAAAAAATAGTAATAATTTATTTTTACCACCTCCAAAAAATCGTAACAAAAAGTACTATTTATATTGATAATTATACTAACTTTTTTAAAATTTGACAACAGTTTTAATTTTTATATGTATTTAATTTATGATAAAATCACCTTAAAAGTTTGTAAGCAAAAATTTCACCTTGTATGTATAAATATAGAAAA
>CANQWU010000045.1 GCA_947627605.1 uncultured Clostridia bacterium
CAATACAGAATTCATTCCCTAAACGTTGCTTAATTATACTTAATCAAAAAGTCCAACTTTTTGGGTTCAGTACAAAACAGAAAATGGTTTCATTAAGAAATCAGGGATATGATAATAAATATTTGGTCTTGGCTGAAACTGATTTTAGAGTGGATTATTTAGTACCATTAATAAATAAAGAAATTTATTCAGATGAGATATATGATGAATTATACATGAATAATGATATATTTATTATTTCTAATGAAAATGAAATGATAGCTCAACCTAGAAAAGTAAATATAGAGAGAAAAGATATTGGAACAATAAGCCTTTTAAGAATAACTACTGCTAATGATTTTATGAATATATCTACAAAATGTGATGCTGGAGTGAGTGTAGAATATTTTGCAGAAGTAGAAGCTAATCAAAACAAAAGAAGTATAAATAGTTCAGTAGGAATGCTGAAAGATTATGGTTCAATAACTAGTAATGGCCTTTTTAGATTAAATAATAATTGGTATGAAAAAGTAGATTCTGATGGAATGGCATATAAATATGATAAAAAGATAAAAACATTAGATTTTTTTGTTAGCAATATTGATTCAATAGAAATTTTGAAAATATGTAAAAATAAAATAATTATAAAAGTTTATGAAGATTGTATATGGGAAGATACCAATTTAGAGAAAGGTAAAATTTATAATATTAATATAAAAAATTTGGATAGAAGTGGAGCTACTGGTGAAGAATATTTTCTTTTAAAAACATCAATTCAAAAATTGAAAGATGAAGAAAATAGATTATTAGCAGAAATAAAACAAATAATAGATAATAATTGATATAAGGTATAGAATTTATATGCAAAAAAATCTTAATACGAAAAACAGATAAATACGTTTCTATAATAATTTTATTTTTTATAAGATATTACATAATTCTACAGTAAATTAATAATAATCTTTAATGGAGGTGATTTTTATTTGGATGGGCAATCATATATGAAATTACCATATGATTTATCAGGTTCAATGGCAAAAAATAGATTTAAAAATGAATTATTATGGGGAATACATAGGATATTAGAGTTATATACTGATGAGAAGAAATTTAATATGGTTTTTGATTATGTTTGCGACATTGAAGTTCATTGGGAAGATGAAAAATATGAATTTTATCAAATAAAAACATCAAATTCAGGAGAAGGTTATACGCAATCTAAGTTAACTAAAATAGGTAAAAAAGAAAAGTCAGTTTTAGCAAAATTATATATATTAAAAAACGACTTTGATGGAGATAAAGATAAAATAAAATTAGCAATTGTTTCTAACAAACCATTTAAGGATTCACATAACACATTATATAATAATACTGAAAAGTTAGAATTTAACGCTTTAGATAGTAAAATAAAAAATAGTATAGAAGAGTCACTAAAAAAAGAAATGAAGATTGATAAAGTAGATTTTAATAACATGAATTTTATTTATACAACAATTGATTTAATTAATCCCAAAAATACAATAACAGGTGAACTTGTTAATTTTTTTAGTGATGTTTTAAAGGTACAAATTAAAAAACCAGATGTTTTATATAGGGTTTTATTAGATAAAATTTCCCAAAAAGCAGAATATGAGTTAAAAGTAAATACATATGATGAGCTTATTGAAAAAAAATCTTTAAGTAAAGAAAATATAACGGAAATATTTAATAAGCATATTGATATTAGTAATAATTCAGTTGAAAAGGCAAAAAATTATATAGAAAAAGAATATAGCGATAACTATGGAAAAAAGTTAAAGATGATGATAGCTTTATCATCAGTAGTCCAAAAAATTAATATTAGTAATATTCTAAAGAAAATGGAGAAAGAAATAATAGAATATATAAATAACAATAATAAACTTTTGGAGGATAGCTTAAACAATATAATTGATAAATTATATAAAAAATATAAGGAAAAGTTTGAAATAGAATATTCAGATGAAGAGATTAAAAGCTTTTTAATATTAATATTAATGAAAAGAGAGGAAGAAATGTATGAATAATTTAGTAATAGAAAAGTTATATATTTTTTCAACAACAAATAAAACAGCTAAAATAGTAAAATTTACCGCTGGAAGTAATATTGTTACATCTAGTCAAATAGATGGAAATAATAAAGGAAAATCTGTAATTTTAAAAAGTATATATCATACACTTGGGGCTGATTGTAAATTTGATCCTAAATGGGATGAAAAAGAGAAAACATATATATTAAAAACAACTGTAGATGATAAAGTAATATATTTTTACAGACATGATAGATTATTTAAAATTATGAATGAAAATGAGGAAGTTATTTTTCAAACAATTACAAGAACAGAATTAGCAAAATATTTAGAGAATATTTTTAAATTTGCAGTTAGGTTACCTAATAAAGAAGATAATAAACTAGAAATTGTTCCACCTGCATATAATTATATATTGAATTATATAGATCAAGATGGAATGAATTGTACTAATTTTAGTTCATTTAATAATTTAACACAATATTCTCATTATAAAGAAAATGTTTTGTATTATCATACAGGAGTATTTAATGAAGATTACTATCAATTAATAAAAAACATAGAAGAGATAAATGGGAAAAAGGATGAAAAGAATAAAGAAAAAAAGATACTGGAGGGAATGTTCGAAAGGATAAATTCAAATATAGGTAATAAAAGTTATAATACAGATTTAACATCTCTAAATATAGAAATAGATAGATATAAGAATGAATATAGTGGTATAATAAATCAATTGAGTAATATCAAAAATAAAATGATAAATTTAAAAAATGAAAGAGAAGATATAGAATTACAAATAAGAGAAATATCAGATACATTAAAAATTAAAGATAAAGAAATAAAAAAAGAAAAAGAAGAACACATATGCCCATTGTGTAATAGTCAAATTGATGATGATACAGAGATTATGTTAAAAAAATATACTGAAAAAGATGATTTATATATTATAAATAATGAATTAAGTATTCAACTAATAAAGATAAATACAGAATTACAAAAGAAAGAGGAACAATACAAGAATTTACTAAAGAAATTAGAAGAATATGAGATAAAAATGAAAATAAACAGTGAAGAAACTAATGATATTTTAAAAATAAAAGGATTAATAGGAATAAAAGACAATATATTAAAAGATATACAAGATAATAATTGTGAAATTGCATCTATTGAAGAGAAGCTGAAAGAATATACTAATGAGAAAAAAGAATATGATGCACAAAAAAAGAAAATAAATAATAAATATTATGAGTTAATGTACTTAGATAAGGAAAAGCTTGATTTAAAAGAAATAACAGATAAGAAAATAGAAAGTATTTCATCTGCATATAATGTTAGTGGAAGTAACAGACCAATTGCAACAATAATTTGGTATATGAACTTATTGAAATTAAAAGAAATTTTTAATAAAAATGCAATAAAATTTCCATTAATTATAGATAGTCCACAAAACGGAGAATTAGATGATACTAATAAAAGTGCAGTATTAAATTATATATTTAATAATATATCTAAGAATCAACAATTAATTGTTTCAGTATTAGGTTATGATTATAATAAAAATGAAATGAAAGCTGATAATGTGATATATCTAGACAATAAAAAATATGAATTATTAAATAGTGAGGATTACCAAAATAACAAAGAGATTTTACAAAAATTTAATAGCGTGGAAAATATAAATATATAGTATAAATATAATTATAGAATACCAGAAGAAAATTAAAAATCTTCTGGTATTCTATTAAAATTGAAAAATATATCTAAAAATTTAAATTTTTATTTATAAAAACATCCCATAATAATTTGTATGCCATCACAAAATCCATTCCTATAATACTTTTCATTCCAATAAATAAGATAATCCATAAAATTTTTATCAAGTTCATCTAGTTGTTTTTGAACATATTTTTTATTTTGATTAGGAACATTTTTCAAGATTTTTTCGGATATTTCATCAAAACATATACAATATTTTTTATCTTGAGGAGACATCTCACAAAAAGTAGTTTCCTCTCTAAAATCTAACCAATCTTTCAAAATATCATTATTAACTTCTCTTAAATTATTCATAAAATAACCTCCTAAAATTAAAATTTTGTTAAATAAAAATTTGTCACAAGAGTTACAAATTCACGAACATTCGTGTACTATGACTTGGGAAAAAGTTGGGAAAAAACTTCTCAAAAAATGCCCCAAAAAGGCACAAATGTTCTACAAACCAAAACTCTCGTAAATACCGAAATACCAACAAAAACTCTAATTTTCACAAAACCACAAAAAAGCGTCAAACCTCGCTCATAACCCGAAGGTCGATAATTCGAGTTTATCCCCCGCAACCAATAAAATAAAGGGTTTCAGCTATTTAACTGAAACCCTATTTTTATATTCTAGTGTAATTTTAGCATAAATGGGGACAGCTTAGGGTAGCCTCTACATTTTTATGCTATATAAAGCATACTGTAACAATTCTAATGGATGTTAAACTAAAAATAAATAAAAGTAATTTCAAGAAATTTTGAAAAGAGTTGTTATTTAAAATAGGATTTATTCTAATATGTCTCCTGCTGCTTTATTATGCGATTGAACTGGATAAACATAAAAATTTAAAGTAGTAGTTATTTGAGCATGTTCTAGTCTTGATGCGACAACTGCTAAATCGATATTTTTTGAAATCATTAATGTAGCATTTGTGTGTTTGAGACCATGAAATGTAATTGGTGGTAAATTTTTTCTTTGTATAAATCTACGAAACAAATCAGTTATTTTATCAGAATGCATAGGCTTTCTATTCCATTTAAAAAATAACCTAGTAGAATCTATCCATAAATTCCCACATTCTTTCTTTTGATTATCATACCAAACTTTATATTTTGTGAACATATCGATAACCACTTTTGGTATTTCAACACTTCGAACAGAACTTTCTGTTTTTGGGTCTTTTACGAAAATGCCTTTATCTGGGAAATATTGGTTAGACTTAAACTTTACAAATCCTTTTTTAAAATCGATGTCAGACCATTCTAAAGCTAATACTTTGCCTGTACGCATACCAGTAAAAAAACTTAAAACTAGTATTGCTTGAAATTTAATTTTTTCATCTTCTAATGCTTCAAGTAATTTTTTACATTCAACATCATCATAATAGTGAATTTTAGGCTTGGTATGTTTAGGTGGCTTTACTCTTGCACCTGGATTATAAGGTAGTATTTGCCAATATACAGCATTTTGTAGCATAGAACGAAGCAATCTGTGATGTTCAAGAATAGTTTTAGAAGATAATTCTTTTAATGTAGTTTTTCCTTGATTGTTTTTACATCTTTTTAACTGATGATCTTTAGATAAATAATCATAAAATAGTATAATGTGTGCATGTCTGATTAAGTCTAATTTGAAATGACCTAAATATGAAAGAATTCTAGATTCTAGCATTCCTATATATATATCATATGTCTTGGGTGCAAGTTCTTTTAAAGCATAGTTCTTAGTTCACATTTCAGTAAATTGTGCAAATTTCATATCAGAAGATTGCAATATTATACTATTTTCAATGTCATAAATAAAATTTTTGAGTTATTTATCGGCTTCTCTTCTACTATTTGCAAGGTTGAATTTTGTATATTCTATTGTTTTTTCATAGCTATTAAATCCATAGGACACAATAAGCCTCAAACTGCTTTTTCTTTCTTTTCAAGATTCCCTGCCATTACCTTTTCACCTCTTTTCAGTATACCTATGGCAAGGATTTTATATAAAATTAATTAAATATATTTAAATACTTCTTCTGGATATAATATTTTATTCCCATTTTTAAATTCATCAATATTAATCCAAACTGCTTTGCTTTGACCATTATCATCTGTAACTATGTATTCTTCTTTATAATCTTTATCTAAAATATCTATATTATAATATAAAACTAACTCATGAGCATTTTTACCTTCATATGTAAAAATATTTTCAGAAATTCCTAAGAAATATTTTATAACTATATCAATATTAATTTCTTCTTGGAATTCCCTTTTTAGAGAATCAATACTCTTTTCTAAAAATTCAATACCTCCGCCTAAACATCTATAAAAAGTCTGATTTTTTACATTATCAAACCCTTCGCTTACAAGTAATTTATTATCTTTAATGGCAATCCCTAGAACTATAGGACGTATTTCTTTAAATTTATTCATGATTTAACCTCCTTTTCTCCCAAATCTTTAGAAAATCTTAATAAATATCCATCAGGGTCTTGTATTAAAAATTCTTTATTTCCTAGTAATTTATTATCTTGTCTATACCAATTTTCTTCAATATCAAAAGTTAGCTTATAATTTGAATTTTTAAAATTATTATATATTGCATCTAGATTTTCAACTTCTAATTGAAAATTTATTCCATTTCCAAAAGGGTAGGTAAGTGGAGCAACATCCCATTTATTATTTTTAGCAATTTCCTGTAGCATGAATTGTATTTCACCTAAACTTATAAATGCAAATTTATTTTCAAGTCTATCATATTCCACTTTGAATCCAGCAGTTTTATAAAAATTTAGACTATTTTCTAAATTAGTAACAGATAGTTCAGGAATATTTTTATTAAATTCTAAATAATTTGAACATCTTATTATTTCACTTTTATAAAACTTTTCTTGAAAATCGGTTAATAATCTTATTTCGCTATTGGTGTAATTTTTATTTTCTGGAACTATAATTAATTTATCATCATCTTCTTCTAATCTATGTATTATCGCGATGCATTTACCTCTATAATCTTTTAAAGGTTTATACTCTCCTAATATATAGCAGTCTATTTCTTCACCATCACCACTAATTGTATTTGGAACATATCCATAATTAACTAAATATATGTGATCTGGATAGTTTGGATGACTGCTCCCTATAGGTCTATCAATTCTCACATCTATAGTTTTGTTTAAATAAATTCTATTATCCATAAAACCTCCTATAAAATAAATCTGTTATTAGTTTCAATTATATTAACAGTTTCATTAATTGATAAATTAGTTGTGTCTAATATATTTTTTTTATTATAATTGTTATTCTTAAAACTATTTAATAAAGTGATGCAGCGTTCTTTCATTTGACAATCTTCTGGTCTTTCCTTATCTCTTAAAAGTAAAGTATTTTCATCTACTAATAATACAATGAATTTTATAGTATAACTTTTAAATTGCTCATACATTTGCTTTAATGGAGTAGGTGTTACAATGTAATTAAATACTACATCGTAACCATCTTCTAAATAAATTCTAATTGTATTTATGCATACTTTCCAAAAAGTTTCAAGATGATTTCCATCTTTCCAAGCTTGAACATATCCTCCAATAACTTGATGATAAATATCATCGCCCTCAATTAGAACTGATTTACTTTTTGATTTTGCAATTCTTTCCGAAATTGTACTTTTTCCAACACCAGCAGGACCAGTTATAATATATAAATTCGACATTTTACACCTCCTAAATTTTTTTTGAAACGATTATATCTCGAGTGATATAACCATTTTTTTCATAGAAGTTTAATCCTCTCTTATTTGGACCAAATACTTCAATATTAATTCTTTTACAATTAATACTTTTAAAATATTTTTCTATTTTTTCTAGCAATAATTTACCAATTCCATTTCCTCTTATATTATTTTTAACGATTAATTCAATTACAGAACCAGTTTTAGCACAATCATTTGTAAGTTTATCAATTTCATCTTTCTCTTCAACAACTCCCATAACTAATCCTATAATTAAATTATTCTCAATTGCAAGATAGATTTTACCTTCTTGAATATTAACTTTTCTCATATCTATTTTAAAGTTTTCTTCTCTGTATTCAGAAAGCATTACTTGTGTATGCCAATCATCAATATCTATTAAATAATTTTGCAATTCTACTAATAAATCTTTTATTTGTTCATCATATTTGGAATTGTATTCTATTATTTGCATTAACTAAGCCTCCTAATAATTTTTTCTGGTTTCTTCTATCCAATTTTTAAATTCTTCTTCTGTTTTTAATCCAATTTTTATATCTTTTTTAAACTGATTAGCATCTTTTTTCCATTGCTCATATTTTTCTAAATACATTGGAATATCAGGATTTCTATTTGCTAACATTTTTTTCGCTGACAATGTCTTTCTATATAGTGAATTTATTTCATCTTTTTTTAGCTTTTCATTGTAAGTAATCATTGCACCAATTTCTTGGCATGTTTTACCATGCTCAAATATATTGTCACAATACAAAGTATTTCTTTTAGATGATGGAATAAAGTAATTGCCACAATTTTTACAAATTGCTACAGAGGTGTTAGTTTGTACTAAATGCAATATATCTAGCAAGCATGCAGTTTCTACTACTGGACAATTAAATGTTATAAAAGTAGAAGGATTTTTTTTAAATTTCTTTGGATTAGATTTTATATATTTTACAAGCGACTTAGATGCGTTTTCAAAATCATCCAATATAGGAATCTGAGGTTCATCTAAACCTTTCATTAAATCAATATCATATGATATTGTGGTGTTGAAAAATAAACCTGTTGATATGGCTAAATATTGTAATAAATCAGACTTTTGGTATACATAGAATCGTTCAGCGATAGATAAATCTTGTAAGTAATCTAAATCAGAAAGATTATTTATAAACTTTAATATCTTGTCAAATATTGATTGAATGTAAATAAGACTTTCTGATATTTTTTTGAAAGTATTTTGACATACCTTCATAAAATCTTCTTCTGTATAAAAAGTATTACCATCATTATTAATAATATTTAGTTTTTGGCAATCATCAAAGGGATTTTTAAAATTTTCTCTAGAATTTAAAGAATCATGTAATCCAGGTAAACCATACTTATGTATAAATGTACAATAAGAATCAAAATTAGAAAAATCATATTTGAGAAAATCTAACAATAGTGTTCCTAATTTATTTTCTTCTTTAATGTAATCTGATTTATACAATTTACATATTTGATTTTTACAACTTGAAAGATATTTTTTGAAATCCTTTTTGTTGTTAAAATTTTTTTCAGTTTTTAGTAATTTATAGGTATTATTTTTAGAATTATATATTGCAGTTACTATTGAAAAGGTATTTCTTGTTATATATTCAATAGTATTTTCAATTCCTATACGAATAATATCTATAACAGAAAATTCATCAAACTCCATACCTTCCTCCCAAGTTAACAATTTAAAATACAAATTATAAAATTGTTAACAATATTATACGTAGCTAATTTTAAACTGTCAATACAAAATTTAAAATTTAGTGATTTTAAAGTTAGGAGGTGAGCGATATGGCAACAGAGAGAATGCAAATGACAACATTAACAGCAAAAAAAGCAGCAGATTATTTAGGAATCTCTTACTGGTTGATTACTCAATTAGTAAAAAAACGAATCCTATGTTCAAGAGTTGGGAAAAGATTACTATTTAGAAAAGAAGCATTAGATATTTTTTTGAGCAAAAAAGAAAATGATTCAATAGTAGTAGAACAATTTAATTAGAAGGGAGTAATAAACTATTTAATGTTGTAAAATATACAGATGGATATGTAATTCTTAATGATAGAACTAAACTATTAGCAACAAAATCATTAGGATATGATAAAGTGCCTTGCATGGTAAGAGACAAAAAGAAGGAACGATTAATACACAAAATGCAGGATAAATTAATGTTAAATGAAGATGAATTTGCACAAATAACATACGTAAAAATATAAAATTGAATTTGATTAAGTTCAAAATATATAGATAAAAGTTAGACAATTTATGATAAAAAGAATACTTGGATTTTATTAAAAGGTCCAAGTATTTCTTATTTTGTGGTAACGATTTTAGTAATAATAGCTGTACTATAAATAGAATAAAAAATAATTTTCTTGTTCTAGCAAGCAATGAATTTGTTAACACGAAAATCTTGATGGTCTCAAATTCTATTCAATGGAATAAAATCCCAATCCCTTTTTAAGATGTGGAAATATATCGAAACAAGTAACAAATTTGTAAAACAAATTTGCTGATACTTATTGAGAAAAAAGTCGATTTATGATATAAAATATAATATCAAAGTTATAAAAAGATTTGGCAACAAAACATTACTAGGAGGTGTAGGTATACATGAGTGAAATGAATTTCTTTAATATATTTAATCAATATGATAATGTAAAAAGAATTATTCCAAATTTACTAAAAGATCAAACAACTGGAAAAAATATTGTATGGGCAACAGATACTTACCAATCTTATGGGAATGAATATGATAAACAAAAACAAATGAATGAAATAAATAGTATTAAACTTATAAAGGATGGAATAATGCTCCCTAGAATAATGAAAACCAAAGAACAGCAAGATGAACGAACAAAAGGTAAAGCAGAAGTTTTTACTCCATCGTGGATTTGTAATAAAATGAATAATTATTGTGATGAACAATGGTTTAATCGTAAAAATGTTTTTAACATAGAAAATGCAGATAATACATGGACAACTATAAACAAAAAAATAGAATTTGATAATGATAGTAATAAAGAATGGAAAAAATATGTAGATTCGAGGCGTATCGAAATAACTTGTGGAGAAGCACCATATATCGTTTCAAGATATGATGCTACAACAGGAAAAAAACTAAAAATAAACGATAGGATAGGAATATTAGATAGAAAACTTAGAATTGTTAATGAGAACACAAATAATGAAGAAGAATGGCTAACATGGGCTTATAGAGCATATGAATCAGTATATGGCTTTGAATTTCAAGGAGATAACTTATTTTTTGCAAGACTAAATTTAGTTCAAACCTTTATAGATTATTATACTGAAAGATTTTCAAATAATCCTACCGATAAAATGATAGATAAGATTACAAATATTATTTCATGGAATATATGGCAAATGGATGGACTAAAAGATACAATTCCTTTTGAGATACCAAAAGATGAATTCCAACAAATATCATTTTATGATTTTTTTTCTAATATAGAAAAAGAAAAATCTAAATCAGTGTATTGCAAAATAAAAGATTGGCGAGCTAATAAAATTATTGAATATAGAAGTATGAAAGGAAATAAATAAAAATGAAGTTTGATTATGTAATTGGAAATCCACCATATCAAGATAATACAATAGGAAATAATGATAGTTATGCACCTCCTGTCTATGATAAATTTATAGATGCATCATATACAATCGCGGATAAAGTTGAATTAATACATCCGGCTAGATTTTTATTTAATGCTGGGAGTACACCAAAAGCATGGAATAAAAAAATGTTATCGAATGAGCATTTTAAAATTCTTCATTGTGAGCAAAATAGTAAAAATATTTTCCCGAATACAGAAATAAAAGGTGGAGTTGCAATATCATATTACGATGCAAAAAAAGACTTTGGTAAAATAGGAACTTTTACTATGTTTAATGAATTAAATAGTATTATGAAAAAGGTAAAAAGCACAAGCAATTTTACTAGTTTAAGTAAAATTGCTGTTTCTGCTTATACATATCACTTAACTGAAAATGTATACAAGGATAATCCAAATTTACTAACAAAACCAAGCAAAGGACACGAATATGATTTAAAATCTAATGTATTTGAATATTTATCAGAAATCTTTTATGATAAAAAACCAGAAGATAATAATGAATATGTACAAATTTTGGGAAGATTAGATAATAAAAGGATATACAAATATATTAGAAGAGATTATATAAATGAACCAGTAAATTTTAATAAATATAAAGTGCTAATAGCGGGGGCAAATGGTTCAGGGGTCTTAGGAGAAGTAATGAGCACACTTTTAATTGGTATGCCATTAATTGGAACTACAGAATCTTTTATGAGTATTGGTTATTTTAATAATGAAAATGAAGCGAAAAATTGCTTAAAATATATAAAGAGTAAGTTCAATAGGGCTTTATTAGGAATTTTAAAAGTTACTCAAAATATAACTCCAGAAAAATATTTATATGTTCCACTCCAAGATTTTACAGAAAAATCAGATATAGATTGGACTAAATCTATTCATGAAATAGATGAACAATTATACAAAAAATATAATCTTTCACAAGAAGAAATTGATTTCATTGAAAATAACGTAAAGGAGATGGAATAAGATGAGTAAACCTAATATAAAAACTACTAAAAAAGTTATACCAATGTGTTATGCATATACTACACCTGGAGTTATTTATCATGAAGGGTGGACTAAAATTGGATATACAGAAAGAGATGTAGATACACGTATTAAGGA
>CANQWU010000046.1 GCA_947627605.1 uncultured Clostridia bacterium
ATATATTTTTTGTATAAAAAAGTAAAGTGCATAAGTTTTGGTACCTTTAACTTACACACTTTATTTTACACTATCAATTAATTTCCAATTTGCTATTTTTTTGTGATACTTTTTCAGCAGCCTCGGTATGTCCCTTATGGTTTTTACTTTTTATTTTATGCTATCGTTATTTATAGTTCCATTTCTTCTACTTCTGACATTCTTGATTGAACAAATTCTTTTGAAATTGTAGGACTTTTAAATTTAGGTATAAATGAATCTGCGCTTCTATGGTCATCAAACAAAACTCTTCCTAAACTATAAATATTAAATCTTGAGTATGTATCTATCTCTTGTCCTTTTTTATCATAAAATTCGAATATTTGCTCTCCTACTTCATGAATAACTGCGATTGCATGTTTTACTTCTTCTAAATTTACATTATCATTCTTTCTTATTCTTGGAAATTTATATAATAAATCATAGTCTAAAATTAAGCACACTTCCCAATCTCTTGGTCTTTTTCCTTTATCTATGTTATCAACTAAATCTTTAGTTACTTTTTGCAATTCAATTCTTATTTTTGGCATATTCTTATTATTATAAACTGCAAGTGTTCCTACAAATGGGGCAGTAAAATATTCTGGTGACACGCTATGAATTACAAATTCCATATTCTCATCTCTTTGCTTTTGTTCTTTCATAAACTCTTTCAATTTTTTTACATCTGTAAAAGTTCCTTGAGGTAAATTAAGTTCTGATCCAATTTTCTTTCCTCCTCTTACTCTCCATAATTGTTCTACTTTATTTTTTGAGTATAATGCTTCTTCATTTAAATTTTCTACTTTATCAACAAATAAGCAATCAATCGTCAATCTTGGAAAATTTTCCTGCAAAAATTTAAGTCCTTCTAATTTTTTCATATTTATTATGTTCCTTATACAATATATTTAGATTTTTATAATGGATTCATCTATAAACCTATCATAATTATATCAAAGAAATTTCTTTATTTCAACATTAAAGAGGCTTTTATGCCTCTTTTAATTAGCCACACATTCTGCACGTAAGAATTTTTTTTACTTTCTCTTCGTCTTTTTTCTTTTGATTTTTTTGATTGTTATTTTTCATAATACATTCCTCCTTTTATAAATTTTATATTTTTGCAAAAAGTTGCAAAATTATAATTAAACTAAACATAATGGATCTTCTTCAAATATTGAATTTTTGAATGAGATTGCTGATGCTCTACATCCACCGCATATTGTTTTATATACACATTTTTCACATTTTCCTTTTAATTTATTTTTATAATCTCTTAAATCTATAAATAATTTATTATTTTGCAAAATGTCATCTAATGACTTTTCTTTTATATTGTCTGCAAATTTTGGAATATATGAACAAGCGCCAATATTTCCTTTATAATCTATATATATAATTTCATCTCCGGCTTGACAGCCTGCATATATTTTTGTTAAATCATCATTTTTTAGGTCTATTCCAAATATTTCTGAAAATATAGGGATTAATAAAGGATCTCCTGTTTTAAAATTTACATTTAATTTTTTACATTCTTTAATTATATTTCTTACAGTGTTTTCATATTCTTTATTTTCTAATAACATTTTTTCTTCTGCTTTTCCTGTAACTATTACTCTTCTTGTATTAAATTCTTTAGCCCCTTTACTTGCTACTAGTTTCAATACATCTATTACATCATCTACTGTTTCTTTGCATAATGTATATTTTATAGCATATTTAACATTGTATTTCTCTAAAATAGGCAATACTTCTATTACTTTTTTGAACGTTCCTTTTTTTCCTCTAAAATTATCATGTGTTTCTTCTAATCCATCTAAACTTATTGATAATTTTATATTTGGATATTTAGAAAGTTTTTTGCATTTTTCTTCATTTAGTAAAGTACCATTTGTAGTTATTACTACATCTTGAAATTTTTTTGTATAATCTAATATTTTAAAAATATCTTTTCTTAGAAATGGTTCTCCCCCAGATAAATTTAACATACTCACACCATTGTACCATAGTTCAGCAATAAGTTTTTTTGCTTCATTTAAAGATAATTTTTCTTTATCGTTTTTTTCAGCTACTCTGCAATGAATACAATTTAGATTACATTCATTATTCACATCCCACTGTGCTATTGTTGGCATATTTAACCCCTCCCTTTCTTCATATATTACTTATTTTATATTTTTATACTGCCTTCTGTATATTTTTTAAATATGTTTAATGCTTCTATTTGAGTTTCAAAAAATTCATTTCTTTTTATTAACCTTTCTACTTCTTGTTGATTACACCATTTTACACTTTCTACTTCTTCCTTTTGTAAAATAAATCTATCGATTTCAATATCTTTTTTTATATAATATAAATTATACTCATTTTCATTTATTTTTGTGTTAAAAAAAAGTTTTAAATCTTTTTCTTCTATATCTATTCCTAATTCTTCTTTAATTTCTCTCATTGCTCCAATTTTTACTTCTTCATTTTTTTCTATATGTCCACTTGTAATACCATATTTTCCATTTTTTTCTTTACTTCTCTTTTGTACTAATATTTCATTATTATAATTTTGAAAAAATATCGTTACAATATGCATTAAACACCTCTCATTTAATTTATATTATTTTTTAAGTTATATTATAATCAATTTTTATTATTTTCAAATTATTATAAGTTTCTTATGCAGAAAAAAAAAGTAAAAAAAGTTTCTTTTTTGTTTACTTTAGAAATTGATATAATTAAAAAAACGACATTATGTCGTTTTTTTATTATATATTATTTTCTATATAAGATATTCCGGATTTAATGGTTTAAGTTCATCTATCATAAATATACCATCTTTTCTAATTAAAACATTGTCAAACCAAATTTCTCCCCCACCATATTCTGGAGTTTGGATGTTTACGATATCCCAATGTATACTAGATCTATTTCCATTATCACTCTTTTCTAAAGCATCACCTGGTGTAAAATGAAAGCTTCCACTTATCTTTTCATCAAATAAAGTATCTCCCATAGTTTTCTTTATATATGGATTTAATCCCAATGCAAATTCTCCTATATATCTTGCTCCATCATCAATACTTAAAATATTATTCAATTCTTTTGTATTATTAGATACTGCATTTACGATTTTTCCGTTTTCAAATTCAAATTTTATACTATTAAAAGAAATTCCATTATATACTGTTTCAGTATTATATGTTATATAACCATTTACACTATCTTTTACTGGTGCAGAAGCAACTTCCCCATCTGGTATATTATATGTACCATCATATTTTTCCGCTTTTATTCCTTTTATACTAAATTTTAAGTCTGTTCCATCTCCTATAATATGTACTTTATCAGTTTTATTCATTAAATCTACTAATTTGTCCATTGCTTTTGACATTTTCCCATAATCTAAATTACATACTTTGAAAAAAAACTCTTCAAATTCATCTATATTCATTTTGCTTTTTTGTGCCATAGCTCTATTAGGATATCTTAATATACACCATTTTGTATTCTTTGCTCTTTCCTTTAAATGTACTGGAAGTGTATAGTATTCATTATATAGTTTCATTTTTTCACTTGATATACCATTTAATTCTGCAGTATTGCTGGAAGCTCCTATTCCAATATATGCTTGCATATCTTTCATTCTTATCAAATCATGTTTTGCATACATTTTTATTTGTTCTTCTGTTGAATTTTCTAACATTGTTCTTAATATTTCGTGATTTATTATATTAAAATATACATTTGCACCAAATTTTTCTGCTTTCTTTATTATTTCTTTTGCTAGAGGTATCCCATCTTCGCCTAATATTTCAACAAGTAGATTTTCTCCTTTTTGTAAGTTAACTGAATGTTTTAATAAATTTTCGCTTAACTGTTCTATTCTTAAATCTTTCATGTATTTTCCTCCTTTTTTTATTTAATTATAAAATTACAATATAACGAAAATAGTGATCTCCTCTAGTAAAGCAGAAGTAATAATAGAATTTTCTCTAGAATTTTAGACTATATTCTACCAATTTTTTTGTATTCTACCATAATTATAGTTTGATCCATAATTTTTAAAATACGTCTCTATTTCTCTTTGTCTTTGTGTTGCACTTTGCTTTATATCTTGTATTGCATTTTGTATATTTTCTTCATTTTGATCTTTTTCTTTTTCTTCTTCATCTTCATCTTGTTCTTCATCATTTTCTTGTTCATTTTGCTGTAATTTCTTTAACCTGTCAATCTCCTTTTGAATATCTTCTTTTAATTGTTGAGCTTTTTCATTATGTCCGTTACTATCATTTCTATTTGCACATCCCTTTTCTGTTAAAATATCAATTGCAGATTCATATTTTTCAATTGCCTCTTCAATGCTATTTGCATCATCTTCGTCTACTTGAACTGTTTTACAAATTGATAATGCATAATTTATTCTAATATTGCATTCCTTATCCTTTGGAATAAATCCATCTAAAGCATTGTCATATTGTTCTATTGCTTTCTCATATTCTCCATTGTTGTATAATATATTTCCATAATTGTAGTTTGCAACATATTTCTGAGAGAAATCAAAATTAGTTAACGCTTTTGCTTCATTTTCAGAATATTCTCCATTTTTATATTTATCTATTAAAATATTATTTTCTATGTTATTATATAGAAGTTTTATTGTTGCAAATATTAAAATAATATATACTACTATTAATATTTTTCGTTTCATTGCATTCTCCTTTTTTTTAGTATAAATTCTGCTATCAATAATATTACTAATGGTATTGCAAAATAATAATAAATGTCTTGATATGAATTTATTTTTTCTTCTGTCGTTTGAGAATTAAAAATTTGATCTTTTATATTGTTTAGTTTATAATCTATTTTAGCTGTGTTGTCCATTTTTATATAATCAATTTTTAAATCTGTTGATAATTGTTTTAGTGTTTTTTCATCTATTTTAGAAATAGATGTATTTTTTTTATAATTTTCATCATAATAGTACATATAATAATCTTCATTACTTGGATCATTTGCAAACATACTATTTACCATTTTACCGCCTTTTTCAGTTCCATATCCTAATACTGCACCATTTGAAATATTTTGTGCAATATTTGCAAATGATTCTAATTTTTCTTCTTTTGTAATCTCACCATCTGTTATAAAAAATGTTATAAACTTCGCTTTATTATTTTGTCTCTCTTTTTCTTGTTTTAGTGTATTTTCAAAAATGTCCTTTACTATATTTATTGATGTACCTTTTGCAAAATAATCATGCTCTACATTTATAGATTTTAATTCAGCTTGTACCATATCAGTATCATTTGTAAAAGGAATTAGTCTTTGTGCACTATTTCCAAATGTTATGATAGAAAATTTGCATCCTGGTAATTGATCTATAATATAGCAACAATCATTTATTACTCCTTCAAACCTTTCTTTATCTTTATCATAGTCTAAAGCTCTCATACTTACACTTGTATCTATAACAAATAAGATATTAAATTCAGAACTTAATATTGTGTTTTCACCATTTGGAATCATAAATCTCAAATTTATTATAAATAATAAAATAATGCAACTTATTTTTATACTTGCACTTATAATATAATTTTTTTGCAGTTCCTTTTGTCTAGCAGTTTTTTCACCATCATCAGTTTTACTTGAGATTTTTTCTTTCAGTTCTTTATTATGTATTACTAAAATTGTTAAAACTAAACATATTATTATCATTAGCCAAATTGGAATAATTGGGTTTATTATCATAATTTTATCCTTTTTTCTATAATAATTAAAATTGTAAATATTATTATAATACTTATTAAAAATACATTTGGATGGTCTATTATATAGGTCTTCTTTGTTGTTTTTAATAAGGATTTTTTGGTTTCTTTTATCTCATTAACTATATTTTGTGACATTTGTGTTAAATCACCTGTATAAAATTTTCCTTTTGCATTTTGTTCAATTGCTATTCTATAATTTTCTATTTTTTCAGTTGAAGTATGTGAATTCATTTCAACCGTTGGGCAATATGCATATACATTAATCTTATACTGATTGCAAAGTTCACAAGCATCAGAAAGTGTAATTGTTTCTGTCCCTTGTACATCATTATCTGTCGCAAAAATAATTATTCTTGTTCTTTCTGAATCATTTTTTAAATCTGGAAATGCATACAATGTTCCAGCTAATCCATCTCCTACTAGTGAGCTTCCTCTAATATTCGAATCTGCTCCAACTCCTCCATACCAAATCATTGGTAATTCTTCATCACCTTTTTTATATGTTACTGGTGGATTTTCATTATTTTCTATTGATATTTTTAGTTGTGGTTCTAATGTTTCAAAACATTCATTTATATAGTCATAATCATCTGTCAATGGGCAATACACCATTGGTGCTGTATTATAAATCACAATTCCTATTCTGTCTCCTTGGATAGATGGCATTATTCTTCGAAAGCTTTGTATTAATTCCAAATTAACTTGACTTTGTGAAGTTGATATATCTAAACCTAAAAGTATATCCCTATTTTTTCTATCTTCACTTTTTGTTTGGACTGTTACAGGTCTTGCAATAAGAATACTAGCTATTACTATATTGGCTAAACTAAAAATTTTAACTAAGTTTGATAAAATTTTATATCTTCTTACTTTTGCCTTATAATATTCAGTTTCTTTAATATATTTTGTATTAGCTACTTTCTTTCCTTTTGTATATTTTGTTTTTTTATTAAAATTTATAAAAAATATTGCTATTCCAACTATTAAACAGATAATTACTACAACTGGATACATCAATTCCATTGCTTTATAACTCTCCTTGCATTATTTATTGAAGTTTCAAAATCTCCCTCAGATCTACTCGCAAATTCTGGTTCATAGTATTCTTTTATCAATTCATAAAGAGTTGGCATATTTAATGTTTTTATTTCTGATAAAGAATAATTTTGAGTTTTAATATCTGTAACCTCAAAAACAAATAGTCTAATTGTTTCACTTATTGATTGATAAGATTTTCGTAATGTTATTTTTTTATTTTTATATTTAGATTCGATTTCATCTAATTGTTTTAAATATTTTTCTTCTATACTTTGCATATTTTTTTTATTCTTTTCTGTAATTTTCTCTATTTTAAAGTTTGTTTCCTTTTTATTCTTTCTGGAATAAATTAAATATACCGTTAATATTATAATTAAAAAGCTAAAAACTATTAAAGGTAATAATGAATATGTAAATAGTTCTTGTAATTTAATAGATGTTTGCATTTTTTCGCCTTTCTAATAATTTTAATATATCATTTACTATATCTTTTTGCTTATTTAAAGTTGTTACTGTAATTTTATATTTTTTAAATTTTGCTTTAGTTTTTTTATATATTCCGCGTTTTTATTTCTAATTCTAACTTTTTTAGTTGCTCATCTTCTAAAATATAATCTGGTATATAACTTCCTTGATCCAAATCAAATGCATTATATCCTGTCATTAAAGCATCTGAAATATTTATAAACATTATATCGTGTAATAAAGATAAACGCCTCAAAGTTTCTTCTGAAATATTATTCATTCCGTCTATATCAGTAATTATAAAAATAATCATTCTTCTTCTTATGAATTTTAAGACATAATTTATTAAATCTTCTAAATTATTCTCTGTATCCATTTCTCTCTCATATGTAGTTAAAATCTTTTCTATGTTATATAATCCTGTTTTAAATGGAAATAGTTTTATATTATTTTTTCCTCTATAAATTGCACTAATTGAATCTCTATGTTTATCTACTAAATATGCAATAGTACCTATTGCCATTAAAGCTACATCTTTTTTCGAATCCAAGTCTCTTGTATCTGCTAGCATTTTCTTGCCAGAATCTAATATAAATAATACATTGTGTTTCTTTTCTGCTATGTATTGCTTTATCAATATCTTATTTGATCTTGCTGATGCCTTCCAATCTATATCTTTTACATTATCTCCGATTACATATTCTCTTAAGTCTTCAAAGTTCATACTTTTTCCTTTATATAACGAGTTATATGAACCTTCTAAAATATTTGCAGTTTTTTTCTTAGTATAAATTGAAAGATTAGCTCTTACTTTTGTGATATATTTCATATTCATAATAAATCTCTCCCAAACCAAACTATGGTGTTTTTATTGATTTTATTATTGCTTCTATTATTGTTTCAACTTTCACTTCATCTGCAATAGCTTCAAAATTTAATGAAATCCTATGTCTCAATATGCTATAACTTAATGCCTTTATATCATCTGGTGTTACAAAAGTTCTTCCATTTATCAAAGCTAATGCTTTTCCTGCTTCCATAAATGCTATTGCTGCTCTTGTACTTGCGCCATTTATTACATATTTTGCTAATTCTTTTCCTATTATTTTTGAAGTATTTCTAGTTGCTTGTATAATACTTACAATATATTTTTTTACTGCTTCATCTATATATACTTTTTTACTTAGCTCTTGTAAATATTTTATATCTTCTATATTTACTACGTTTTCTTTTTTTTCAAACACTTCATTTTCTATTCTGTTTAATACTTCTAATTCTTCACTTTCACTTGGATAATCTAACACTTCTTTAATTATAAATCTATCTTGTTGTGCCTCTGACAAAAGATATGTTCCTTCTTGCTCTATTGGATTTTGCGTTGCCATTACTATAAATACTTCTGGTAATTTATAAATTTCTCCTCCTATGCTTACTTGTCTTTCTTGCATTGCTTCTAGCATAGCACTTTGTGTTTTTGAACTTGATCTATTTATTTCATCTAAAAGAACAAAGTTAGCATACACTGGTCCTATTTTTGTATCAAACTCTACTGTTTTTGCATTGTATGTTTGAGTTCCTATAATATCACTTGGCAATAAATCTGGTGTACATTGTATTCTTGAAAACTTTCCTCCACAGCTTTCCGTTAAAACTCTTACAGCTGTTGTTTTTGCCAAACCTGGTACAGATTCTACCAATATATGTCCATTTGCAATTAAAGTTATTAATAATGAGATCTGCAAATTTTTTTGTCCTACTATTCTTGAAGTGTAATAATTTGAAATTGCTTCAATAATTAAATTACTTTTTTTCATCTCTTCTTCTGAAATATTATTTTTTTCCATTTGTGTCTTCCTTTCTTTTTACTTTTTATGACTTTGCATAATTCATTTCTATTTATAACATAAATTGACAATAAGTTCAATGGCATATATAATATTATTTTGACAAAAAAATAAAAGATACTAGTCCAAATAACTAGTATCTTTTAAAGTCAGTCTATATTACAAATTGAAAAAATATACTACATATACCAAGGCATATTACTCCTACTAAACAAAGAATTATTCCAATTGTTTTTTGCATAGTATCTCCTAATATATAATATTCTTTATAATTTTCTGGATTACAGCATAGTTCTACTTCTTGTCCTATTGTATACTTAGGTTTTGCCATTCCATTTTGAGATGTTTGTGTGATTGTTTGCCCTCCTACAGTATATTCGAAAGTTGGATAATAGCTATAATAAACTGAAGTGTATGAGTCTGCATAGTTATCTATACTTTCTACCTTTTTTAAATCTTTTACTTTTGCAGTTACTCGTAATGTGCAGTTTTTTGCTTTTTTTATTGCATCTCTTATTAGTACTATTCCAATTATTAAGAAAATTAAACTAAATAGTATTCCACCTATTAAAAATAATAATGATAATGTTTTATTTTCCATTTCATTCCCCCATTTTTTATATATCACAACTAAAAACAAATTTCAATATTAGTTATATTACATTTCTATTACTTTTTTTCATAAATCTAGTGATTGCTTGTTTTTTCTGGACATATATGCTATTTTGTGATATAATATATATATATACTAAGATATAGGAGGTAAAGACATCTATGGCATCAAGCAACATAATTCTGGAGTACTTCCAGAAGAAACTAACGGCAGTAGGCACCTTTTTCGAAGAAAGAGCATATTATAATCCATTGATTGTAAAAGCAATGCTCTCAGAAGGGTTTGTGATTACTCATTCCTTTGATGGTATGATATTCACAGCTCGAGTAGAACGGGTTGCATAGCCAAAAACGTGATTTTTTTAGAAGATAATATCTTTTAAAGAAATCACGTTTTTATTTTATAAACTTTAGTCATTTTTATTTATATTTTTTCTTCTTAATTGTCCACAAGCAGCATCAATATCAGAGCCTAACTCTCTTCTAATTGTTGCAACAATTCCATGGTCATTTAAATAATCCCTAAATTTCATAATATTCTCATTGCTTGCTTTTGTAAAAGTTCCATTTTCTATTTTATTTATTGGTATTAAATTCACATGACAAAGCATGCCTTTTAATAGTTTTACTAATTCTTTGGCATCTTCTAAATTATCATTATTATCTTTTGCTAAAGCATATTCAAAAGAAATCCTTCTATTTGTTTTTGCTATATAATCTTTACAAGCTTTTAATAATTCTTCTATTGGATAACTATTGTTAACAGGCATCATACTGCTTCTTTTTTCATTATTTGTTGCATGTAATGAAATTGATAATGTACATTGTATATTTTCTTCTGCTAATTGATAAATTTTAGGAACTAGTCCACTTGTTGATATACTGATATGACGTGCCCCAATATTTAGTCCTTTGGGATGGTTAATAAGTTTTATAGCTTTTACAACATTTTCATAATTATCTAATGGCTCTCCTATTCCCATAAAAACCACATTTGAAATGCGAATTTTCTCATCTTGTTCTACTGCTATTATTTGTTCTAAAATTTCTCCAGTTGTTAAACTTCTAACAAAATTTATTCCAGTTGATGCACAAAATTTACATCCCATTTTACATCCTATTTGAGAAGATATACAAATACTAAATCCATGGTGATATTGCATTAAAACTGTTTCAATTGCATTTCCATCTAATATATCAAATAGATACTTTTTTGTGCCATCTTTTGATTCCTGTTTTTTTATTATATTATAATTACAAATTGTATAATTTTGTTTTAGTTTTTCTCTTAAATCTAGAGATAAATTTGTCATTTCATCAAATGATTTTACTTTTTCTTGATATAACCATTGAAAAATTTGCTCTGCACGAAAAGGTTTTTCTTGCAAGTTTTTCATTTCCTCTTTCAATTCTTCTAAACTAAAATCTTTTATATTTTTCATACAAGTTCTTCTCCAAATTTTTCTAATTCCTTTTCTACTTCCTTATCTGGTGTCCACATACATCTATATCCTTCATTTACTACTTCAAAACCACAAGTTTTTAGATATTCTGTTAATTGTTTTACTGCTTCTCCACTCCATCCATAGCTACCAAATGCTACTGCTTTTTTATTTTTTAATTTCATTCCTTTAATCATTTCTAAAATACCTGCAATAGAATGCAAATATCCATTATTCACTGTTGGTGAGCCAACTAATATCATTTTAGATTTAAATACTTCTGTTAAAACATCTGTCTTATCATTTTTAGCTGTATTTAATAACTTTATTGTTACTTCTTTATCTTTATTTTGTATTCCTCTTGTAATTGCCTCAGCCATTTTCTTTGTATCATTCCACATAGTATCATATATGATAGTTATTTGATTTTCTTGATAATTGTTTGCCCATTCTAAATATTTTTCTACAATTTGTGTTGGATTTTTTCTCCAAATAAGTCCATGACTTGGACATATCATATTTATTGGTAAATTCATTGCTAATATATCATTGATTTTTTTAGTTGCTATCATTCCAAATGGTGCTAAAATATTTGCATAATATTTTATAGCTTCATTATATAAAAGGTCTTGGTCAATTTCATCTGCATACAAAAATTCTGAAGCCAAATGTTGACCAAATCCATCACTACTAAATAAAATGTTTTCTTTGTCCATATATGCAAACATTGTATCTGGCCAATGTAACATTGGTGCTTCAATAAATGTTAATGTGCTATCTCCTAGTTCTAGCTTATCTCCTGTTTTTACAACCTGAAAATTCCATTCCTTATGATATTGACCTTTTATTGATTTTACTCCATTTGCTGTGCAATAAATTGGTGTATTTTCTGGCATTTCACGCATCAACTCAACTAATGCTCCTGAATGATCTATTTCCCCATGTAATGCAATTATAGCATCTATTTTTGTTAAATCTATTTCTTCTTTTAAATTTTTGACAAATTC
>CANQWU010000047.1 GCA_947627605.1 uncultured Clostridia bacterium
TACAAATATTCAAAAAATATTATGAATAATACTTTTAGAGTGGATATTGAAATAAATAATGATGGAATAGTTAAAGGTAAAGTTTATGATTTAGCTTTTGGGGATGAATATACTAATTTCCGCATAGAAGATAGTACAGGCTCTTTTGTAGGACAAGTTAGAGATGAATTTCAAAATTTATTAAAGGATATTAGAAGTAATTGCTTTACTAGAGAAGCTTTTATATATGAACAAACAAACAGAATAACAAAAGCAATAAAGGAAAAGTATGGAGATGAGCCAGAATTTGAATGGGAAAAGTTCCCTGGATATGCTACTTTTAGAAATAGAGATACTAAAAAATGGTATGGCATAATAATGAATCTTGATAAAAGTAAAATAGATGAAAAATCTACTGGTGAAGTAGAAATAATTGATATAAAGTTAGAACCAAATGAAATAGAGTATCTACTAAAACAAGATGGATTTTATCCTGCATATCATATGAATAAGAAAAGTTGGATTACAGTTATACTAGATAATACCATATCAGATGAAAAAATAATGAGCTTGATTGAGAGAAGTTATTTATATACTGCTACAAGTAAAAATTGTGCCAAAAATGAGTGGATAGTGCCTGCAAATCCAAAGTATTTTGATATAGATAAAGCATTAAAAGAAAATAATATAATAATGTGGAAACAAAGCACAGATATCAAAATAAATGATATTGTATATATATATGTTGGCAAGCCTTATTCATCAATTATGTATAAATTTAAAGTAATAGAAGTAAATATTCCTTATGAATATAAAGATGAAAATTTAAAGATACAAAGAGCTATGAAAATAGATTTATTAACAAGATACGAAAAAGGAAAATTATCCTTTAGTAAATTAAAAGATTTTGGAATAAATGCAATTAGAAGTCAAAGATATATGCCATTAGCTTTAAGTAAATATATAAATAAAGTTGAAAGATAAATTACAATTTATAGATTAGTTTAAACATAACTAATCTTTTTTTTATAAAATTTAAAAGTAATATTGCAAAATAATATAATTAAGGTTATAATAACAGTTGTTATATAACAAACGTTATGAATGAGGTGATAGTATGCCACCAATTCCTAAAATATCAAAAGATATGATATTAGAGATTGGACTAAAAATTATAAAAGAAGAAGGTATTGATAAATTAAATGTAAGAAATATAGCCAATAAACTAAATTGTTCTACACAACCTATAATGTATCATTATAAAAATATGAATCTTTTAAAAGAAGAATTATATAGTATAGTTGATAATTATCATTCACAATTTTTAATGAAAGAAAATATTAACAATAATCCATTATTAAATATTGGACTCCAATATATTAAATTTGCAGAGCAAGAGAAAAATTTATTTAAGTTTTTATTTCAAAGTGATAAATTTTCAAATTTTAATTTTGATGATTTAATAGATAATAATGAAGAAGGACTTAAAGAAATATTTAAAATAATTGAAAAGGAAACTAAAATTGACAAAAATAGTATAAAAGAAGAATTTAAGTTATTATTTATTACAGCACACGGACTTGCTAGTCTGTTAGCAAATAATTCTATAAATTATAATGAAAAATATTGTATTGATATGTTAGAAAAAGTTTTTTATAAAATTAGTTAGGAGAAAAGATATGAAGAAATTAAATAAAAGTGTAATTGCATTATTAATAGTAATGACAATTTTATCATTTGCAAATTTTTTAAATATTAAAGTAAATGAAGAAGCCTTAAAATTAGCAGGTATATCAGTAATTGTAGGTATTATAGCATATTTTACTACTAGAAAAACAAATGAAGTTATAACATCTGGATTAGATATAAAAAAGTGCTGTTCTTCTTTTAAAGATGTAAAAGTTATATTATTATCAATTACTCCTGCATTATTACAGATATTATGTTTTATAACTGCAAAAAGATTTTTACCTGAATATATTGAGCATTTAGGAAATAGAACAAATTTTATAGATTCATCAGAAATAATAAAAACAATATTAATGCTTGCGATAGCAGCATTAGGAGAAGAAATTGCATGGAGAGCATTTTTTCAAAAACAAACTACAAAAATCATAAAATTTATACCTTCATTAATAATTACATCGGTTTTATTTTCTTTAGGACATTTTAATTTTAACAATCCTTTAATTGTTATTTATGATTTTATATTTATATTTATAGATTCTATATTTTATGGTCTTGTATTTAAGAAGACAGACAATGCATGGTGCAGTTGGATTTCACATTTTATTGCTAATGTAGTTGGTATATTTATGATATAATCAAAACACAAGATAGTAATTTATGTAGTTAAAAGCATTGAATAAAGAAATATTATTATCAAATATATATAGAATTAAGAAGAATCTAAAATTAGACAAATGATGTAGTTGAATATTGTAAAAATAAAATTTTAGATAAGAATGGTAATATTTTAAACAAGGTAAGAATTGATATTGCGAAATAGATAAAGATAACTATTAATTCATATAGTTATACAATTATTACAGCACATACTATTTACTAAATTACAATTTGCGTTAGTAAAATAAATAGTAAGTTGTCGTTTGAATTTAACAATAAATTTTAAAAATTAATAGATTTTTATAAGAAAAAATGTTATAATATTAATATAAATTTGTTTTGGAGGTAAAGAATATGTCTATAGAAAAACAAAAATTGTATAATGAAATTGAAACACTACCCGAAGAACTTACAGATCAAGTTATTAATTTTGTTGAATATTTAAAATTATCATATATAGATAAAGAGGCACCAGATAGTATTACTATAAAAAGTAAGAAAGATTTAAAAGAAAAATTACAAAAAGGACTTGAAGATATAAAAGAAAATAAAGTATATTCTCTTGATGATGTTTTCAGCAAAATAGATAATATATAAAGATGGAGCATAAGCTATGAAAAAATATATAGTAGAAATGTCAGAAACTGCTGAACAAGACTTAGAAAATATTATTTCATACTGAGATATGATTTAGCAGGAGATATTATAGCAGATAAATATAAACTTTTATTTAAACAAGAATTAAAGAAATTAGCAGATGTTGCTGGAAGTATGCCCATTTTAGAAGAAAAATTAACAGGACATAAAAACATTAGAAAAATTAATGTAAGAAATTATATAATTTTTTACATTATTGATGAGGATATGGATAAAGTTTTTGTAGTAAGAATAGGACATGCGTTTATGGATTGGGAAAAATATTTAAAAGATTAATAAATAGTTTAACATATCATTTTAAATATGGATATAATAGAGATATTATATCTATTTTTATACATAGAGCGACAACCTACAATTTTTGTTAGTTAGATAAATAGTAATTTGTAAAGGAGTGTATTTATGGGATTTACAATGTATTTAATGTAGGATATTTAATTTTATTTTATTGGCCCTTATGAATGGAAAACAAAAAGTATTTATTATAATTACTTCAATAATGATAATAGGTATAATAATTTTAGGATATTTATGGGTAAAATTACCAAATGATTACGAACCTATTGCATTTGAACAATCTTCAAATGAGGAATATTCATATATAATATATAAAGGCAGGGAGTATGTACCATATTGTGCAATTAGTCCAACAGAAAGAGATAGTTATTTAGGTTATGTAAGTGAAGATAAGCAAAATGAAATATATACATTTAAAGGACACTCAGAAGAAGAATGGTTAATTAACTATTTAGATTCAGGATTGATGAATGATTGTATGTTATTAAAAGAAAAAAGTGTTACTAATATACCAGAGGGACTAACTTCTGAATATGAGTGGAATAATTAAAAAAATTACTATTTGTGTGAGTTATATAAATATTAATTTGTGGAGGAAAGAAAGTATGAGTGAAAAAGAAAAAATGCTAGCAGGAGAATTATATGATGCTAACTATAATGAAGACTTAATAAAAGAAAGGTATATAGCTAAAGATAAGTGTTATGAATTTAACAAATTAAAACCATCAAATATTATAGGAAAAGAAAAAATTATAAAAGACTTATTTGGAAAAACAGGAAATATATTTAATATTGAACAACCTTTTATGTGTGATTATGGTTACAATATTGAAATTGGAGAAAATTTCTATTCTAATCATAATTTAATTATACTTGATGGAAATAAAGTTAAATTTGGAGATAATGTATTTATTGCACCAAACTGTGCTTTTTATACAGCAGGACATCCATTAGATTCAAAAAGAAGAAATCAAGGTTTAGAATATGCCAAACCAATTAAAGTTGGCAATAATGTGTGGATTGGAGGAAATGTTGTAGTTCTTCCAGGAGTTACAATTGGAGATAATGTAGTAATTGGAGCTGGAAGCATTGTTAATAGAGATATTCCATCAAATGTAGTAGCTGTTGGAAATCCGTGTAGAGTTATTAAACAAATAAAAAATTAGTTATACAAATTACAGTAAGTAAGACAGATAATTAGTTGAAATTATCTGTCTTTTATTATATAATAGTAACAATAATTAGGAACTTATGCTGTATCCAATTTTATGTATTTTTATATCTTGTGCTATATATCTCTTTTCTTATGCTTAACAACAGCAGGAATAGGAAGTGCTTGGAATATTGGTAGGTATGGAAGTATAATAAGAACATAAGAAATTAACTTTATCCCATTTTCATATATTCTTGATATTATAATGTTTATGCCATTAGGATTTTTGTACCATTGATTTGGAAAAATATGAGAAACCTAAAAACAGTGGTATTAACAAATTTTGTATATTCATTTTCTATTGAGATTTGTCAATTATTCAATAGAAGAAATGCTGATATAGATGATTTGCTAATGAATGTAAGTGGGATTCATTTATATAAAATTGGTCAAATAAATTACAATTGTATAGATAATAATTAGAGGTGAGAAATATAATGGTAACTTTTGAAGATTTTATGAAATTAGATATTAGAGTAGGTACAATTATAGAAGCAAAAGTATTTGAAAAAGCCAAAAAACCAGCATATCAATTAAAAGTAGATTTAGGAAATGAAATCGGTATAAAAAAATCTTCTGCACAGATAACTGATATATATAAACCAAGTGATTTAATTGGTAAACAAGTTTTAGCAGTAGTTAATTTTCCACCAAGACAAATAGCAGACTTTATGTCAGAGATTTTAGTATTGGGGACTTATAGTAAAGATGGAGTTATACTAATTACACCAGATAGAAAAGTAGAAAATGGAGATAAATTAGGATAATATTTGGTATAAAAATTGTAGAAAATGGAGGAATAAATATGTCTAATATAAATGATTACTTGTTATGGAGGGGAGATATTCCTATAACTTCAAAGTTTAAATTCAATGAAATTGATAGTATGATTTTAGCAAGATTTTCATATTTAGTATTTGAAAAAATAAAAATGAATGAAAAAGAAACAATAAAATCTATTTATGAAAAGATGAAAGATATACCTAATGAGGATTTTCGATATAATGGTGATAAAGAATTGATAACATATTTAGGTCAAAGCAACAGATTTAAAAACATGGAAATTACAGATTGTGTAAAAACTAACAATAAGGAAATAGAAAAACAATTTGGAGCTGTTACAATTCATATATCAGATAAGGAAATGTATATTTCATATATTGGAACAGATAACACAATATATGGGTGGAAAGAAGATTTCAATATGTCATTTATGGATAATGTACCTTGCCAAATTGAGGGAAAAGAATATGCAGAAAAAATTGCAAAAAAATATCCTGATAAAAATATTAGAATAGGTGGACATTCTAAGGGTGGAAATGTTGCAATTTATTCAGCAATTACTATTCCTACTGAAATACAAAATAGAATTATAAAAGTATATAATTATGATGGACCTGGATTTAGTAAAAATATTATAGATAAACACAGAAACGATAAGATTATAGATAAAATTGAGACATACATTCCACAAGATTCAATAATTGGTAGAATTTTAAATCATAAAGAAAAGATAACAATTTCATTAAGTAATGAAAAAGGAATTTTGCAACATGATATATATTCATGGCAAGTACTAAAAGATGATTTAATAAAATCAAGACAAAATACAGAAGTAAGTGAAAATATCGACAAAACATTAACCGATTGGCTAGAAACCACTAAACCGGAGCAAAGAAAAATATTTATAGATACTGTTTTTGAACTATTTTATTCTACAGATGCAAATACATTTGGAGAGATTTCTAAAAATTTCTCAACTAATATTCCGAAAATGCTAAAAAAATATGAACAAATATCAAAAGAAGATAAAAAAATTATAACAAATATGATTAAGATTATTTTCTCACTATATATAAAAATAGTAAAAGAAAAAGAGTTAGCTAAAATTGATAGTATAAAAGAAGAGTATATAAATGATAAAAAAACAAAAATAGAAGAATTTGATAAAAAATATTTTTATAAAAGAGGAGATAAACATAAAAAAGAGGTGAAATAGCTTATGACAGAACAATTTTCAAGAACAGCATTATTAATAGGAGAAAATGGAATACAAAAATTACAAAATGCAAAAATTGCAGTATTTGGAATTGGAGGAGTAGGTTCATATGCTATTGAAGGACTAGCAAGAGCAGGAATAGGAAACTTTATATTAGTAGATAATGATAAAGTTGATATAAGTAATTTAAATAGACAAATAATTGCAACCCATAAAACAATTGGAAGACCAAAAGTAGAAATAGCAAAAGAAAGAATATTAGATATTAACCCAAATGCAAATATAGAAATATATCAAGAATTTTTTATGCCAAATAGCAAGGAAATATTAGATAATACAATTGATTATATAATAGATGCAGTAGACACAGTGACAGCTAAAATAGAATTAGTAGTTAGAGCAAATAAATTAAATATTCCAATAATATCTTGCATGGGAACAGGAAATAAATTAGATCCAACAAAATTTGAAGTAACAGATATTTACAAAACAAGTATATGTCCTTTAGCAAAAGTTATGAGAAAAGAACTAAAATCTAAAGGAATTAAAGAACTCAAAGTAGTTTTTTCAAAAGAAGAGCCAATTAAGCCTAGTTATAAAGCAGTAGAAATAAAGAAAGATAACTTAAATAAAAAACAACCACCAGGAAGTATATCATTTGTACCATCAGTAGCAGGCTTAATTATAGCTGGAGAAGTAATAAAAGACATAATAAAGGAAAAGTGATGTTAAAATGAGCAACTTAGATGAATATGTAGAAAAAATAAAACAACATATATCACAAAATGATGATATGAGTGAGTTAGAAATAATAAGATATGTGTATATTGATTTAGGAAAAAGATTTTCTTTTAATCCAGAATTTAAACCATTTGGAAATAGTAAAAGGAATCAAAATTTATATAAATATCATAGTAGCAAGTTGACAGATTTAGAAGAATGTATGGAAACAAATTTAGTTATATGCAAGTCTGTTGCATATATATTAGAATATATTCTAAAAGAACTGGAAATTAATATAGAAACAGTTATTGAATCTGATGATTACAGAAAGTGTGCACATGTACATAACATAATTATTCCAAAAGAAGGAGAAACATACGCAGTTGATTTACAAGAAGATATGTATAATATTCAAGCACATTCATTTACTAAAAATTTTGGAACATCAGTAATTGATGAAAAAAAATATGTTATAAACAGAGCTAAGCAGGAACAAATAGATAGAAAAATTGGATATATTGATGACGAAAACTATTATTCTGATGATTATATATATTTATTAAAACATAATGCTGATTTTATAGATAATTTTGATGAAAAGGCAAGATTTATTTTAGAAAATATTGATGTATACAATAATCCGAATATGGGATACATAGATAGGCAATGGCATCATAAAACAGTATTAGAAGAAATTTTTACGAAGAAAGAATTTAACTATTATACAGGCAATGGAAAAATTAGAATAATTGATTGCTATAAAGATATAAATAATCAGAGACACTATGTTAATTGTATTTCTGTGCAAACAAAAAATGGAACAGAGATGTATGTATATAATAAAAAAGAATATAAATATTGTAAAATGGATTTAATAAACTTTGCTAGAGCTGTACAAAATGGGCTAGTCATTCACAATTGTAATATACAAGGGCTAAATAAGGTATTAAAACAATTGAAAGGAGAAAAAGAAGAAAGATAATAAGATAATTGAAAAAATGTAATGATATAAACTTAAAACACTGTAAAATTTGCAAAAATACTACACAAAATTAAAAAATATGCTACAATATTTTCAGTAATAATCAATAAATATATTTACAATATGAAAGCTGAAAAATAGCTAAGAAAGGGAATATAAATATGTAAGGACATATTAAATGGCATAATAACAAGTCTCCTATCCCTACAGCCCCAACAATTTTATTTTTTGAAATGATATTTTTGGCACAATTAAATCAATAAAGAACAATAAAAAACCATAAAGAATAACAAATAATAAAAAAACTGTAAACCATATTTTAGGTATCCCTTTTCCTAAGATATGGTCTTAATTTTTGCAATAGGGAGACACTATAAAAATGTATATAATAAATATTTGTATAGATAAAAAGAAAAACTAGTAACAAATACAATTAACATAAAACAAAAAGTATAATACAAAAAAGCAAAAAATAATTGTTTGATAATTTAATATTTTTATTGTATAATGAATCTACAAATAGTAATTTGTAGAGTAGATAATAAAGTTGAAATTATCCATTTTTTATTATATAATCGTAGCCAAATAAGACAGAAACTTATGGAGGTAACTACAATGAAAATAAAATGTAAAAAAGAATATAAAATGGATTATTCGTTTTTAGATAAAGATTTAAAATTAAAAGTAAATGAATGCTTTAATTTAGCACAAAATACAGCAACAGAATACTTTGAAAAATTTAATGGAGATAATATATATGTGAGAGAAAAAGACAATGCAGTATGGGTTGTAACAAAAAGTAAAATACATATTTATAAAAACATATCATGGCTTGATATACTTACAGGGGAAAGCTATACTTCAATGGTTAAACCAATAAGAGTAGAAACTGAAACAAAATTTACAGATTCAAACAATGAATTAGTTTTTATAGCAAGTCAGCAATCTTGTCCATTAGATATAGATACAAGGAAAATTAGAAAAATAGATACATTAACATTTCCAAAAGATATGGAAATTGATAATTCTCTTTTTAAAAATGATTATCAGAAATTAAATGACATATTTAACAAAACTAATTTTGTGTATGAACAAAAAGTATATTCTCAAGATATAGATTATAGTAACCATGTAAATAATACGGTTTATGCTCGTTATATTATGAACTCATTATCTAATGAATTTCTCGATAGAATAAATATAACAGATGTTGAAATACACTATATTGCAGAGAGCAAAGAAGGGCAAATACTAAAAATTTATAAAAAAGAAAAAGAAAATTCAATAGAGTTTCTTATAAAAGAAAGAGAAAGAGAAATCATAAGAGCAAGTATAAGTTATAAAAACAAATAAAGATACAAGATAAATTTGTAAGGGAGATTAATTATGAAATACTTAAAAATAATATTAAAGATACTATTAACTTTGCTTTTGATTACAATAATAATAAGTTTTATATTTGAAAATATTGTTATAGAAACTTTTTCTCAAGAAATACTTGCAAAAAAAATTTCAGGATATTCTTTAGATGAGTTTATTTATGATGTTGATATAGATGAATTAGGCAAAATAGAGAATGATATTAGAAATAGTAAAGAAACAAAAGAAATTACAAAAAAATTTATAAATACAATAATAGACAATGTTGTATATAACAAAAATAAACAAATGGATTTAGAAAAGGAAATAGATTTATTAATATTACAAAATATATCTCAAGAAATTTCTGAAGAAAAATTAAATACTATAAAAGAATATATAACTGAACAGATTACTAATACAGAAGAACGATTGGAAAGAAACTTACTATATAGTTTTGGAAATGATTATTTAATAATTTTAAAGGCATATAATATATTTACAAATATTTATTTTAGAATTATAGTAATATCATTATGTATTGTAGATATAGTAGTTTTAATAGTATTAGAAAAATATAAAATATTAAAGTATGCAAAAATTTGCAGTTCGATTATAACAATATTTTCGCTTATAATACTTGGCATAATAACATTAATGTCTAACTTTATTGATCAAAAATTAGCAGGAGGTTGGTTACAAAGTATAAATGTAAATTCTTTAATTGTGGCTATTATAGTAGAAACTATAATTACTTTTCTATTATTTATCATAGAAAAGAAAAAACAGAAATGAAAAAAAGGAAAAATAGTAGCAATTTAGATGCTATTTTATTATATTTGGAACAAAATATTTACAAGAACACAAAAATAAATACACTAAAAGGACACATTTTTATATTAAATTATTTTATACGAGGAGGGTAAATTTATGAACAAAAAAATAATAATAGGTATAATAATAATTTTAGTAGTATTGTTTTGTTTTTTAATTATTAATGGATTATCTAATAATGATGAAAAAAATGAAAACAATTATAACGAAACAGTTAATACGGCACAGGAGAACGAAACAATTACGCAAACAGATAGTGATGAGGAGCAAACAGATATGTATAGTACAGGAAAACACCATGCGCAGATAGTAGTACAAGATTATGGTACAATCGAGTTAGAACTAGATGCTGATGTTGCTCCAATAACAGTTGCTAACTTTGCAAAATTAGTTAATGAAGGATTTTACAATGGATTAACATTCCATAGAATTATAGATGGCTTTATGATTCAAGGTGGAGATCCAGAAGGAACAGGTATGGGAGGAAGTAGTGAAACAATTAAAGGAGAATTTTCATCAAATGGAGTAGAAAATAGTATATCTCATATTAGAGGAACAATATCAATGGCAAGGTCTAATGATTATGATAGTGCAAGTTCACAATTCTTTATAGTTCAAGCAGATAGTACATATTTAGATGGACAATATGCAGGGTTTGGAGAAGTTACAAGTGGAATGGAGATAGTAGATCAAATATGTGAAGATACACAAGTAGAAGATGACAATGGAACAGTATTAACAGAAAACCAACCTATAATTGAGGAAATAACAATGATTGATTAAAAGGTTTCTTGTAGAATAATATATCAAAAGCAGATAGTTAATTGTTAATTATCTGTTTTTATGTTATTATAAAATAAAAATATTAAAATTTTCAATAAATTTTCAATGTTTGAGTAATATAATGTCATAAGATAGGAGGAGAAAACTTTATGAAGATACTAATTATAGAAGATGAATATAGCCTAGCAGATGCAATATCAGAAACATTAAAAAAAGAAAATTTTATGACTAATATTATTACAGATGGAGAAGAAGGAGAAAATGAGGCATTAACAGGCATTTATGACTTAATTTTGCTAGATATAATGTTACCAAACAAAGATGGATTCAAAATATTAGACAGCTTACAAAAAGCAAAAATAGAAACACCTGTTATTATATTAACTGCAAAATCAGAAATTTACGATAAATTAAATGGACTAGAAAATGGAGCAGATGACTATATTACAAAACCTTTTCATATAAAAGAATTAGTAGCTAGAATTAAAGTTGTTCTAAAACGAAAGACAGATGTAAAAGATTTAAGCATTATACAATATGAAGATTTATCCTTAAATTTAAGAAATGGAAAAATCTCTTGTCAAAACAATGAAATAACAATCAATGGTAAAGAATTAGAATTACTTGAAATACTTATGATCAATAAAAATCAAGCAGTAAGTAGAGAGTTATTAGCAGATAAGATTTGGGGATATAATAGTGATGCAGAATATAATAATGTAGAAGTATATATATCATTTTTAAGAAAAAAACTAAAATTACTAAAATCAAAAGTTGAAATAAAAACGGTAAGAGGAATTGGATATATTTTGGAGGTAAAAAAATGATTGAAAAATTAAGGAAAAGAATTTTCTATCTTGTTTTTATATCTATATCAATTATTGTTTTGGGAGTAAT
>CANQWU010000048.1 GCA_947627605.1 uncultured Clostridia bacterium
TTAGGTGATTATTCTGATGGAGTCGAAAAAATATTAGATGAATATTTTACAGAAAATAAATTTATAAATGAAAGATTAAAAATAATAAATGGAAAGATACAAGAGCTAAAGCGAAAAAACGATTATTATTCGGAATATAAATTGGAAGATTTAATAAAAACTAAAATAGCATTATTATATCAATTAGAAATGGATGGAGATGCATTAAAAACAATAGAAGATAATATATATTATAATCCAATTCGAAGAATATTAATAGATATAGAAAGAAAAAAAGGAAATATAGACAGAGTAGAAAAATTATTAAAGGAAGGAATGGAAGTTGCATTAAAACGAAATCATTATGGAACAGTTACGTACTATATAGAAGAATTATTATCAATATATGAAAATCAAAAACAGAAAGGAAAATTCAAAAACCTAGTAAAGGAAACATTATTTAGGTATAATAGAGGTAGTTTTAAATATTATCAAAAACTAAAAGAATTATATCCAAAAGAACAATGGAAAAGCAAAAGAGATAGTATTATAAAAGAATTAGAAAGTGATGGAGAAGGTTACTATAGAGATGATTTAAGACAAATATACATAGAAGAACAGTATTATGATAAATTATTTAATTCTATCATTACTACACCATTATTTGAAATAATAGTTAAATATGAAAAATATTTAAAAAAAGATTATGAAGAACAATTATTGGAAGAATATCAAAAGATAGTGGATGAAAAATCTAAATTTACTGGAAAGAAAAACTATGAGGAAATAAGAAAAATACTGCAACATATGAAAAAACTAAAAAATGGTAAAGCGCTTGTAGGAAAAATGATAGAGGAATATAAAATTAAATATGCTAATAGAAGATTGATGTTAGAAGAATTAAATAAAATCTGAAAGTAGGAATTATTATGGATAATAGTATAGTAAATAAAATAATTGAACTTGATAAAAAAATAGGAAGTATTGTAAATAGGACAACACCTTATTTTAAATTTGGTAAGGAGTCAAAATTAAATAATTATGATAAGCAAATGCTTGAATATTATCAAGAAATTTTAAATTTGATTATAGAAATAGCAAAAAAAGAAGAAATTAAAGATATTAAAATAATTGATAATAAATATTTTGAAGTAAAAAATACTGCAAGTATGATGATAGAAAATTATATGTCAGTATTACAATTTTATGGAAATATTGATAGATCAATTACTAAAAGAGAAATTGAGGTAATTAAGCAAATTAAAGAAAATTTAAAACTGGATGATCAGTTTGAGATTGAGAATAAAATAGAATTAGCAAATTGTTATTTTAATATTGGTAATGAAAATAAAGCTAGAAGTTTAATATTAGAGTTTATAAATAATAACCCAGACGAAGATGAAGCATATATGTGTATGCAAAATTGGTATATGTATGATCAGCCGGACATTAATAAATTGGCTGAAGTAATAGATTTGGCGGAGCATAATGAACATATTTTGCTTACAGACTTTGGATATGACAAACTGGTTGAATTTTATGATAGTATAGGAGATATTAAAAACAAGAAAAAGTATCAAGAACTTTATGATAAATGGAAAAAGAATAGAACAACAATAGAATTTTAGGATAGACATATTTATACTAAACAATCCGTGTGGATTGTTGCATAGGTAGCTATCTTTGAAAAGTTCGATACAATAGCCAAGTTTAGTGCATGTCACGATTAAAAAAAAGGAGGAAATTTATGAGTGATAACCAAATAACAATACAGCCAGAAGAATCATATAAAATAATTAGAAATAGTCTGCTAACAGCACAATCAAAAGTATATACTGCTGTAAATTCAGCAATGGTACAAGCATATTGGGAGATTGGACAAGAAATACACAAAGCATGTGGAGAAAACGATAGAGCAGAATATGGTAAAAAGCTATTACAATATTTGTCAGAACAATTGACAAAGGAGTTTGGAAAAGGATTTACAGTTACAAATTTAAAATATATGAGACAGTTTTATCGTGCTTTTCCAATTCGCCACACACTGTGTGACGAATTGAGTTGGTCACATTATAGATTATTAATGAGAATAGAAGATGAAAAGGCAAGAGAATTTTACTTAGAAGAAAGTATAAAATCTAAATGGAGTGTTAGGCAATTAGAAAAACAAATTGGTAGATTTTACTATGAAAGATTATTAGCAAGTCAAGATAAAGAAAGTGTTGCAAATGAAATTGGGGTATCAGAAAAAGTAGAGCCTAAAAATATAATAAGAGATCCATATGTATTAGAATTTTTAGGATTAGAAGGAAAAACAAGTTTTTATGAAAAAGATTTAGAACAAGCGATAATAGATCACCTACAAAAATTTTTGTTAGAATTAGGCAGAGGATTTTCTTTTGTAGCAAGACAACAGAAAATAACTTTTGACGGAAGGCACTTTTTCATAGATTTAGTATTTTATAATTATATATTAAAATGCTTTGTAATAATAGATTTAAAATTAGGAGACTTAACACATCAAGATTTAGGACAAATGCAAATGTATGTAAATTATTATACAAGAGAAATGATGAATGAAGGAGATAATCCGCCAATAGGAATTGTACTTTGTGCAGATAAAAGTGATCAAGTTGTAAAATATACTTTACCAGAAGATAATAATCAAATATTTGCTTCAAAATATAAATTATATTTGCCAACAGAAGAAGAATTCAAAAAAGAATTGAATTTAGAAAACTATGTTAAAAAAGATGGAGAGAAAGATAATTAGTGTGTATTGTAAAAGAATATTAAAATGCAACAAAAATAACATAAAAGAAATTAGAAAACAAATTTTAAATAAATATAATTTAAGAATTGGTAAGAGAATTAGATATGATTTATTAAATACTATTTATCAAGAGTATGTTGAATTGTTTGATAAAAAAACATTTTATTTAACATATATATGAACAAATCGATATCTTCAAAATTACGTAAACAAAATATAAATCTTGAGGATATCGATTATAAAAAATTTCAAATTTCAAAAAAAAATTACACACTTTACTTGACAAAGTCCAATCTTCAAATTATGTCTATTGGACTTTTACATTTCTCTTCGTCCTTCTAATGCTTTAGTTAGAGTTACCTCATCCGTATATTCTAAGTCACCGCCTACAGGAATTCCATGTGCAATTCTAGTTACTTTTATTCCTAAAGGTTTAATCAGTTTAGATAGGTACATAGCTGTTGCTTCTCCTTCTACTCTAGGATTTGTTGCTAAAATCACTTCTTTTACTTGTCCTTCCATAAGTCGACTTAGTAATTCTTTAATCTTTATATCATCTGGTCCAACACCATTCATAGGAGAAATAGAGCCATGTAATACATGATATACTCCTTTGAATTCATGCGTTTTTTCCATCGCTATTATATCGCGTACGTCTTCTACAACACATATAGAAGTAGCATCTCTTTTAGGATTACTACAAATAGAACAAGGATCTGTATCTGAAATGTTAAAACATTTACTACAATATTTCAAGTTTTTCTTTGCCTCAATGATTGAATTGACAAATCTGTCTGTTTCTTCTTTTGAACAGTTTAACATATAGAAAGCAAGCCTTGCAGCAGTTTTATGTCCAATGCTTGGCAATCTTTCAAAACTTTCAATTAGTTTTTCGATTGATGGTGAATATAGTGACATTTTATATTTCCTCGTTTCTATTTACTATCTGTTACATTAGTCCAGGTATATTGTATTTTCCAAGCTCTGCAGCTTGTGCACTATCTACTTTTCTTAATGCTTCATTAACACAAGTTAATATTAGATCTTCTAACATTTCTGTATCTTCTGGGTCTACTACTTCTTTTTGTATCTTTATTTCTTTCAAAATCTTTTGTCCTGATACTTTTACCTGAATAGCCCCTCCTCCAGCTGTTGCATCAAATTCTTTTTGTGCCAATTCTTCTTGTGATTTTTCCATACTTGCTTGCATTTTTTTAGCTTCCTTCATTAAATTGTTAATATTCATTCCGCCAAATCCTCCCATTCCTCCTGGGAATCCTCCTCTTTTTGACATCTTAATTTCTCCTTTCTGATTTTAATCAATAATATTAAATGGTATATCTGATGCATTAGCAATACTTTGCAAGCTTTCTTCTACTGTAGGTATTGCTTGTGTTTGATTAGTTCCTTCAATATATTTTATTTGCATTTCTTTTCCACATACCATTGAAACTAATTTAGTTAATTCATGTATATTTTCTTGTTTTTCTAGTACCGCTTTTCCAAATGGTGTAATTCCATTTTTAAACTGAATTCCTACTGTCATATCATTTATTTCTGATGCTTCTGTATTTATTAGATTTGTATATAATACAATTTTTCCACTATCCTTTAAATTACTAACAATTTTAGGCCATTCTTTTGTAATGCTTCCTGATACTCCCATTTGTGCTTTTGGTTTAGATGGCATTTTGGGAATAGCTTTATTTTGTATTTGAGATACTGGTTCATTTTTCACTATTCTTTGTTCAGCTACTGGCGCAGATACTTGTATTACAGGTGTTTGAGTTATATTAGCACATAACTTAATAATTCCTGCCTGGAATACAATACTTTTTTGAGTTGACCATTTTAAGTCATTTTGTAATTCTGATAATTTATATATAAGTTCTACTAATCTTTGTTTTTCAACTTGATTTGATGTATTTTTTATTTGTTCTATTTCTTCTTTATTATATAGTTCTACTTTGTGAGAAGATTGATATATTAAAATATCTTTAACATATTTTATCATTTCCCACAAAAAATTTTCTAAGTCTTTGCCTTGATCAATTATTTCAGCTGTTGTAGATATTGCTTTTTCAACATCATAGAAAATTATTGATTGTATTATACGATTTACAAAATCAAATTTTGGAATACCTACTAAATCTTTTATTTTATCCTCATCAATTTTATTATCTCCGTCTTGAATACATCTTTCCAAAATAGACAGTGCATCTCTCATTGCCCCTTCTGCTAAAACTGCTACCATATTTAAAGCTCCATCTGTTGCTTCAATATTACTTTCTTGACATACTGTTTTTAGTCTTTTTATAATATCTTCATTCGAAATACGTTTAAAATCAAATCGTTGACATCTAGATAAGATTGTAGCTGGTAGCTTTTGTGGCTCAGTTGTTGCTAAAATAAATTTTACATGCTCTGGTGGCTCTTCTAATGTTTTTAATAAAGCATTAAAAGCACCTGTTGATAGCATATGTACCTCATCTATGATATATACTCTATATTTAGCCTTTGTCGGTAAAAAGTTTACTTCTTCTCTAATTGCTCTTATATCTTCTACACTATTATTTGATGCAGCATCCATTTCTACAATATCTGTCAAAGAACCATTAAGTGCTGCCTTGCAAATTTCACATTCATTGCAAGGTTCTCCATCTTTTGGATTTAGGCAGTTAATGGCTCTAGCTAATATTTTAGCTGAAGATGTTTTTCCTGTTCCTCTGCCTCCATTAAATAGATATGCATGCCCAACGCGATTTGCTATTATTTGATTTTTTAGTGTTCTTGTAATATGTTCTTGCCCAACCATTTCACTAAATGTATTGGGTCTAAATTTTCTATAAAGTGCTGTGTATCCCATTTTTTCACATCCTTTTATGGAAAATGGCAGATGTTCTTCCATCTCTCTATAGAGAGTATTCCACATAAAAGATTCTATTTATTGCTGCTTCCTTCCGGACCTGACAAGATTCATAGGCTTTTATTGGATACTCTCTATACAAAGATGAAATCCTTCTACCATTTGTTATTATACACTATATATCTTGCTTTTTGCAAGCATTTTACAAAAGATATTTAATATTCTTTATTGTTTAATTCTTTTAAATACAAATTGCTGTGTATCTGTTATTTCTTCTGATACAGTTCCTTTTTCAACTATATTTTTTAATGGTAAGTCTAAAGAAATTGTACCTTTAAAAGATTTTAAAGATTGTAGTTTTATTGTTAAATCAAACTGTATATTTGCTTGTAAATCTTCTTCATTTACATTTGCTTGTCTTAGAAGTTCATTATAGTTTGTTTCTTCTCCCTCTACTACTTCTCCCTTTTCATATTGTGCTATACCTTGGTTAGCAAATCTAAATACAATTAGTCCACCTTGATTAGTAATTTTTAAATTTTTCATATCTGAATTTTTTTCTACAGTACATATAATTTCATCTGCTTCTAAATCTTCTTTATTTGTGAATATTGCATCTTGCTTTGCTGAATCTGGTTTATATATATGTAATTTTCCTTGTTCACTTTTTTTGGTCATTATTATATTGTCAATAGTTACGCTCTCAATCGCTTCTATTCCCTTATATTCCGGATTTTTTTCTATATACAAATAAATATCATTATTTTGGTCAATAGTAAATTGAAGTTTATTTTCTTCTGTTGGTTTAGATTCTCCTGATGATGAGCTTATAATAGATATTTTTGAAATTATAAATGGCATATTAGTTTCACCTTCAACAGAATATTTTAGCACTGAGAATCCTAATATTAATAGCATTATAAATACTATGCCAAATAGTATAGCAATATGAAAAGATTTTTTGTTCATTATCATTTGCATCTCCTGCTTCATTTGTTTCTCCTTTTTCTTAGGTATTTAAAAAATTCTTTTAAAATTTCTTCACATTCTTCTTGCAAAACTCCTGATTGATATTCTACTTTATGATTAAATTTATAATCCTCTAATAAGTTAAATACTGAGCCTATTGCACCTGTTTTTTCGTCACTTGCACCATAATATATCTTACGGATTCTTGAATTTATTATTGCTCCTGCACACATTGAACAAGGTTCTAATGTGACATACATATCACAATCAATAAGTCTCCATGATTTTAGCTTTTTACTTGCCTTTTGTATAGCCAATATTTCCGCATGTTTTGTAGTATCATATTTTGTTTCTTTTAAATTATGTGCTCTTGCAATAATTTTCCCATCTTTTACAATGACACATCCAACAGGTACTTCTTCTTTTTCGTATGCTTTTTTAGCTTCTTTTAAGGCTTCTTTCATAAACTTTTCTTGCATTTCCTACCTCTGATTAAGTATATGCAGTAATCTAAAAGCAATATACTGCATAAATTTACCATTTTTATCATAACTAGAGTATCATAATTCCTTAAAGATGTCAAATGTAAAACTTTTCAATTCTTATTGTTTTTTAAGCTCTTTTGATTTTCCTTTTCTAGTTGTTTTAAACTTTTTTTGGGTGTTGGTAAATCTTCTGGCATAGTTCCACCGATGTCAGCAATTGCCTTTCTTACTTTCCTTCCAACTTCATAATGAGTAAAATTAGCGTTTTGTTCACCTTTGATGTTATCTTTTCTTAATTTTTGTTCTGTTTGTGAAATTCTAAATAGATTAGCTATTAGCTCATCACTCCCCATATTATCTAAAATGTCTTCTCTATATCTTAGTCCTTTTCTTTTTGCAATATCGTCAGCTGTTTCTTCATTATATAATCCTTTATATCCACTATTATAAAATTTATCAAAGTTTTTTACCCCTGCCTTTTTTGCTATTTGATTAAGTGAATAATTCCCTTTTCTTGTTAAGTCTCTTTGATAAAATCTTTTTTCATCTTCTGTTAGCATAGTATATTCTTGTTCTGTAAGTTCTTGTTTTCTTGTTTGAATGGCAAAATATGTTTGAGCAAGTGCAATTACTTTTTTTCTACTATCTCCATTTTGTGCTATTAAATAACAAGCATAGCGAGATAATTTGTAATCCTCAATATATTCCTTTTTTCCTTTTCCAGAAATTATTGGCTTACTGATGTTAGTAAAGCAATCATTTGTTGATATTTCACTATTTTCACACGCAACTATTGCTTTGTTAATAATTTTCTTAAAGTTTTGCCATTTTGAATATTGTAATGCTGACATCAATTCTCTTGCATACCAATATTCATTCCCGTTTACATCAGTATGTTTAATATCCTCAAAAGTTTGATTATTATACTGTTCAACCTCTTTCATTTTATTCATAATTACCATCTCCTTTATATATTTTTTGAATTATACTACGGTTTCAAGCAAAAAGCAATACTTTTACGAAAATTTGTTTTGTTTTTTGTGATTTATAATTTAAAAGCTGTTTCATTTCTGAAACAGCTAAAAAACTTTGTATATTGGTGTGCCCAGGCGGACTCGAACCACCATCGGTCGCTTAGGAGAAACTCGGTTACAATTTCAAATAGTGTTCGATTTTTTTAAAAGCCTTTATAAATCTAATAAATCTCAATTTTTTTTAAATTATTTTTTTAATTTAATTTGTATTTTTAAATAATTTTAAATGCTATTTTATAAATTTCGCGACATTTTCGCAACTTACTATCCGAATTTTCTATCCTACACTTTAGTTCTCTAGACACCAACATATTATATTATTTTATTTTATTTTTTTCTATTTTTTCTTAACTATTTTAGCACAATTTTTTTATTTTACAACAACACTTATAATATTATAATAAAAAAATTAATGTAAGTATTTTCTCACATTAATTTTAAACTAAACTTATGCCAATGAAATCATTATAAACTCATTTCCATATTTTTCTTTCTGTTCTTCTAACCAATCTCATATATTATCTGTATCAATATTAGATATATCAATTAACACAATAAGTTTTTATTTATACTATATACTTTCCCAACAATAATATAAAATATTGTTATCAATATCATAAATACCTATTTCGTAACCCGTTGCATTTTCTTTAGTTACATTTTTCTTTTCATTTACATCTCTTGTTCTGCATACTAATCCATAATAAAAATATCCATTTTTAATGTCAAAGACCTCTTTATTGTATTCAAAATATTCTAGTTTATCTTCTTCTATTTTATTTTTACTCCATTTTTTGTTTTGTTCTAATTCTTCTATGATATCCTTTCCTCTTTCTTCTGTAAATTTATACACATAGTAGTCTCTACCATCATTTTGTGGTCCTCCTCTTACATCATATATTTCTCTATTAATATAATCTCTTATATCTAAGTCTAAATCTTTAGGATAATCTACATGATGATTAAATATTCTATTTATATAATAGTATAATTTAGCATTTTTTAAATCAAATATAGCATATGCATTTTTTCCATTATAATAATATAAATCTTCTCTGTCTATAGGAATGAGACTATCATCTTTTATTTCTGAAAATTCTTTCATTATGTATTCATAATACTTGTTTTTGTCCCATAAATTACTATCTTCTAGTTGATTTTTAAAATTCTCCATACTATTTGTATAATAATTTTTTAACTTATACACTTTATACTTTCCATCTAAAAAGTCTTCTGTATATATTGTGCAATATTCTATATCATACTCATCTATTTCTAAACCTAATTTTTTATAATCTGTATCTCCATTTATTGAAAAATATAATTTTGTAATTCCAACAGATAAGAAACTTACAATTATACAAATTATTGATACTAAAAAAATATATAAAATTATTTTTTTGTTTTTCATATCATCATTCCTTTAATTTAATTTTATAATTAGGAAAATTAAATTTTATTTTTACATTATATGTCTTTATAACTCCATATTCACTAGAAACAACTCCAAAATTATTTAATAGTGTTGACAATATATCTGTAAGTATTGCTTCTTTATTATCAGTGTATTCATTCAAATCTTTAAATTCTGTAAAATCATATATATCGTTTATCTCATCTTCTAAATTCCAAGTATCATCTTCATTTTTTCTAGCTTTAAAAAACAATATAGCTTTATGTAACGAGTACAGCAAATCTCCTCCTTCAAATTTAAGTAAAACACCTTCTTTTTCATAATCCTTTAAGTCAAACATCTCTGTTTCTTTTCCATATTTTCCTATTAACTCTTTTAGTTTGTCATTAAATACTCTACTTTCCATCAGTAATTTATCTGTCACACTGTCTTGTATTGTCAAATCTTTTGGTTTTGTTCCAAGTAAAGATAATGAATTACTTAAGAGTCCCGCTGATAACTTTTTATCTTTTAACATTCCACCGATAACTACAACTTGCCAAAATGTGTATTGCATTGAATAAAATACTGCATATGATATGGGATTTGTTTTTTTGTTATATTAAATATAAAACTTATATTTTTTATAAAATTCTCTGCAATTTCTTCATCTACTTCTTCCCAATTTATATTTTGTAGCTCTTTTATAAGCTCATCAAATTTTTGTGTATAGTTAAATAATCTATATATATCATTTAATTTAAAAGAGATAGTATTTACTATATTTCTTGAAAATACTGAAATATTATTTATGTCTTTTGAAATTTTTTCTTTTATATCATCCAAAAATTTACAATTCATTCTATTTAAATAATTTAAGGCTATATATTTTTGTGCTAAAGAATATTTTTTATTTTTGCTAAGAAAAAATTTATGGTTTCTCCACGCAATTCGCGTACATAAATATGTTTCTTTATTCCATATAAATTTAGGTGGTTTTGAAAATTCTAATAATCCATATAAGTTGTCAAGACATCCCTTCCAAACATCTTATATTTATAATTGTATGGTTTATTGCATAAAATACATCTTTTTTCATTTATATTATTATCATTATTTTCCATATCAATTTCTCCTTTTATTTATTATTTAATTTCCACATTATCATTGGGTGTTCTTTTATCCTTTCTATTATTTCCTTATTTTCAAATAATAGTTCTGGTTCATAAATTCCTTTTTGGAATTTATCATAAAACTCTTTTATATTATTATCAACTACCAAAATATCTTTTAAATACTCTCTAACAGCTTTTTTCATTTCATCTACATTGCTTTTTCTTGGATTTCTATCTTTTAATGTTGGCAACAATTTCGTCCTAATATCTTGTCTTTTTAATTTTTCAATATTATCAATTTTCATATCCCTTAGTTTATAATCATTAACTGCTATATATTCTAACATAAAACATTGCTTCAACAGTCTTTTTTCATCATCATCAAATAAATTATATTTACTCAATGTATAAACATCATATAAATCTCTCGCAGTAGATCTACTTAATAAAGCACATAATTTTGTCGCATATATTTCTATTGGATGAATGCAATGTATAATTAAATGCTTGTCCTTAAAAACATCTGTGCTTACTCTTATTCTTTTAGTGTCTAAAATATGTGCTCTATTCATGTAGTTTATTTCAATTTTTATATTATCAGTATTCCCTTTTATATCAACATATTCTGCAACAATTGACTCCAATGCATATACATTTATTGATTTTTTCATATTAATTTTATAATTATTAGCACTTAAATAATTAATTAATAAATTATGTATATTTTCTCTTTCTTTTATCATTTCTTCTTTTACTAAATTTTCTGTTAAATCCAAATCAATATCAACCGATAATCTTGGAAAATTAAAAATAGCTATATTTATAGCTGTACCGCCTTTTAATGCTAGTAGTTTATTTAATTTTGCATCACTATTCGTCCATTGTAAAATTCTTATTAATCTCTCTACTTTTTCAAGTGTTGACTGAATAAATCCTGTTTCTTTAGAAATATTTTCTATATATTCTCTATATTTCTCTACCAATATAATCCTCTTCCTTTATTTGTAAATATTTTAGGTACTATTAAATTCCATTCTTTTATATATTTGCTTTTCATTCTTTTGGTTTCT
>CANQWU010000049.1 GCA_947627605.1 uncultured Clostridia bacterium
CAAGCTTATACATACGTGAAATTTTCGCTAACAAAATAATCTTATTTTTTAGTGAAATTTTCAAAAATTATTGACATTTTGTTAAAATATAAAAACAATACATATTACTATGTATTGCTTTTTTAAATTATGGCATGTTATTTGATTTTTGTTCTTCTATCGAGGTATTCTCTATGGTGTTATCTAACTCATTACTTTCTTGCTCTTTTTCATCTTTTTTATTCTCTTGCGCTTTTAATGTTTCAAGTGATTTAATTAAATCTTGTAACCTTTTAATATCTTTTCCCACCATTTCCCAGTCGTCATTTTTATTAGATTCGATTAGATTATTATTTGCCTTAATTATTGATTCAATGAGTCCTTCAATATCTTCTGTGTTTTCAATTTCAATATCAACAGCATATTTAGATAATAAGTTTGATAAAGCTTTTTCTAAATCATCTCCTATTGCTACCTTATTTCCAGAAGATACTATAATTTTCTTTAATAAAGGAATTTGAGATTCATTTAATTTAGTTTGATAAATTGGCTCTACATATAGTATTGTATTTTTTAATGGCAAAACAATCATATTTTTTGTAACTCTAGTTCCTGTAGTATTTAAAGCTTCGATTTCTTTAGATATTACCTCATCTTGTTCGATTTGTTCTTCTAGTTGCATTGGTCCTACAACATTACTATCTTCTAAAAATTTATATAAATGCAAGCTATTTTTTCCATTTTCTGAAGTTCCAACTAGATATGAAATTACATTTTGCTTTTCTCTTGGTGTATAAATTTGAATTAGTCCAATTTTTTCCTTATCTTCTACGTTTACCATTGTATAATATGGTTCTAAGATTCCTCCTGAACTTTGAGAAAGTCTTGAATTGTTATATTTTGCAAAATCCCATATATCATCTGCTCTATATAAAATATCTGGTTTTGTATTATGGTATGATTTTATAATTTCAGCTTGAACTTTATATAAATATTTTGGATATGTTAGATGTTCCAAAATATCTTTTGGTATTTCTTCCTTGAATAGTCCTTGATATAGTGTATTATATGCCATAATGATAGGATCTGTTTTGTCTGTTATATAATATGTAATTGTTCCATCAAAAGCATCGATTAAAACTTTTACAGAATTTCTTATATAATTAATTCTCTGCTTTTTATTATTATATTCTATGGTTGTATACTGAGAATATGGATAATTGTCAGATATAGTATATGCATCTAATACCCATACAATTCTTCCATTATCTGTTACAACCGTGTATGGTTTTTCGTCATATAGTAAATATGGCATTGCTTTTTGAGCTCTTTTTATTATATTTCTGTTCATCAATATTTTACTTTCTTGTGTTATCTCTCCTGAAAATACTAAGTTAATATCTCCTTTTGATATAGCTAATATAAGTCTGTCTAGATAGTTTAGTTTTAATCCAGCTTTTCCATTATAGTTAGAACTATATTCTTTTCCAGTTGCATCTGTATAATCATATTCTTTTCTATCTTTAGCATTTGTTGCAACTAAGTCATTTGTCTCTAATCCAAAATATATTCTTTGCTCTTCTGTTCCGAGTTTATCGTCATTGCCTTCTATTTCCTTTTGTAAATAAGTAATTTCTCCATTTTCTGTTACTTCTGTTGCAGATGTTACAATTTGCCCTATTCCATGCGTATATTCATATGTTTTATTGCCATATGTTCTTCCTGAATTAACAATTTCACGTGGTGATACATATACAAGTTTGTTATTTTCTCCAATTTTATACATTGCTAAATTAGCATTTCTATATGTATAATATCCTGTACCTGTTTGCTTTTCTTCTAATGTAGTTAAAACTGCTTCTTGTTTTACTAATGGTACATTTTTTATTAAATTTTGATTTTGATTTACTTCAATATCTGTTATAGTACCTGAATAAGCTAAATTGCTATCATCTACATCTATTCCATATGCATTTATGGTACTTTCTATATTATTAGCAATATATTGTTTTTCTTTATCAAGTTTATTTGCATTTACAAATATTAAATCAAATCCTACCATTACAATAAATAATCCTACTAAATATGCAGGTATTGTAAGTAAACATTTTAATACATTAGATGTATTTTTTTGTTTAAAATATTTTGTTGCCATAATAATTGAAATAACAATTATAACAGCAAAAATAGTATATCCCCATCTTTTTATTGTTACATCTGTATAACTAGCACCTGTTAATTCTAAATTATTATTAACACCATCATATCTAGTTGTTGCAGAATTCTCTATTGTTGTAATATTTCCAAATAAAACATCTTGAGTATTTAATATTGTTCCAATTCCTAGTAAAATAGCTATAATAATCACATTACGAAATAGCTTTTTTATAAAACGACTTTCTCTTAACATTTCGCTATCAATTCCATCAAAATATCTATTGAATACAATAATATAATATAATCCCATATATATAGTTATGCCAACAATTAATAAAAAGGCATATTGAATACAGGTTTCAATAAGTGGTTTTTGAAAAATGTAGTATCCTATATCTAAATGAAATATTGGCTCTGCTTTTCCAAATGATGCTTGGCTTATGTATAAAAGAATTTTTTGTGTTAATGTATTAGATGCTATAATACTTGTTACAAGAGATATTATTAATGCTATAGATTTATTTAATAATTTAGGCATTTCTTTCTTTTCTTTATCAAAAAATTCTTTTAACCCTTTTTTTATTCCTCTATTAGTGAAATATAATATTATGTATAGCATTAAAAATATAATAAGCATTATGCTATATTTAACTTTACTATTTAAGAAGAATTCTCGCACATATGCACTTCCTAATTCTTTGTATTCTAAATAATTTCCTCTTAAAAAGATAATACTTAGTATTGCAAAAATAAATATAAATAGGAAAACAAAGATTGTTCTTTGTTTTTTATATTTACCTTTATCCAATATGTTCACATCCTTTCATTATAGTTATATAATCGCTTTAACAAAGTCCTCCGCATTAAAAATTTCCATATCATCTATTTGTTCACCAATTCCAATAAATTTTATCGGAATTTGATTTTCTTCTACAATTCCTATAACTGCTCCACCTTTTGCTGTTCCATCTAATTTTGTAAGTATAATACCTGTAATATCGGCTTCCTTTTTAAATGCTTGTACTTGTGCTATTGCATTTTGTCCTGTTGCCCCATCTATAACAAGTAATACTTCTTTATCTGCTTCTGGCATTTCTTTATTTATAACTTTTTGGATTTTATTTAATTCATCCATTAAATATTTCTTATTGTGTAATCTTCCTGCTGTATCTACAATTAAAACATCTGCATTAGTTTCTTTTGTTTGTTTCATAGCATCATATACAACAGATGCTGGGTCAACACCTTCTTCTCTTTTAACAATTTTTGCGCCTGCTCTATTTGCCCAAATTTCTAATTGCTCCACTGCTGCTGCACGAAATGTATCTGCTGCTGCAACTACTACTTTTTTACCATCTTTTGCAAGCCTATTTGCTATTTTTCCAATAGATGTTGTTTTTCCAACTCCATTAACACCTATAACTAAAATAACAGATGGCTTAGTATTTAAATGTAATTCTTTATCTTGAATATCTAATATTTTTTTCATTTCTTCTCTTAATGCCATTTTTACTTCTTCAGCATCTTCTATTTTTTCTTTTTTCATTCTATCTCTTAAAGAAGAAATAATTTTTGTAGAAGTTTCTATGCCAATATCAGATAAAATTAGTATTTCTTCTAATTCATCTAAAAAATCCTCATCTACTTTTCTAAAATTACTAAATACATTATTTATCTTGTCATTAAAAGATTCCTTTGTTTTATTTAATCCTGATTTTAATTTATCAAAAAATCCCATAACTTCCTCCTTGCTTTTAATCGCCACCATTATATCATATTTTTAAATTCTTTTCAAATTATTGCCTAATTTTATCATTTTTGTGTTATACTATAAAAAGAAATGGAGTTGTATTCAAATGACAAATTTAAAAGAAGATGTAAATATTGAAAAATTATATGGTAAACAAAGTTCTTTATCTAAAGAGGAATTTTTGAAATCGTTTGATATTCGCGAAACAGGTCTTTCTTCACAAGAGGTAAATAACTTGATTCGTCAATATGGTTTAAATGAAGTAAAACAAAATAAGCCAAAAAAATGGTATAACTATTTTTTAGAAAGTTTGTTTAGCCCTTTTAATAGTATTTTACTTGGAATTGCCTGTATTTTATTTTACACAGATGTATATCTAGCTGAAACTCCTAGTTATGCAAATATTATAGTAATTGCCATTTTAGTAATTTCTAGCACTCTTTTAGAATTTTTTGAAGAATATCATTCAAATAAGGCTGCTGAGAAATTAAAAGAATTAGTTGCTACTACAACTACTGTATTAAGAGACAATCAAAAAGTACAAATCCCTATAAATCAAATTGTTTTAGGTGATATTGTAATCTTATCTGCTGGAAGTTTAGTTCCTGCTGACTTAAGAGTATTAGAAGCAAAAGATTTATATATTGGTCAGTCTTCTCTAACAGGAGAATCAGATGCAGTTAAAAAAGTAGTAAATACTGATGTTAAGCCAGAAGAGTTAGATAGTATTTCCGATTTAGATAATATTTGTTTTATGGGAACAAATGTTATTAGTGGCTCTGCAAAATGTGTAGTTATAAAAACGGCAGATGACACGTATTTTGGAAAAGTAGCCCATACTATTTCTACTTCTAAACCAAAATCTGCATTCCAATCTGGAATTGAAAATATTAGTAAATTACTTATTCGTTTTATGCTAATTCTTATTCCTATTGTATTTATTTTAAATGTTGCAAAACATAGCACTATAACAGCATTTACATTTGCAGTAGCAATTGCTATTTGTATCACACCTCTTTTACTACCTGTTATTCTATCTTCTAGCCTTTCAAAAGGTGCTGTAAGAATGTCAAAAAAGAAGACTATAGTTAAAAAAATTGATGCTATCCAAAGTTTTGGTGCAATAAACATTTTATGTACAGATAAAACAGGAACACTTACAGAGGATAAAATTGTATTAGAAAAATATTTAGATATAAAAGGTGAAGAAGATTTTCGTATTTTAAAACATGCATTTTTAAACTCATATTTTCAAACAGGTTTAAGAGGAAATATTGATGAGGCAGTTGTTAATAGAGGATTGCAAAATGATATGCAACAATATGTTGAAAAATATAAATTAGTAGATGAAATCCCTTTTGATTTTTCACGTAGACGTTTGTCTGTTGTTGTAACTGATGGTAATAAAAAACAGCTTATTACTAAAGGTGCTGTAGAAGAAATTTTAAATATTTGTACTATGGTGGATTATAAAGGTACAACATCTCCTATTACTAAAGAAATAAAAAATAATATTATACAAATTTCTAAAAAAATGAATAAAGATGGTTTAAGAGTTATAGCAGTTTGTCAAAAGAATGATATTCTTGATGTTACTGATTTTAGTGTAGAAGATGAAAAAAATATGGTACTTTTAGGTTTTATTGGATTTCTAGATCCTCCTAAGGAAAGTGCAAAATCTGCTATTGAAAAATTAAATGCTGCTGGTATTCGTGTTATGGTTTTAACTGGTGATAACCTTGAAATAACAAAGTGCATTTGCAAAAAAGTTGGTATCAATTCTAATACTATTGTTGAAGGAAAAGAAATTGAAAAACTTAGTGATGCTGGTGTTTTAAGATTATTAAAAAAATGCAATATTTTTGTAAAACTTTCTCCTATTCAAAAAGCTAGAATTGTTAGAATTTTGCACGAGTCTAATAATATTGTTGGTTATATGGGTGATGGTATAAATGATGCTCCTTCTTTGACTAATTCAGATGTTGGAATTTCTGTTGATACAGCTGTTGATATTGCTAAAGAATCTGCCGATATTATTTTATTAGAAAAGGATTTGCACGTTCTATTAGATGGTGTAACAGAACGGAAGAAAAACTTTTGCTAACTTAATGAAATATATTAAACTTTCTACAAGTTTTAATTTTGGAGAAGTTGTGTCTGTTATTATTGCAAGTGTTATTTTACCATTTTTACCTGAAACTCCTATCCAACTATTAGTTGAGGGATTATTATATGATTTTGGTCAATTGACTTTACCATTTGATAATGTTGATAATGATTATCTAAAAAAGCCTAGAAAATTTAATATAAAAAGTTTAAAGAATTTTATGCTATTTATGGGACCTCTTAGTTCACTATTTGATCTGATTGTATTTGCTATACTTTTATGTTTCTTTAAACTAAATGATGCTGCGACTTTCCAAACTATTTGGTTTTCTTATAGTATCGTTTCTAATTTACTGGGTATGCATATTATTAGAACTGCTAAATTACCTTTTATTGAAAGTAATGCACATAAATTTGTATATGCTTCTTCCTTCTTATTAGCAGTTATTGGTGTTATAATTCCATTTACCTGGTTTGGAGGTCTAATTGGTCTTGTGCCAATTCCTTCTATGTATTTACCAATCATTATACTAGTTCCAATTTTATATTGCTTCGTTGCACTTATTGCTAAGAAAATTTATATGAAAAAGTTTGGAGAATGGATTTAAATCAAAAGCTCTTAGGTTAATGCTTAAGAGCTTTCTTCATAATATTTTATCTGTTACATATATTCCTTTTTGTGCCATTTAATCTTTAATTTTAAGACCGTATCCATTGTCATTCTACAAGTTTGTCTATATTACGTATAGATAGTGTTGACTTTTAGTAACTCTTTGAAATATATTTATAACTTTTCAATGAATGCACATGTATCCAAAAAAAGCAATACATACTTGTACTGCTTCTTTTGGGATTAAAATTTTACTTTATGGATGGCACATATTCATCTTGATCATTTACAGCATAATCGACTAAACAATCGTGGCATGTTTTAAATTTTTGACACCGCCACGCAGAAGTCCACATTTCGTCTGCTGAAACACAAGCATTCATTTTCTCCCACTCCATTACTTTTTCAGCCGGAGTTATTTTTCCTCGAGAATGAATATCATCTATTTCTTCTTGTGTTAATGGTTTGAATTCAGGCGTTATGTATTCTTCTTCCGTCTTTTTTTTCTTTTTTGTTAATGGCATTATTGTTGCGTATAATAATAGCCCTATAAATGTTGCACCTACCAAAATAATAATAATTCCAATCATGTTTTCCCCTCCTGAAATAATATTTTACTAGTTGCTAGATACCTGCTGAAAAACAGGAGTATAAATTCTAGTTTATACTAGATTACTATTATTATATCATAGTTACACAACATTTTCAATTATTTATGTAGAAACAATTTAATTCATCTTAAATTCAGTAAAATTATAGTTTCCTGCATCATCTTTTTCAAATGTATATACATAAGTATTCAAACTGTTTGATACATTTGATATTACTTGTTTTGAGTTTTCTGATATTCCAACTTCGTGATTACCATATTCTTCTGAGTTGATTTTACTTAGCTTTCCTTCAAATGTATTTGTATTAAAATTAAAGTTTTTATAAATTACATATTCAAAGTCTAATGTACTTTCTATATATTCTGTATCTATAAATGCTGTTTTTACATATAATTCTACTTTATCTCCATTTTTTTCTACTTTTTCTATTTCTTGATGTATAAATGGAACATCTCCTCCTCCGCCTTGGAAAAGATTTGCTGTATATGTTCCATCATTATATTTTATCATTCCCATATTGTCTGTATATCCACCATAGTCATGGAATGTTTCTACATCAATTTGTTTAAAATCTTCGTCTTCATAGCTTAATTTATCTCCAAAAATATTTGTTATGCTCTGTTTCATTGCATCTTTTGTTAATGTTTGTTTTAATGTTTCATTTAAAGTTGCTTTATTTTTTGCTTTATCCCATCCTAGCCTTAATACTAAATCATTAGGAATATTATTTGTATTAAATTCTCCTAAATTATATATACTCGCTGTGGCATATGTATTAAATGATATCTTTTCAATTAGTGATTTTGATAAATTATCAGTTACATCTAATTTTTCTATTTTTTCATTTTCAGTTTCTGCTCTATTTTCAGTCGTATTTGCTATTTCAGTCTCCTCTTTTGAATATTCTTCAGTATTATCCTCATTCACATAATTTATATTATTGTTTGCATAATTTTCTTCTGCATTAGTATTTTTTGTAGTATATGTATATATTCCTAAAGCAATAAGTGCTACTAAAAGTATGATTATTATAATTAAACATACTGCTGTTCCCAAACTCATTTTAATATATCTTTTTTCTTCCATTTGTTTTCTCCTTTTTTTCTTTTTATTAATCTATTACAAAAGTTTGTATTCCTTCTTCATCAATATTTATTCCAATTCCCATATGTGTTCCTATTTCTAATTTATTTAATATCTTTTCAAAGTAACATTTTACATTTAGTTTATTATTTTCAAAATATATTTCTGTAAATATTCCTCCATCGTCTATAATTTCATTTATTTTGTCTTTATATATCTCTCTATTTCTTTGTGCTTCTGATAAAGTTAATTTTTGAGCTGTTACATCTCCATTTATATCTTTTAGAATATATCCATCTCTTGCACATTTTTCTATCTCGTCTAATATAGTATTATATACTTTATCTTCATATCCAAAGTATTTGATTATATTTGAATTAGTTGGTCGATCTTCTTCTATCTCAGTTTTTCCATCTTCATATATCTTATTATCATGACTATCATAACAGCCTATTCCAATTCCCATATGTGTTCCTATTCCTAATTGATTTAATATTTTCTCGAATTTGTATGTATAACATTGTTTATTATTTTTTATAAATTTTTCACTAAATATCGATTTATCAGTTATCATTTCTTTTATTTTTTCTTCATAGATACTCTTGTTGTTTTCAAATTCTTGAACTGATAGTTTATCTGCATTAATATCTCCTATTGTACTTTTTAAAATATTTCCATTTTCTGCATATATTTTTATGGATTTAACAATATAGTCTACAAGTTTATCTTCAAAAATTTCTTCTTTATTAGTAGTTTCAGTTGTGTTTGATATTTCAGTTTCTTTTTTTGAATATTCTTCAGTATTATACTCATTAACATAATTTATGTCATTGTTTGCATAATTTTTTTCTACATTAGTATTTTTTGTAGTATATGTATATATTCCTAAAGCAATAAGTGCTACTAAAAGTATGATTATTATAATTAAACATACTGCTGTTCCCAAACTCATTTTTATATATCTTTTTTCTTCCATTTTATTTTCCCCCTTTTTTTCTTTTATTAGAATATATTATTGATATAGCAAATGCAATTACAAAAGGTTTACTTTTTTGTTACACTTTTATTACATCGCATATTTAAAGTTCAACTAAAAGTAGGAAAAAATTTATAATCTTATAATTTTTTTCTATAAATTTATCATTTTATTAAGAATATTATAAATTAAATTTGCTCCAACAGGTCTTTAAAGGAAATAAAAAAATAAAGAAAAATTTCATATTTCCCTTTATTTGGTGCGATTTTGAAACAGGTATGCGAAAAATACAAACAAATTGTGATAGCCCTTTTTTATTCGATTTATTGTGATTACCTTAACACAAAATCTTATATTTTACAAAAACTTTTAAAATGAAATTTTTAATTAATAACAAATTTCTTTTTAAATATATTATTAAAATTGAATTATATGAACTTTTTTATTTGTTAAATATTGTTTTAATTCTATTTAATATTTTCTTAAATATTGACTCTTTATATTCTACCATAGCTATAGTACTTATAGATTCTTGTGGCTTTGTATTTTGATTTTTATTTTTAAAAATATTATTTGAATTATATTCTTCTTGTTTTTTTAATTCAATATGCTGTCTATCATATTTTTGTTTTGCAATGATTTTATTTCTTTGTGTTTCGGTTGCCCAATAATCTCTAAATAATAAACCGATAATAGCTTTAGCTATCTTAGAAACATTTTGTCCATTTAATGTTTTTTCAGGATTATATTCAAAAACATAATCATTATTCGAATAAGTTTCAAATAATTCAATTTTAGTTTTCGGTATTTTATTATAATCTTCTATTTGAATATATTTTAATATTTCCAACACTTCTTTATATGCATTAGCATATAGGTTTTCAACCATTTTTTATCTCCTTTATAAAGTTGGATCATTTGAATTTTGCAATTGTTTTTGTTGTGTAATAATTTCTGTTTCTATTTTATCTTCTAGTTGTGTATCATTTATTTCTGCAATTACTTCTTGCCCTAATTCTTGACCTGTCTTATTTTTCTTCTTATCAATTTCAAATACACCAACAACATATAATCGTTCACCTGTTGTAGTATTTCTTTTACCTTCAATAAATTCATAATTTTCAAAATTCTTAATTGTTCCATTATTTGTAAACTCTAAAAATTCTTCATTACTTAAAGTTCCTACAAAAGGATAATATGCCTTAACAACACCTTCTTTACTATAATTGGCTACAGGGCAACTATAGTCTAAAACTGCATAATCATTCTTTCTTTTAACAATATTAAAACAATGTCCTTCTTGTTGGTCGCCTAAGTCCATACATCCCATACAATAGTAACTTTCTGTACCAAATAAGCTCAATATTTGTTGAGCCAATGCACTTCTTTCTGTGCATTGCGCAGCACCTTTATGCTTTAAATCTCCCAACTTATTATTTTCAATTGCAGCAAAAAACTCTTCATCTGTTGTAGTTGTATTCCAAGCAACTTCATAAAACATTTGTTCTCTATCGTTTTTACCGGGCATTCCAAAATATGAATTAATAAAATATTCTAAATTGTGTATTAAAGAAGCTTTTGAATTAATATTATATTGCTTTATAAAATGAGCAAATTCATACATATAATCCGTTGTTTGCATACTATAATCTTCTATTCCCAAACTTGAATATTTAATTCTTGTATTCAGTGGAATAAATCCTTTAAATAAATTATTTGATTTTCCATAATTTAAAAAACCCAGTTTTTCTACTTTATTACTGTTAGTGTTTGCTTCTCCTATTGCCTGTTGTATAATAATATCTAATTCTTCTTCATTACAATTCAATACTTTTTGTAATAAATCCATATATTTCTCCTATTTTTTAAGTATAAATACTTTTTTATTTTTATTATTATTATTTAATTTCTTCTATAATGTTAAACAGTATATATCTTTTATATTTCTTAATTTTTCCTAGTTAATAAATAAAAATATCTTAAATTAATAATATAAAATATTGCATAAAAAATAAAAAGCTATCGATTGCTTACAAATCAAATTTTCAGGCTTTTTATTTGTGGGGCAGACGTCGTAGTTATCTACAACTTTTTCTCTCTTGAACAATTGATACAATAATCAATCAATTTATTAAAAAATATCATAACTTATATAAATTGCAATAGTATAAATATAATATTTTTTCAAAAAATTGTTCTGTTCGCTTGTTTTTTATTTAAAAATATTGTATATTGGTAAACATCGGAAATGATGATTGTACTGAACCCAAAAAGTTGGACTTTTTGATTAAGTATAATTAAGCAACGTTTAGGGAATGAATTCTGTATTGAA
>CANQWU010000050.1 GCA_947627605.1 uncultured Clostridia bacterium
ATGAATTTTATCTAAAAGATGCTAAAGCATCATAAATTAAATCTCTCGCCTATTTATATTATTAACTAAATATTTAAATTTAAAACAAAAAAATAAATCTTGAGCCTGCCTCCGCGGCGAGAGGGCAAACTCAAGTTTATACATAGGTGAAATTTTCGCTAATAAAATAATCCTATTTTTTAGTGAATTTTTCAAAAATTATTGACACTCTTCTATACTACACATATGTTATATATGAAATTTGTTAATATGCAAATAACAATTCCACAAGCTGTTGGAATTATAAACGATAATAATGTCCACTTAAGACTTCCTGTTTCTTTTTTTATTGTCAATAATGTTGTAGCACATGGAAAGTGTAATACTGTAAATATCATTACATTTATGGCAGTTATAATTGTCCATCCATTTTGTCTTAAAATTTGTCCTATTGCAAAAATATCTTCCATATCTATTAACATATTTGATTTTAAATAACACATTAAAATAATTGGTAATACAATTTCATTTGCAGGTATACCTAAAACAAATGCAGTCAAAATATATCCATCTAATCCCATTATTTTAGCAAATGGATCAAAAAAGTTTGCTATTATATTTAACAAAGTTTCACCATTTATTCCAATATTTGCTAATAACCATATAATTAATCCTGCAGGTGCTGCTACTTTAATAGCCCTCATCAAAATAAATAATGTTCTATCAAATATTGAACGTACTAAAATTTTACCTATTTGCGGTTTTCTATATGGTGGCAATTCTAAAACAAATGAAGATGGCATACCCTTTAAGATCGTTTTTGATAATACTTTTGATACAATTAATGTTAAGAAAATTCCAATTAGTATTATAGATATAACGCTTAGAGTTGCTAAAACAGATGAACCTCCTCCATATGCTCCTGCTATAAAAATTGTTGCAACAGAAATTAAAAATGGAAATCTCCCATTACAAGGAATGAAGTTATTAGTAAGTATTGCAATAAGTCTTTCTCTAGGAGAATCAATAATTCTACACCCTGTAACTCCACAAGCATTACAACCAAATCCCATACACATTGTTATCATTTGCTTACCTGTGCAACAAGCCTTTTTAAAAAATCTATCTGTATTAAATGCGATTCTTGGTAAATATCCTAAATCTTCTAAAAAAGTAAATAATGGGAAAAAGATAGCCATTGGTGGAAGCATAACACTAATTACCCAAGTAAGTGTTTGATATACTCCAAAAATTAACATATTTGAAAGCCATTCTGGTGCTTTTATAAAAATTGCTAATTCAATCAATTTATCCTGTACCCATCTAAAAAAAGAAAATAATATGTTAGATGGATAATTACTTCCTACAATAGTCAGCCAAAAAATCACAGCTAAAAATATTATCATAATAGGTATTCCAAATGCTTTTGAAGTTAATATTTTATCTATTTTTCTATCACGATATGTGTAATTCTCATTTTCAAATATACATACTTTTTTACAAATTTCTTCTGAATGGTATAAAATATTACTAACAATCTTATCTTTGAAATTTTTCTCAGTAATTCCTTGATTTTTTAGTTTTTCCCTTACTTCTTCTACTTTTTTAGTAATTTTAGGATAATCAATTTCTAATTCTGTATTTTTCTTTATTGAAGTTAAAATTTTATTTTCTCCATCTATTAATTTAATAGCAACCCATCGTAAAAAATCATTTTCGTAATGTCCTTTTCCTTCTAATTTTATTACCTCTTCTAAAGATTGTTTTAATTCTCCTATTGCATCTTCAATTATTTTTTCATATATTACTTTATTAGGTTTTGGAATAATTTCTCCTATACAAACTTTGTATATAGTTTGTTTTAAATTTTCTAATGTTTTTTTCTTTTTTGCAGTAGTTCCTACTACAGGTATTCCTAAATTTTGAGATAACTTTTTTAGGTCAATCTTTATTTTTTTCTTTTTCGCCTCATCTAATAAATTAACACATAAAATCACATTTTCCGTCATTTCCATTATTTGAAATAATAGATTTAAGTTTCTTTCTAGGCAAGTACTATCAACTACAACAACTGTTGCATCTGGATTTCCAAAACATATATAATCTCTTGCAATCTCTTCCTCTTCAGAATTTGACATTAAAGAATATGTACCTGGAATATCTACAAACAAGAATTCTTTATTACTAATAACAGCTTTTCCCGTGGCATTTGCAACTGTTTTTCCAGGCCAATTTCCTGTATGCTGATGCATACCTGTTAGACTATTAAAAATAGTCGATTTTCCTACATTAGGATTACCGAGCTAATGCAATAGTATAAATTCCCTCCATACAACCCTCCTATTCATATGTTATTACATAATATGATAAAAGGTTTTATTTGTGATTATATTTTTATTTCTATTTTTTTAGTATCTTCTTCTCTAATGGCAATTAGGGTTCCTCTGACTTCAAAAGCCTTAGGATCACCTGACGGACTAATCAATACAGGGGTTATATTTGTATTTTTTACTAATCCTAAATCTAATAATCTACGTTTTATATTTTCTGAACATTCAATATTTGAAATCTTTCCTTTATTTCCTAAATTTAATTCATTCAACGTCATAAATTGACACTTCCTTTAGTAAGTTTCTTCTTAATTATATTATATTTCGACATTGAATAATTAGTTCTTTTTTATTTTTATTGATTATTACAAAAAAACAAGAAGATTAACTTATTTAAGTTTCTTCTTGTTTTATATATTTTATTTTGCATCTTTTACATCTTCAACTTTTTCTTCTTTTACTGTATCAACAACTTCTTGTTTTACAGGATTTTCAGTTTCAACTGCTGGAGCTTCTTCTTTAGCTTCTTCAACTTTTACTTCTTCTGCTTTTGGTGCTTCTTCAGTCTTAACCTCTTCAGTAACTGATGTTTCTTCTACAACTTCTTCTGCAACTGGTTCTTCTGCTAAGTCCTCCTTGACAACAATTTCTTTATCTTCAATTCTAGCACCTACTTGCTCCTTTGTCTTGGCAGATTTACCAAGTCTATCTCTTAAATAGAATAATTTAGCACGTCTTGCCTTTCCAACTCTTACTAATTCTACCTTTTCTACTAATGGTGAATGAACTAAGAAAGTTTTTTCAACACCTACACCATAAGAATTTTTTCTTACAGTAAATGTTTGATTTATCCCTCCACCTTGTACTTTAATAATTATTCCTTCAAATACTTGGATTCTTTCTTTATTTCCTTCTTTAATTCTAGCATGTACTTTTACAGTATTACCTACTTTTAATTCAGGAATTTTATTCTTAAGTTGTTCATGTTCAATTGATTTAATAATATCCATTTTAGAATTTACCTCCTTCTTCATTTTGAGCGGTGCCTTATGTCTTTTGGCACTTCATTTTTATTTTTTCTAAAATTTCTTTTTCTTGGTTAGATAAATTATAGTTTTTTAATAAATCTGGTCTTTTTATATATGTTGTTTCTAAAGCTTTTTCCTTATGCCATTTTTCAATGTTTTCATGATGTCCTGATAAAAGAATTTCTGGAACTTTTTCATCTTGAAAAACCTCTGGTCTTGTATATTGTGGATATTCAAGTAGTCCTTCTGAAAAAGATTCTTCTTGAATTGAGTCTTTTGTTATTACCCCTTCCACATAACGACTTACACTGTCTATTAAGACCATTGCTGGAAGTTCTCCTCCTGTTAAAACATAATCTCCTATTGAAATTTCCTCATCAACAATTTTGTCTAATACTCGTTGATCAATTCCTTCATAATGTCCACATAGAAGAATTAAATGTTTTTCTTTTGATAGTTCTTGGACTTTAGCTTGATTTAACAGTTTTCCTTGTGGTGACATATATATAACTTTTGCATCTTTTGTTTTTACAGATTCATATGCTCTATATACTACATCAGGCATCATTATCATACCTGCTCCACCACCATATGGAGTATCATCTACTTTTTTATGTTTATTTTCTGAAAAATCTCTGATATTTACCATATTTACATTTATCAAATCTTTTTCTTGTGCTTTTCCTAAAATGCTTTGTTTACATACTTCAAACATTTCTGGAAAAAGTGTTAAAACATCAAATCGCATTATTTTCTCCTTTTATCATTCCAATCCTGAAATCATATGAACAATAATTTTGTTTTCCTCCAATGAGATTTCTTTTATAACATCTTTAATGGCTGGTAATAAAATTTGTTTATATTCTTCGGTTTTTATGACATAGATATCATTACTTCCAGTATTGTAAATATCATCTAGAACACCCAAAGTTTTTCCATCGTCTGTATAAACTTTCATTCCTATTAAGTCTGCTATGTAATAGCTATCTTCTTCCAATTTTGCTGCATCCTTGCGTTCTACTTCTAAAATTCCATTTCTTAAGCATTCAGCATCTTCTACTTTGTCTATTCCTTTGAATTTTATCAATACCATATTTTTGTGATATTTTACTTCTTCAATAATATATTGTTTTTTATTTTGTTTAATTGTAACATATACATTTTTTAGATTATCAAATCTAGTTATATCATCAGTATATGGAACTACTTTTACCATTCCTTTAATACCAAAATGATTTACAATTTGACCAATTTCAAAATATTCTTGCATAGATAACTCCTAATCTAAGAACTCAATATTTATCCTTTTTTTATCCTTAGCTGCTATTGATTTCATTACAGTTCTTATTGATTTTGCAGTTTTACCTTGTTTTCCTATAACTCTTCCCATATCTTCAGATGCAACTTTTACTTCATATGTTGTAACATTACTATCAGTAGAAGCTTCAGTAATTTCTATTGCATCTTGATTTTCGACTAAATGTCTTATTATAGTTTCTAAGATATCTTTCATTATCTTATTCCTCCTATTTTGCTTTAGCAATTAGTGCTTTTACTGTGTCTGTTGGTTTAGCACCATTTTTAATCCATTTTTCTACTTTTTCTTTATCTAATATAATTGTCTCTGGTTTGCTCATTGGGTCATATGTTCCTATTTGTTCTACTATTTTACCATCTCTTGGACTTCTTGAATCTGCTACAACGATATGATAAAAAGGAGCTTTTTTCTTTCCTTCTCTTTGTAATCTAATTTTTACCATTATCTTCACCTCCTTAAAATTTAAAATTCTTTAAAGTATTTTCATCAATGCCATTCATTAATTTTTTCATTCCACCTTTGTTATTTTTTAACTGTTTCATCATTTTTTGTGTTGCTTCAAAAGATTTTATGAATTTATTAACTTCTTGGACAGATGTGCCACTTCCTTTTGCAATTCTTTGTCTACGACTACCATTCAAGACTCTAATGTTTCGCTTTTCCTGTTTTGTCATAGAGCAAATAATTGCTTCTATCTTTTCAAATTCTTTATCATCTACCTTAACATCTTTTAATTTATTCATGCCAGGTATCATTTTTAATAAAGAAGAAAAAGAACCCATTTTTTTCATTTGCCTTAGCTGTGTTAAATAATCGTCTAGGTCAAATTCATTTTTACGCATTTGTTTTTCTATTTTTTCAGCCTGTTCTAAGTCAAAACTTTCTTCTGCTTTTTCAATAACAGATAGAATATCTCCCATTCCTAATATTCTTCCTGCCATTCTATCTGGATGAAATACTTCTAAATCACTTAATTTTTCACCTGTTGCTGCAAATTTAATTGGTCTTCCTGTAATTTTTTTAACTGAAAGTGCTGCACCACCACGAGTATCACCATCAAGTTTTGTTAGGATAATTCCATCAATTCCTACTTCTTTATGAAATGTGTCCGCAACATTTACAGCCTCTTGACCTGTCATTGAGTCTACTACTAAAAGTATTTCATGTGGCTTAACAGATAATTTTACATTTTTCAATTCTTGCATTAATTCTTCATCTATTTGCAAACGTCCTGCCGTGTCTAATATGATAACATCATTTAATTTTGAAATTGCTACATTGATTGCCTGTTTTGCAATATGTACAACATCTTTTGATTGCTCATTACTAAACACTGGTATATTAAGTTGGTTACCTACAACTTGTAATTGTTTGATAGCTGCTGGTCTATATACATCACATGCAACCAATAATGGCTTTTTACCTTGTTTTCTAAATAAATTTGCTAATTTTCCTGCTGTTGTTGTTTTACCAGAACCTTGAAGTCCTACTAGCATGATAACTGTTGGAGGATTTGGAGTAAAATTTACTTTACTTTCTGTTCCACCTAATAGCTCAACAAGTTCATCTTTTACAATTTTTACTACTTGTTGTCCTGGTGTCAATGATTTAAGTACATCTTGGCCTAATGCCTTTTCCTGAATTGTGTTAATAAATTCTTTTACTATCTTATAGTTAACATCTGCTTCAAGTAAAGCAAGTTTCACTTCTCTTAATATTTCTTTTAAATCGGCCTCTGTAATTCTTGCTTTTCCACTCAATTTTCTTGTGATTTCCTGTAAGCGATTTGATAATCCTTCAAAAGCCATCTTGTTCACTCCTTTTTAGTAAATATAGATTAAACTAAATAGCGTAATTCTTTTTTTATACTTTCTAAGATATTTGCAATTTTCTGGTCTGAATAATCTTTTTGGATTTTTGCAATTTCTGATAATACTTTATTTATTTTCTTTTCTTGTTTCAACGTCCTTTTCATAAAAGTCAGCTTTTCCTCATATTCGAAAAGTTTTTTCTCTCCTTTCTTTATTATGTCTCTTACCGCTTGTCTAGTAACATTGTTATTTTCTGCAATTTCAGAAAGAGATAAGTCATTGTTGTAGTAGTCATTTAAAAATTCATATTGTTTTTTAGTTAATAAAGATCCATAAAATTCGCATAACATACTGATTTTTATTTTATTCTCTAAATCACTTTTTTCTTCCATAATAACTACCTTTCTTTTTTGTAATGCAAATATACTTTACACTATTTTTTTACTTTTGTCAAGCCTTTTTTCTAAATTTATCAAAAATTCTTTCATTTCTAATCCAAGTGCATAGCCAGTTAATTCTTGATTTTTCCCAACAACACGATGGCAAGGGATAATAATCGGAATTGGGTTATTATGATTTGCCATTCCGACAGCCCTTGCCGCTTTTTCATTTCCTATTTTTATTGCTATATCTTTATAACTTACTAAACTCCCATAGGGTATTTTCTGTAGTTCTTTCCATACCTTTTGCTGAAAATCAGTTCCTTTAGGATTTAATGGTAAATTAAAAATCTTTCTTTTCCCTTGCAAATATTCTTCTATTTGAATTTTTGTTTCCTCTAAAAGTTTAGTATCTTTTAATATTGCAATATTTTTATATTTGTTCTTCCCTATTTCTAATGCAATTATTTTATTTTTTTCTTTAATTGCCGTAATATTTCCTAAAATTGTATTAAATGTTTTTTGATATAGCATAAATTCTCCTTCATTTTATTAATCTTTTTAGCATTTGTTCTCTACATTTTAATTCAAAAGTATCGTCTAACACTTCTAATTCAACCTTTTCACCATATTTTCTTTCTAAACAATATTTAATAATATAGTCTGAAACTTCTGGATTTTTAGAAAGTAATGGTCCATGTAAATATGTTGCAATTACATTTCCTATGAAAAAACCTTCTTCGGAATTTCCAAAAGAATTTCCATTGCCATATAACACTTTTCCAAAATGTGATAAGCTATTAAAAGTTTGTCCTCCATGATTTTCAAATCCTATTACTTTTGTTGGTTTGTTATTTTCCAATTCTACTTCTAGCACAATATTTCCAATACATCTTTTTTTTCTATCTAAAATTGCTTCTGTATAATATGGAAAAATTTCCAGTCCAGGAATAATATTTCCTTCTACACCTTTATAGTATTTTCCAAATAATTGATATGCACCACATATTAATAAGAAAAATACTCCATTTTGAATAGCTTGTTTTATATTTTCTTTATATTTTACTAAGTCCTCAGCTAAAATACTTTGCTCATTATCAGCTCCACCACCTGCAAAAACAATATCATAACTTGAAAAATCAGGTGCTGCATCTCCTATTGAATATTGATCTATTTTGCAGGTTATATTTCTTTTTTCCATACGATATTTTAAAACTTGTATATTTCCATAATCGCCATATAATTCTAGCATATCTGGATATAGATATAAAATTTTAAGTTCTTTCATTATTTATTTTGTACTCCTTTATTTCACAATTTTTTTGTCCACTAATATCTTTAATCATTCCATCTTCTGGCAATTTCTCAAAGTAAAATTGTATTGCTCTAGCAACACCTCCATGAGTTACTAATAATATATTTTTATCCTTATATTTTTCTTTAATTTCATCTAAAAATGAGTGCACTCTTTTGAACAATTCTGGTAGTGTTTCAAGACCTTCAATATATTCAGTTGAGTAATAATTATAAAATTCAGTATCATGAAATTTTGTTTTACTAGATGTTAATGTTAATTTACCTACTTCTCTTTCTAAAATTCTATCATCATAAATTATAGGTACTTTATTTACATTTATAAGTTTTGCTGTATGTTTTGTTCTTTTTAATGGTGAACAAATAATTAAATCTAATTTTAGCTTTTCTACTTCTTTACTTGCTTCTTTTGCTTGTGCTATTCCTATTTCATTTATATCTTCATCATATCTTCCATTATATTTATGCTCTACATTACAATTGGTAAGTCCGTGTCTAATTACATATAAATTCAAATTAACCCCTCAATCTAAAAATTGCTTGTCTCGTTGGTTGTAATGATGTGTAATTTGCTATTACATATTTTTTTGTGTTTGTTTTGTATAATTCTTCAACTGCTTTGTCTAAATTTTCACAAGGTATAATTTTCTCATAATCAAATCCTGATGTTTTTATTCTTATTGCAATATCATATGGTCTTTTTCCTGCTGTAATTATCCTTGTTACTCCATTTTCCTTCAATCCGTCAAAATTTATATCCCATATCCAAGATACATCAAAACCATCTGCAACATTATCATTTAATACGAAAAGTAATTCTTTTTCTTCATTATCTTCTCTTAATAGTCTCAAGCTAACATTAGCACCAGTTGGATTTTTTGCTAAGTTTATAATTGTTGGAATTCCTTTTATATCTAATTTTTCTAATCTTCCGTTATTCAAAGCAAATTCTGAAAATGCTTTAATAATATCCTCTGTGTCAATATGATATAAATTCATTACACTTAATACTGCTAAATAGTTATATATAGTGTATATGCTATTATCTTGTATTTTATATGTTATTCCTTCAACTTCAAATGTTCTATCTTTCAAATTGATATTTTTTGCTTCTTTATATATCTCATTATTACCATAGTCGCAATTTGGGCAATGGAACTTTCCAATATGAGAATATTGATAATATTCATATTCTAGACGTGTTTTGCAAAATGGACAGAACTTTCCTTCTCCTGCTTCCTTCATTCCTGTTGTTGCGTATTCATATTTTTGGACACGATAATAGTATACCTTTTTATTATCTGGATTTGCTTTTCCAAGTCTTGCAACATTTGGGTCATCAGCATTTAAAACTAGATTTCCCTTATATGTTTTTAAAAACTCATTTATTTTTAAAATTAGAGTTTCTACTTCGCCATTTCTGTCTAATTGGTCTCTAAAAAAATCTAAAACAACAAGTGTATCTAATTTTATTGTTTTGAAAATCTTTGGGACATAACTTTCGTCTACTTCAAAAGTAATATAGTCTGCTTTTATTTTACCAGTAATTGTTGCATTTTTTACTAGTGTAGATAGAATTCCTGTCTCCATATTATTTCCCTCTTTGTTGCTAACCACTTTATAGCCTGCTTTTTCAAGAGTATATCCTATGCAATTATTTGTTGATGTTTTTCCATTTGTTGCTGTTACTGCAATTACTGGAGAATTTATTTTAAAATATGCTAACATATTTGGATTTAGTTTTACTGCAATTTTACCAATAATATTTCCTCCTTGCTTTCCAAAAAGTTTTAATATAATATTGATAATTTTTAATAAAATCATATAAATTATATTCATATGTGTTTCCTTTCATTTCAGATTAGATTTTTGATGAAAATCTAAATTTGCACTTTTGCTTCATAAACTTACTGAAATCTTGATTATTTCCAATTTCAAATCCTTTTTTATCTAACAATAAAGCATGAGTTTTGTCAAGATATAAATAAAAGAATTCTTCTGTTTCAAATACCTTTCGTATTTGCCAATAATATACATATCTATTAAGTTTTTTACTATAGATATAAAATTTTTTATTGAAAAATTTAAAGATAAATTCCTGCTCTTTTTCTATTTTTTTACTTTTCATTTCTTTTTGAATTATTTTTGTAGGATTATAAATACGCCAAACTAGAAACAATGCTAATATAAATATTGTTAAAAGTGCTATCCAATAATGTTTTGATTGCATTTGTAAGATTATACCAAAAAGTAAAGCAATTGCAATTAAAGCTGTATAAGCATAATATCTTGTGCCATATTTTTCCTGATGAAATCCTAAAAATTCTTCATAAATTTCTTTACTATATTTAGTTTTATTTTTAAATAATACTTTCATTTTTCACCTCTATTTTTTTCATTATATACTATCGAAAAAAAAATGTAAAGAATAGCAAAAATTATGATTTAAAAAAATACACACAACACTAAAGCTAATAATGTTGTGTGTTTGAGTAAATCAAGAAGAAATGGAAATATCATCTAGAATTCTGTTTTGATTTCTTTTCAAAACCGTTTCATTTGTGTTCTGGTCTCTTTCAATTAATGCTTTTTTTATTATTGCTCTTTCAACAGCGGGAAATTTTTCATCTTCAAAATCCATAATTTGATCTCCCTCTCCTATTTTGATATATATTTTTGATTCTTTGTATTTGGTTTATCTGGTATAGTCATTTGTAATTTTCCACTATCTA
>CANQWU010000051.1 GCA_947627605.1 uncultured Clostridia bacterium
ATATCTTCTATAAAGATAGGTTCATTTTTTTCGCAATTTTGTATATAATTTATAACTATATTACGACAATTCATTTTCTTTGCCTCCTTGTTACTATTTTATGAATATTTTATATTTATATTCATATTCTAGTAACATTTTAGCATTTTTTATTGATTTTGTCAATCCTAATCTTTCTTTATGACTTCAAATATATAGAAATAGGGTACTTCATATAGTCTTCTTTTTCAACTTCTGTTAAATTTTCAAATTGTTTAACAGCCTCTTGTTTTCTATCAATCAATAAATTAATCGATATATTATAAAATAAATTTTCTTTCTTTTTTTCTAATATTTTCATTAATTCATATTTATCATCTAATGTTAATTTTCCTAACCTTTTCTTTATTTGACATTTATTAATAATAGCTACTTCAGAAATGCTTTCAATACTAATTATCTTATTCAATAAAAAGTCTGCATAATCTAAAAGATTCGCATCCTTATTTTCATCATAAGCTAATATAGCTTCCAATGCTTGCATATTTATAGAGTATTCTTCATTTACCTGAAATTCATTTTTATCATAATAGTTTTTCATCTCTAAATAATTAATATCATTCGATAAATATGCTTCTTTGTTTAAGAAATCATATATATTTGTAGTCTCAAATTTATTTACATCTTCAGGATTTCCTCTAATAAATAAATATTTACCATTAATATTGCTATTCCATATACTTTTAACAAATATTTTTCCATTTTCTTTGCGTTCAGCAAAAATAGAAAAACATATATCTTGTATTTTTATAGATCCCATTACTGATGTTTTAAAATTTTCAACTTTTATTGGAATTTCGTCATCTATAGCTCTTATCCAAATAATAAATTTATTTATTTCATCCCAAGTCCACTTATCCAAATCTATGTCTTTATTAATCTTATGCTTTTTAATAAAATTTAAAATTTTTGTATATATTTTTAACTCAGAATAAAATGAATCTGTATTTTTTAATTCTCCATTAAGTTGCACCCATTCTTCATTTATATAAAATCCTTTAAATTTATTGATTTGAATTAAAAATTTTAAAGAATTGATTCTTTCACTTAATTTTCCTTTTATTTTTATGTTGAATCTATTTCCGTTTGTATACATTCTGAAACTTTTACCAATATTCATTACTGATGAATCTTTAGTATATACACAATCTACTTTATCAAAATAAGTATTTTTTAATTTATCTTTAATTTGAATATCAAATGGTTCTTTTATCATATCTAATGTAACCAATTCAAGGTTAATAACATTATCATTTTCATCTAATTCATACAAATATTTTTCTTCCCCAACTAAGGTTGATATATTATCTTCTTTATATCTCCAATCATAAAAGCTAATTTTTGACCTCTTACCTGCAACAGATAATGCCATATTTTCTTGTTCAAAAACTTTATTACTTACTTTTTCTTGTTGTTTTTTATCTGCTGCAAAGTTTCTTAATATTTTTTCAAATCTAATTGGATCATTAGGCAAATATTTTAACTTAACTTTTACTTCATTTTTACCATTAATATCTTCTTTTAACAATTTTCGTAAATTATATGGCAATAAATCTAAATAAAATATTTTAAAATCATCATTTTTATTAAAAATAACAACAAAATACATTGTACCATTTTCTATTAAATAATTTTGTAAATCTTTTTTATCAATATGAAAACTTATTTTATCCCCATTAGGAATTTTATTAGTTCTACCTTTTACCTGAACTCTAATTATCGAAGATAAATTACCTTTATCATCTACATTAGCATTTTTATATAATTTAATATCTCCATCCCAAGAAATATCTGTATTTCCTTCTCCAAAAAAATGATCAACACATTCCATTTTATCTATTAAATTTTTCAAAACATCTATAGCTTTTTTTTCCATTTTTCTCGAATTTTACTTCATATTTATTCCTCACTTTTTATGATATTCTATTAGCTGTTATTATTATAGCATAAAATATTAAATTGTTCTATTTATTGTATGTTATGTAAATAGTATAGATTCTTTCTAATTTGTTCTAATTTTCCTAAAAAACAGAATATTTCTTTAATATTGAAATACTCTGTAATATAGATGATTACTGCATTTTATTGATTTTTTTGTGGTTGGTATATTTTAAACACGAGAGGTGTAGATTTAAATTTACAATTTCCTGCACGGATGGAATAATGCAAAGCAAATAAAATACGCTCAAGGATATGATAAACCATCTCCCCGTGATTTCGTTGGGTTTGGTCCTTTAACAGAGCCAGAAGCATTAGCTATATACAATTTTACATTATCTCATAATTTTCGTTTAGTATTAGCTTACCATACACAAGGAAAAGAAATTTATTGGCAATTTCAAAATTATAATCCAGAAAATTCATATCAAATAGGTCAAAAATTAGCATCTACTAGTGGATATACTCTTTCTTCTACTCCATATAGTTCTAGTTTTGCAGGTTTTAAAGATTGGTTTATTCAAGAATATAATAGACCAGGATATACCATTGAGGCAGGTATTGGCAATAATCCTTTGCCTATTTCACAATTTGATAAAATTTATCAAGATAATTTAGGTATATTTGTATTAAGTGCAATTTTATAAAAAATTGCCAAAAGGTTTTTATTCCTTTTGGCATATTTATCAAACTTATCCTTTATACTCTCCACCATTTATATGCATTACTTGCCCTGTTACATATGATGAATCATCACTTGCTAAATATATAAATAGTGGTGCTATTTCATATGGATGTCCTGCTCTACCCATCGGAGCATTTGAGCCCAATGTAGGTATCTTTTCTGCTTCCCAACATGCTGGTTGTAATGGTGTCCAAAATACACCTGGAGATACTGCATTTACCCTTATATTTTTATCTGCTAAATTTGTTGCAAGTGCTCTTGTAAAGCCTACAATGGCTCCCTTTGTTGTAACATAGTCTATTAGTTCTGGTTCTCCTCTAAAAGTTGTTATTGATGTTACATTGATAATACTTGTTCCTGGTAACATATGTTTTAATGCTCTTTTAGTTAAATAAAACATTGAATATATATTGGTTTTCATTGTTAAATCAAACTGATCATCTGTAATATCAAGCAAACTTTTCTGTTGATATTGAACAGCAGCATTATTAACTAAAATATCAATTTTTCCAAATTGTTTTATCGTTTCTTCAACTATTTTATCACAAAAACTAGTTTCTTTAATATCTCCTGAAAGTAAGATACAAGTTCCCCCTAATCTTTCAATAAAGTTTTTGGTTTCTTCAGCATCTTTATGCTCGTTATAATAGGCAATTACAATTGTTGCACCTTCTTTTGCAAACCCTACTGCAACAGCCCTTCCTATTCCAGAATCTCCTCCTGTAATAATTGCAACTTTACCAACTAATTTTCCTGCTGCTCTATAATATGGATTGTTAAAAATTGGTCTTGGCTTCATTAAATATTCCATTCCTGGTTGTGTATCTTGATGTTGTGGAGGAAATTCAAGTTTATAGTCTTTACAAATCAAGCCATATCCTTGTTCATTTATGTACTTTAATCCATAATCATCTTGCCCATTTTGATTTGAAGTATAGTATTCATAATTCATTTTTTTCACCTCAATTATTTATATTCTAAATAAAAAATTTGGTGAATTACATGAATTATTTTTTATTGTTTTATAAGCTTGTAAACTAGATGTATTGGTAAACCAACTACTGTTGTATAATTTCCTTCTATTTTATTAACAAATACGCCAAATTCAGTCTGTATTCCATATGCTCCTGCTTTATCTATTGCCTTTCCTGTTGCAATCCAATTATCAATTTCTTCGTCTGTCATATCTTCTAAATATACTTTGACTTTGTCATGTGTTTTATATTCTTTATATTTTCCATCCTTCTCTATTAAAACTGTTAGGCCTGTTATAACTTCGTGTGTTCTATCACCTTCCAACAGTTCTTTTATCATTTGTTTTGCATTTTTTTCATTTTTTGGCTTACCATATATTTTTCCATTTTTTACTACAATTGAGTCTGCACCTATAATTATTCTATCACCCTTTGTTCTATCATAAACATTTTTAGCTTTTACATATGATACATTTTCAGTTTGTTTCTCAGGCATCAATCCTTCTTGCATAATTTCTTTTTCTTGACTTACCATTATTTCAAATTTTGGCACTACTAATTGTAGTAATTCTTTTCTTCTAGGTGAAGCTGATGCTAATATTATTTTCATCCTATACTCCTTTATTTTTGTATTATATAAAATATTAGAAACAGCGATTAAGCTGTTTCTTTTGCATTTTCTGGAATTTCTCTTTTCTTTTTTGTCTTAACTTTTTCAATATTTTTATTTTCATTTATAATCAATTCTGGTTGTTTGTTTCCTACAACAGTTTCTCTTGTAATAATACATTTTTCTATTTTTGGATTTGATGGAATATCAAACATAATATCTCTCATAATTTCTTCAATGATTGAGCGCAAGCCTCTTGCTCCTGTTTTTCTTTCAATTGCTTTATCTACAATTGCTTCTAATGCATCTCTAGCAAATTCTAGTTCTACTCCATCTATTTCTAGTAATTTTTTATATTGTTTTACAAGTGCATTTTTTGGTTCTGTTGCAATTTGAATTAAAGCTTCTCTGTCTAAGTCTTTTAAAGTCGCAATAATTGGTAATCTTCCAATAAATTCTGGAATTAGACCAAACTTTAATAAGTCTTGTGGTAATAGTTCTTTAAATACTTCATATTGATTTATTTCTTTTTTGCTTTCTATTTTTGTTCCAAAACCAATTAGTTTTTCACCTGTTCTGTCTTTTATAATATTTTCTAACCCTTCAAAAGCTCCTCCACAAATAAATAAAATATTTTCTGTATTGATTTGTATTAGCTCTTGGTTTGGATGTTTTCTTCCACCTTGTGGAGGTACAGATGCAACTGTTCCTTCTATAATTTTTAGCAATGCTTGTTGTACTCCTTCTCCACTTACATCACGTGTGATAGATGGATTTTCTGATTTTCTTGTAATTTTATCAATTTCATCAATATATACAATTCCCTTTTCAGCTTTTTGAACATCTCCATCTGCAGCTTGTATTAGTTTTAATAAAATATTTTCTACATCTTCTCCAACATATCCTGCTTCTGTCAATGTGGTAGCATCTGCAATAGCAAAAGGGACATTTAATATTCTTGCTAAAGTTCTTGCTAATAACGTCTTTCCACAACCTGTTGGTCCTAATAATAAAATGTTACTTTTTTGAATTTCTACACTATCATCTTTTTGGTGTGTTTCTTCTTCATATGCAATTCTTTTATAATGATTATATACAGCCACTGATAAAGTCTTTTTGGCATCCTCTTGACCAATTACATAATCATCCAATGTCTTTTTTATTTCGCTTGGACTTGGTATTTCTTCTGTTAATGTATATCCAATTTCATCATCTTGAAACATTTCTGCCTCTATAATACTAGTACATAAGTCTACACATTCGTCACAGATATATACTCCAGGACCAGCAACTAATTTTTTTACATTATCTTGTGCCTTTCCACAAAATGAACATCTTACATGATTTGGTATATCATTTTTTGGCATTGTTCTAACTCCTTCTTATTTATATTCTATGATCCATAATTCCATCAATCAAACCATATTCTAATGCTTCTTGAGCTGTCATATAGTGGTCTCTTTCTGTATCTCTTTCAATAACATCAATTGGTTGTCCTGTTCTTTCACTTAAAAATCTATTTAATTTTTCTCTCGTTCTTACTAAATGGTCTGCATGTATTTTAACTTCTGTTGCTTGACCAGAAATTCCTCCACCACCGATTAATGGTTGATGAATTAAAATTTCTGCATTTGGAGTTGCAAATCTTTTTCCTTTTTCTCCAGCTGATAATAATGCTGCTCCCATACTTGCTGCCATTCCAATACAAATAGTAGATACTGGACATTTAATATAATTCATAGTATCAATTATTCCCATTCCATCTGTAATTGAACCACCTGGTGAATTGATATATAAGTTTATATCTTTATCTGGATCTTCTGACTCTAAAAATAATAATTGTGCAATTATTAAGCTAGATGTTGTTGGATTAACATCTTCTCCTAAAAATATAATTCTGTCTTTTAATAATCTTGAGAAAATATCATATGATCTTTCTCCTTTACTTGTTTGCTCAATAACATATGGTACTAAACTATTTTTTTCTAACATATTATTTCCTCCTTATTTTAAACAAAAAGGTTAGAGAATAAAAGTATTTATTTAACCTCCTTTCTCTAGCCTTTTACTTTATTTTATTTTTGCATTGTCTACTAATAATTTAATGGCTTTTTCTGATTTAATTCCTTCTTCTATATAGCTTCTAACATTTTCATTTTTTAAGAATTCTTCATCATTTTCTTTTCCATAATTTTTAGCCATTTCTTTCATTTTTTCATCTATTTCATCTATAGTTGCTTCTATTTTTTCTGCTTTTATAACTGCTTCTATCATTAGTCTTGTTTTTACGGCCTCTGTTGCCTGAGGTTCATATTCTTTTTTCAATTCTTCCTCTGTCTTTCCTAACATTTGAAGATATTGTTCTAATTTTAATCCTTGATATGATAATCTTTGTTCAATATCTTTTACCATATTGTCTACTTCTGTCTCTATCATTCCTGATGGAATATCTACTTCAACATTTTTGCAAACTTCTTTTATAACTGCATCTTCTGTTTCATATTTTTGCTTTTCTGCATTTTCTTCTTCTAACTTTTCTTTGATACTCTTTTTTAATTCTTCTAATGTATCAAATTCGCTTGCATCCTTTGCAAATTCATCATCTAATTTTGGTAATTCTTTTTTCTTTATTTCATGCACTTTTACTTTAAATGTAGCATCCTTTCCTGCTAAGTCTTTTGAAAAATACTCATCTGGAAATTTTACTTTGATATCTTTTTCCTCATCAATTTTCATTCCAATAATTTGTTCTTCAAATCCTGGTATAAATGTTTTACTTCCTATTGTTAATTCATGTCCTTCTGCCTTTCCACCTTCAAATGGAACACCATCTACAAATCCTTCAAAATCTATTGTTGCAATGTCTCCGTTTTCAACTGGTCTATCTTCAATAGATATAAGTCTAGAGTTATGTTCTTGCATATGTCCTAATTCATGTTCGATGTCTTCGTCTTTTACATTATACTCTATTTTTTTAATTTCTATACCTTTATATTTTCCTAGCTTTACCTCAGGTTTTGTTTGGAAAATAGCTGTAAAAATTAAGTCTTGTCCTTTTCCAATTTGTGTTACATCAATATCTGGTCTGCTAACTGCTTTAATGTCATTTTCTTTTAAAGCTTCTTCTAATACTTCTGGTGCTAAATCATTAAAAGTATCTTCATAAAAAATTTCTTTTCCATAATATTTTTCTACAATATTCATTGGTGCTTTTCCTTTACGAAATCCTGGAATATTGAAATATTTTGCAGTTTTAAAGTACACTTTTTTCATAGCTTCATCAAATCTTGATGCTTCTACTGTTAATTCTAATTTAACTTCATTTGCATTTTCTGTTTTTTCTACTTTACAATTCATTTTTTCACAATCCTTTCCTTTCATAGCTTTTATATTATATCATATTATTCTTATTTTGCAAGGATTTTTGAATATTTTTTTAAAAATACTTGTTTTTTTTCTTTTTTTGTGATAGACTTATAAATAGTCAGTTTATTTTTTGAAATTTAGGAGGTGCTAATAATGGCAAAATGTGCAATTTGTAATAAAACACAAAGTGTTGGAAATAAATTAAGTATTACACGTTCACACATTAGTAAAAGAAGTTCTCGTACTTGGAAACCAAACTTAAGAAGTGTAAAAGCTGAAATAGATGGTGAAGTAAAAAGAATTCATGTGTGTGCAAAATGTTTAAAAAATGGAAAAGTAAAAAGAGCTTAATATTTAAGGGAATGAAATTTTTTCAAGTTTCATTCCCTTTATTTTTTATTTTTTCTTTTATCTTTATATATATTCTATGTATAAGTAATGGTCCAAATATTCCTATTATTAAATATCCTAATTGCAATATTACATTATATTTAGGTATTTCATAAATATATATCCAGCCTAACTTAAAATGCGAAACATCAAAATATGGAATATTGTGAATGTTTGTATGAATTTCATACAAGACAAAATTCAATAAGAATAGTACCAATAAATGATGTGACATTATAGAAAATGTATTATTGCCTATTTCATTTATAATTCTGTTTTCTCCTATATATTTACTAAGTATTTTAGAAATGCGTGTAAAAAATAAAATACTAGTATAAGATGCAAATATTGATATAATGCTAATCTGATTAAATCCTGAAAATTGGTGCATATCATAATCTATTTTTCCACATAATTTATACATTATAAAATTTATACAAAAAAGAATAATTAAGTAAATAGTCGTTGGAATCTTCTCTTCTTTTTCTTGCCATCTTTGTTTATATAAATATCCAAATTGAAAAAATGATAAGAAAAACATAGTTCTTGCAGCTATGATTATGATATTATATTCTCTTACTATATCTTGCATATACACAGATATTATTTGAAATAATATAAAAATCACAAATAATGTTCTATCATTTAAAATTTTTATTTTCTTACTTATTTTATGAATTATAACATAACAACAATTAGTTATAAATAATGCAGGTACAAAATACATTGGAAAATTTAATACATATTGATTATTATCTATCCAAGGTTGTACCAATAATGTATATAATGTTATATTTTCTCCAAAAGAAATTATTCCTTTATATCTTAAAATCTTTGTAATAACTCCATATATAAAATTAATTGCAAAAAAAGGAATTATTAGTTTTTTTAATTTATACAAAATATATTTGCCAAGATTTTTTTCATTATGTTCGTTATAAAAATAGCCTGATATAAAAACAAAAATACATATAAATGGAAATATACTAAAGCATCTATAAATTTCTCCAGCAAGATGGCAACTTACTACCACAGTTATTGCTATTACAGATAAAATCATAAATTGTTTATTAGTTTTTGTCTTTAGCATTTCTTATTCTCCTTTTTTCTAATACTTACATTTTATCATATGATATCTGAAAATAGCAATATATTAAATAAAAAAAGCATGTAGCTTCAATAAAATGAAGCTATATGCTCTTTTTAATCTTTAATTCCGAAAAATAAATTTTACAAAACCACGTAAAAATTTTGGTACTTTTTTTACAACAATAGTCATATGTATTACCTCCCTTTCTCTTTAGCATGCAAGCCAAGCCAAACCTACACACGCTAATCCTACACCAATTATAAATAGCCAACCTGTTAGTGGAAGTAATAACACAAGTAAAATTCCTAATCCTAATCCAATAAGACATACTCCTAATGTTTTCTTAAAAAAATGAAACATGCTATTCCTCCCTTTCTTTTATATATCTTATTCTTATTTGACTTTATTTGTTCCTATTTATGTTAAACTATTGACCCATAATTCAAAATACGATAAAATATAATTGGAAGGAAGATAAAAATGAATAAAAAAGATGCTAAAGAATTGATTGAAATTTTATTAAAAACCTACCCGGATGCAACTTGTAGTTTAGATTTCAAACAACCTTTTGAAATGGTTGTTGCTGTTATGCTTTCTGCTCAATGTACTGATGAACGTGTAAATAAAACAACTCCTGCTCTCTTTGATAGATGTAAGACTATTGAGGATTATGCTAATATTGATATTAAAGAATTAGAAGCACTTATTCATCCTTGCGGATTTTATAAAAATAAAGCAAAAAATATTAAATTATGTGCCAAGCAAATTATTGAAAATTTTAATGGTATAGTTCCCAATAATATGGAAGATTTATTAACTTTAGCTGGTATTGGACGTAAATCTGCAAATGTCATTTTGTTAGAGGTTTATGGTATTGCTAATGGAATTGCTGTTGATACACATGCAAAACGTATTTCAAATTTAATTCGGTCTTTCTAAAGAAAAAGACCCTGAAAAAATTGAGCAAGATTTACTTGCTATATTTCCAAAAGATATGCTAAAATATATAAATCATCTTTTCGTATGGCATGGTCGTAATACTTGTATTGCAAGAAATCCAAAATGTGAAAATTGTTCTGTGAATAAATTTTGCTCTTTCGCACATACTAACGGAAAATAACGTAAAGGAGTGTTTTTCTTGACAAATATAAATTGTACGGCAAATTGTATTTATCAAAAAGACGGAAAATGTTCATATCACATTGTTAGTATGTCATTAATTTCACAAGATACAGAATGTGCATATTTTATTCCCTGTTCTTTGGAAAATAATTCTTCAGTTATGAAAAACAAATAATTTTATTGACAAATTCCTCTTCAAGATATATATTCCTAAGTTTGACAGTTGAAGAAAAATTAAAGCTCGTATCACATTGATATATGTGACATACGAGCTTTTTTGGTAAA
>CANQWU010000052.1 GCA_947627605.1 uncultured Clostridia bacterium
TTATGCTCAGCATATTAGTGTTGTCGAGCGAGAAGCCCCCACTTCTTAAGAGGTGGGAGCATGTCACGGGAAGCCCCATCACTTGAAAATATAGAAATTTTATTAAATCAAGGTGCAAATATCTATGCATATGATCCAGTAGCAATGGATAATACCAAAAAGATATATCCAAATCAGATTACATATGTTAGCACACCAGAAGAAGCATTAAAAGAAGCAAATGTATGCTTTATTTTTACAGAGTGGGAAGAAATAAAGAAAGTAAAACCAGAAATATATAAAAAATTAATGAAAATACCATTAGTATATGATGGAAGGAATATTTATTCTTTAGAAGGTATGAAAGAAAATGGGGTGGAATATTATTCTATAGGAAGATAAGACTGAAGGTGAAAATATGAAAAGAACATTTTTAAGAATTATATTATTAATTTTATTAGGACTAACATTTTATACAATATTTCAATTTTCAAATGAAGATGCAACAGCATCTAGTTCAAGAAGTAGTATAGTAATGAGAAAAATTATAGATATATTTCCATACACGAGAAATTTAAGTGAAAAGACAAAGGAAAAAATAGTAGAAAAATCACAACCAATTATTAGAAAATTAGCACATTTTTCTATTTATATGGTAGTAGGAATATTAATAATGGCATTTATAAGTACATATAGATTATTATTATGGAAAAAATTGGTAATAAGTATAGGCGTAGGTGTATTATATGCAATTTCAGATGAATATCATCAAAGCTTTGTACCCGGTAGAAGTGCAGAATTGAGAGATGTTATAATTGACACATCAGGTGTTATAATGGGAATTTTAATTGTACTTGTTATTATATCTGTATATAAAGCATTGGGAGAAAAATATAAAACAATGAGGAGTGTAGAAAATGGATAGACTAATGAAAAATAATAGAAATAAAATTATTATTATTGCAATATTAACTATAATATTAACATTAAATTTTGCATATGACTTTTTAGGGGATAGAAAACAAACATTTAATGACTATGATAATCAATTTGTTACTGATGTAACTTTCGAAAACTTCCAAGCTGATTCAGAAGATTTAGTCATATCAAAGATACTTGAAGACAAATATAACATGAATGTAACGCCATTTGGATTAACAATACCTAATGATACTAATTCTGAGAGAATTGATAATTTATACACAAAAATACAACAATATGATGAAAATAACAGTGAACTGAAAATGATACCATATAGATCACAAGTAGGATTACAGGGATATATCTCTTCCTTTTTATATAATAAACTACATATACCAATAGGAGGACTACATCTAATTTGTAGTATGCTAATGGGAATTACAGCAATGGCTTTATGTTATTTTCTAGTAAAAAAATATAATAAAATATTAGGCGCAATATTTTATTTAGTATTTATAATATCACCTTGGGTAGTAGCATTTGCTAAAAACCTATATTGGGTGGAATTTACTTGGTTTTTACCAGCTGTATTTGGATTAATACTATCATTAAACTATAGCAAAAAGCGAATATGGGTGCCACTAATAGGACTAGCTATATTTTTGAAATGTTTATGCCGGATATGAATATATAACAGCAGTTATGTTATTTACAATTTCATTTTTTATAATAGATTTCTTTATAGCAAAAGACAAAAAAGAAAGAATAAAAATTTTAAAAACAACATTTATAGTAGGAATAGTGTGCCTAATAGCCTTCTTTGCAGCAATATTTGCACACTCTATCTTAAAAGGCGAAGGAAATATAATAGAAGGAATAAAGAAAATATATACAGAGGATTACTTAAGAAGAACTGGATTTACTGGTAATGCACATGAGTTTACAGGAGTTTCTAAAGTATCAATAGAATCTACTTTTTTAAAAACTATTTCTAGATATTTTGCTTGGAAAACACCAATAGTAACAGGAATACCAGGAAAATATTTTAAAAAAATGCTTTTCTTAGTAGCTCTTATATTACTATATGATTTAATAAGAAAAAAAGAAAATGCCTTTAGAGATATTATAATGCTCATTGTATTTTTATCAGTAACTTTTTCATGGTTTATATTTGGAAAAGCGCATTCATATGTGCATACACATATGAACTATGTACTATGGTATTTTGGCTTTATACAAATATGTTTATATTTAATTGTTCAATTTGCTATAAGAATAATCAACAAGATAATATATATAGTAAAAGAAAAGAAGAAAATCTCAGCATAGATTTTCTTCTTTTAAAATATATTTATCTAATAAATTCCAAACATCTTCCGTATAAACCTTTCTTTCAGAAGAAAAGGGGAGAATAGGCATATCTTTCATAGGATTTAATACACTTTGGATATCTAGTACAGACTGATTAACTTTAGTTATTGCAATTTTATCAGCTTTATTTGTTAAAATTAAACAAGGCAATCCAGAACGAATGATGTAATCATACATCAATTTATCATTTGCAGTAGGCACATGACGAATATCTACTAAAAATATTACCAAAGATATTTGTTCTCGATATTGCAAATATTGTTCAATAAAATTACCAACTTGTGCCTGTTCAAGCTTTGACATTTTGCTATATCCATAACCAGGTAAATCCACGAAATAAAAGATATTATCAATGTTATAGAAATTAATTTGACGAGTTTTCCCTGGTTCGCTACTAGTTCTAGCTAAAGCTTTTCTATTAAGCATTGTATTAATAAAACTTGATTTTCCAACATTTGATTTACCAACTAAAACAACTTCAGGTAAATTATTTTTGGGATATTGATTTGGCTTAACAGCTGAAATTTCAAAATGGGGATTTTTAACTAACATAGAATTCTCCTTTTAACGAATAGTTTCCTTTTTTAATTCATTTTCTAAATACATATCTAACAAATTTGATATATTATTTAAATTTTTTTGCAAATTTTCAATCAGATATCTTAAATCTACGTTAGAAGGACTATTTACAAATGGTGCTAACCTTGTAATTGAATCATAGCATAAATCTTGAAAATTTTGCAAATCAACATATTCTTTTAAGATGTAGTCTTTATTAAATTTACCGAGTTGCAATATAATGATTTATCTCTTTTAATAAGTTATTTAAGATATTATTAGCAGGTATATATTTTGTTGCGGTTGAGTATCTATTATATAATTTTTTAAATTTTTCATATTCTTTAGTATCTATAATATTTCCATTTACAACAAATGGAAAAGCATTATGTGAAATAAATGCTTTAGAAGATATTTCACATATAATTCTTGAAGGTGTAGTTGTAATATTGATTAGCTTTTCAAAATTTTCAGCACTCATATATGAAGCAAAATTAAGATTATCTTCAACAGTAACAACATTATATGCATTAGAGGGAGTATATATTGTTATATAATTTAAATCTCCCTTTTTTATACACTCATATAAAACTGCTAAGGTATCATCTTCATTATCACGAAGTAAACGAAATTCGCCTGTTTGCAAACAACACTCTTGCATAATCAAATTGCTATCGTGAATGTATAAAGATATTTCTTGGTTATTTTCATCTACATTATTTGCATTATCATTCACTGTGTTGACAGGCATTTTACTATATAAATCTAATAAATCAGATTTTTTTATATTATAAAAACTATATTCATTTGACATATTTCAACATCCTATCTAATTCTATTTTATTTTATCCAATCCACCCATATAAGGTCTTAAAACTTCTGGAACAATGACACTGCCATCTGGCTGATAATTATTTTCCATAATAGAAATCAGCATACGAGGTGGGGCAACAACAGTATTGTTTAAAGTATGTGCAAAATATGTTCCATTTTCACCTTTTATACGAATACCAAGTCTTCGAGCCTGTGCATCTGTTAAATTAGAACAACTACCAACTTCAAAATATTTTTTTTGACGAGGAGACCATGCTTCTACATCACAAGATTTTGCTTTTAAATCTGCTAAATCACCAGAACAACATTCTAAAGTACGAACTGGAATATTCATACTTCTAAAAAATTCAACTGTATATGACCACATTTTATTATACCAATCCCAGCTATCTTCTGGTTCACAAACAACTATCATTTCTTGTTTTTCAAATTGATGTATACGATAAACTCCACGCTCTTCTAGACCATGAGAACCCTTTTCTTTTCTAAAACAAGGAGAATATGAAGTCATAGTATATGGCATATCTTCCTTTTTTAAAATTTGATCTTTAAATTTTCCAATCATAGAATGTTCGCTAGTACCAATTAAATATAAATCTTCGCCTTCTATTTTATACATCATAGCATCCATTTCTTCGAAACTCATAACACCAGTAACAACATCAGAACGTATCATAAAAGGTGGTATACAATAAGTAAAGCCTTTATTAATCATAAAATCTCTAGCATATGTTAAAACAGCTGAATGTAATCTTGCAACATCTCCTAATAAATAGTAGAAACCTTGTCCAGCTACACGTCTTGCACTATCTAAATCTAATCCACCTAAATTTTCTAAGATTTCTCCGTGAAAAGGAATATCATAGTCAGGTACAACAGGTTCACCAAATCTTTCTATTTCAACATTTTCACTATCATCTTTTCCTATTGGAACAGATGAATGCATTATATTTGGAATTTTCATCATTCTTGACTTAATTTCTTGAGTATAATTATTTTCTAAATTTTCATTTTCTTCCAATTTTTTATTTAATTCTTGAACTTGTAGCTTTATTACTTCAGCTTCTTCTTTTTTTCCACTTTTCATTAATTCACCAATTTGGTTACTTAAATTTTTTCTTTCAGAACGCAAATTATCACCATCAAGCTTAGCTTTACGACTTTTGCTGTCAAGATCAATTATTTCATCAACTAAAACTAATTTATTGTCTTGAAATTTCTTTTTAATATTTTCTTTAACAATCTCTGGGTTTTCCCTTAAAAACTTAATATCAATCATTCTATTACCTCCAAGGTTTATATATAATTTTTTTCAATTTCATCTACTAAAACAAATCTAAGTTTTTGACCAGTTATATTATCAGGTCTTTCAGGAATTTCTTCTAAAAACATTTTTTCTGGTCTTACCCAAATTGTACGACCATCTTCTCTATAATATAAAGGTTTGTAAACAACCATTCTTTCCTTAGTTTCCGAGTCATAAGCAATATTTTCTACAAAATAATAGTTACCTTTAAAATGACGATAAACTCTACCTACTTTTACTTCTGACATTTTATATTCCTCCTTTTTAAGTACCACTATTATACACTATTTTTTAATAAATAGCAATAAATTGGGAAAAATAAAATCGGAGGGAAAAATGTTTTACGAGTTCATTAAATTTCTAGTATATTCAGGATTGATTGTTGCTATTTCTAAATATATATTAGTATCAAACTTAAGAAAATTAGCAGAAAACTTAAATTTAAAAGCAAAAACTGTAGGAGATATTGCAGGAGCAGCTACATCTGTACCAGAATTATTAACTATTATTATATCTAGCACAAAAGGAATGATAAGCACCAGTATTTATAATATTCTGAGTTCTAATATAATAAATTTTATTCAATATATGGCATCTATAATAATAAACAAAAACAGAAGAGCCTTTGGAAACTTAGCAATAAGAATTGATATAATATTAGTTTTTCTAACAATTGTTATACCAATTACTTTAATATGGTTAAATATAGAAATAAGTATATATATAATACCAATTTTTGTACTGTTATATTTATTATTTAATCTTATAAACAATAATACACATAAACTATATTTAAAAAAAGAAGAAAATAAATTAGAAAAACAGATAGAAAACGAAGAAAAAACAGAAAGTGGAAATACAAGAAAAACTTTAGTATATGTTGCAGTATTATTACTTTCAGGAATTTTGCTGTTTGTAGTAGGAGATTTATTAGGACAAACAATAGAAAACTTAGCAAATAGATTTAATATTTCGCAAACAATAATTGGAATTTTACTTGGTATTACTACAAGTATACCAGAACTAATCACATTTTTTGAATCTCAAAAGCATTATAACAATCAAAAAAATGAAATATTAGGAGTTGTTGAAGCTACAAATAATTTGCTAACTTCTAATTTGTTAAATTTGTTTGTTATTGAAACTATTGGTATTATAATATTAACTTTTGTTACTTGACAAATAAAAGCTAGAAAGATATATTATAAGTTATGAAAGTACAGAAAGGACTAAAATAAAATGAAGAAAAGAACAATTATAATACTTAGCATTCTAATATTAATAATCATATTAGTAATAACAACATATTCTCTTTTAGTAGAAACTCAGACAAATGCACCAACTGATTTGGAAGATAAATATGATATAAAAGTACAAAAATATAGTAATAGAAATGTATTTACAATTTCACCCAAAGAAAATAAATCAGAAAAATATATAATATATTTTCACGGTGGATCATATATGGCTGAAATCACAGATGACCATTGGAAATTCTTAGAGAATATTATAAAAGAAACAAAATTTTCAATAATTGTTCCAGATTATCCATTAGCACCAACAAATAATTATAAAGATGTATTTGAAATGGTCATACCTCTATATAAAGAAATAGTAAAAAATATAGCACCTGAAAATTTAATTATGATGGGAGATTCAGCGGGAGGAGGATTAGCACTAGCTTTAGAAGAAAAACTTGGAGAAGAAGAAATTCAGATACCTGAGAAATTGATTTTAATATCCCCATGGCTTGATGTTACAATGTCAAATCCAGAAATAGATAAAATACAAGAATTTGATAAAAACTTAAATAAAGATACTTTAAAAATGGCTGGAATTGCATATGCAGGGTTAGATGGGCTAGACAATTATTTAGTTAATCCTATAAATGGACCATTAGATAAACTAAAAAATGTAACGATTTATACAGGTACATATGATATTTTAAATCCTGATGCTCATTTATTGCAAGAAAAAGCAAAAAATGTTGGAATTGATATAGAAATTAAAGAATATGAAGGAGCACAACATATTTGGATGATATATGAACAAAGAGATGTTTCAGATTTATTGCAAAGTATAATAGAGTAATGAAGAAAAAGTAAATAAAACTGTGAAAAAATTTAATGAACGTATTAAAAATACTTGACAAATAGAAAATATATGATATAATATTATACGTTACAAGAAGAAGCTATCGAACTTCTCACCTTATCCACAGGAAAAAGGTTAAAACGCAAAATAAATAGTTTTATTTGCTTTGCATTAGTTTGATGGATTGACTTGTAACACAAGTCAATTTTTTATATATATGGAGGTGCTTAACAATTAAACAAGAATTACCAATAAATGGTCAAATCAGAGAAAGAGAAGTTCAACTGATAGGAGTAAATGGAGAAAAACTAGGTGTTATGCCAACAAATGAAGCTTTGGAATTAGCTGAAGAAAAAAACTTAGACCTTGTATTAGTATCACCTAATAGTAAACCAGTAGTTTGCAAAATAATGAATTATGGAAAATATAAATTTGAGCAAGCCAAAAAAGAAAAAGAAGCAAAAAAGAAACAAAAAGTTTTAGAAATAAAAGAACTACGAGTTACTCCAAATATTGAAGAACATGATTTTAGCTTTAAAGCAAAAAATGCAAGAAAATTTTTAGAAGCAGGAAATAAAGTAAAAATAACACTTCGCTTTAGAGGTAGAGAAGTAAACAATGTTAAATCAGGTGAACTTGTGCTAAATAAGTTTATAGAAGAACTTGAAGACATTAGTGTTGTTGAAAAACAACCAAAACTAGAAGGTAGAAATATGTTTACAATTTTAGCAAAAAAAGCATAATCAATAAAACGAAAGGGAGGAAAGAAAAATGGCAAAATTAAAAACAAACAAGGCTGCTAGCAAAAGATATGGACTAACAGCAACAGGAAAAGTAAAAAGAACAAAAGCAAATAGAAGACATCTATTAGCAAACAAAACAAGCAGACAAAGAAAATCAGGAAAGGTACAAGATGCTTATGCTGATAAATCATGTGAAAAAACAATAAAAAAATTACTACCATATGGTGGATAATCGAATTAAGGAAGGTGAATAAAAATGGCAAGAGTAAAAACAGCTAGAACAACAAGAGCAAGACATAAAAAAATATTAAAACAAGCAAAAGGATATTATGGCGCAAAACATTATCGCTTTAGAAATGCAAATCAAGCAGTATTAAAATCATTATCATATTCTTATGTAGGAAGAAAAGATAAAAAAAGTAATTTTAGAAAATTATGGATTGCAAGAATTAATGCAGCTGCAAGAATGAATGGAACAACATATAGCAAAATGATTGCAGGACTAAAAAAAGCAAATGTAACAATAAATAGAAAAATGCTTGCAGAATTAGCAATATCTGACCCAAAAGCATTTACAGAAATTGCAGAAGTTGCAAAAAAAGCATAAATAAAAGAGGCAAACAACAGATGAAGTGAACCCAAAAAGTTAGACAAAAATGTTTAACAAGGAGGGTTCATTTTTATGAGTAAATATTCAAATGAATTAAAATTAAAAGTAATAGAACATTACAAAAAATATGGAAGTTTTAGAAAGACAGCTAGTCATTTTAATATTCCATCAGATAACACTGTCTTTAAATGGGTTAAACAGTTTGAAGAACATGGATTTGAAGGCTTTTTTAGAAATAGAATAAAATATGATGGAGATTTTAAAGTAAATGTGATAGAATATATGCATAATAACCATTTATCATTAATAGAAACAGCTATAAAATTCAATTTAGGTAATCATAGTATTGTTGGTAAATGGGAACGTATATATTATGAGGAAGGGCCACAAGCACTCTATGAAAATAGACGTGGTAGAAAAAAGGATATGAGTTCTAAACCAAAAAAGAAAAATCTAAATAAGAAAGTTGAAGAAGATTTAATTGCCGAAAATCAAAGGCTTCGAATGGAGAATGAATACTTAAAAAAATTAAATGCCTTAGTTCAGGAAAGAATCAAGCGAGAGAACAAGAAAAAGTAATTGTTGTCAATGAATTAAGGCA
>CANQWU010000053.1 GCA_947627605.1 uncultured Clostridia bacterium
GCTGAATAGCTATATCCTGTATACCATGGACCACTTCCTGTAATACTTGTCCAACCATTATCCCCTGCAGCAGGTGCTGTATTTGAATCTTTTACCATCCAGCCATTTATTGCACTTGTTACTACTCCTGTATCTGATGCTGTTATCTTAATTCTCTTATTTCCATTTTTCCACGTTGTTGGATCTTGAACTGCCTCTGATATTGTTGGACCTGTGTTATCTAAATGGAATGGATTTGTCGTTCTCACTACTGTCTTATTTCCTAAAGAATCAAGTGCATATACCCATAGATACCAACCTTTTGATGTTACTCCAGTTTTTGATGTAGTATCACCAGACTTAAATGTTGTTTTGAATTCACTATCTGCTGGTTGTGATGTTGTTTCTTTCCATAGCCATTTTAAACTATTAGGATTAACACCTGCTTCACCATTATCTTCCGTACAACTTACTTTTACACTATGTGTTTTTGCTGCTGTCGTATTTCCATCAGGATTAAATACTACTTTTGGTCCTGTATTATCTAATACAAAAGACCCTTCAGCTGTTGGGTTTGAAGTATTACCAGCAGTATCTTTTAAAGTTACACCTTGAACGTGTAAATAGTATGTATCTGTTCCTGTGCTATAGTTCAATGTAGTCGTTGCCTCTTGTTGACCATTTGTATCAACATGTATAGTTGTAGAATTACCATATGATGAAGGCACTCCCTCTGCCGTATTCCATACATAATTTATTTTATAATCACCAGCCACTAATCCTGACTGTGAATCTGATATTGTAATTGTTGCTGTTTGTGATTGTTGCGCTTTTGCATTATTACTAACTGATATTCCTGGTGCTGTATTTTCGATTTTGGTTACCTCTGCTTTAAAAGCAGTTTCAGAAATATTTCCTGCTCCATCTTTTACCCATGCATAATATGTTTTCTGTTGATAATTAGATGGGCTTGTCCAAGAAGCATTAGCTGCAGGAGTTGTGATTCCAGTCCAAGCTGCTGTAGTTGCTGGCTGTGAATCTGTATCTGTTATTATAAATGCTGCTACTTTTCCGCATCCTTCATCTGTTGCTGTTATTTTTATTGCTTTATTTTTATTTGTCCAATCAGTTGGAACTATTTCTGTTTTTGTAACTTTTGGTTTTACTTTATCTATATGAGATATTTGTAAACTTGCAGCTGCACCTTTTCCTTGTTCTGTTGAGTCATATTGTCTTGCTTTTATAGTACAATTACCTTGAATTGTTACTGTTATTGTACTCTCTGTTACAGTTTCCCAAGTAATTCCATTATCAATAGAATATTGATATGTTAATTGGCTTTTTTCACTATTTGGGGTATAGTGTATAGTAATGTCTACATTTTGATTCGTTGGTGAAGTTGATTTTGGTGGATCTATAACCGGTTTCTCTATATTGGTTGTCGTTCCTGATGTTTCTTTTGATTCAGTTAAGCCATTTTTTAATGTATCATTTATTCGTGTCTTTACTTTATATGTTTTGTTAAATGTTAATCCTGTATATGTATAAGAAGTATCTCCTGCCTTTGTTGGGCTGACCCAACCGCTCCAATCACCTTTTCCACCATTTAATTCTGGATCCCACAAATTGAATTGTCTTGTTGAAGCATCGATTCCAACTCCTTTGCCATCTGTTTGTTTACTAGTTACTGTAAGTGTATTAGTCGTTATTGATGTAATTACAGGTGCTTCGTTTTGTGGTTTTGTATTGTCAAACCAGAATGGAACAGCAGATTTCTTAACTGATGGGTTACCTGCAACGTCTACAACCCTCGCCCATAAAAACCAGTCCTGTCCATCGCCAGTATTTTTAGCTGTTATCTTAGTTCCACTAGTAAAGTTAGATGTGTATTCTGACTCTTGTGGTGTCTCATTTCCTTGTTTCCAAACATATTTACAAGTAGCTTGATCTATTCCACTTTCTCCAACATCTTCAACAGATATTATAGGAGCATAACTCTTGGCAAATACTTGTTTACCATCAGGATTCATTGTGATATTTGGACCTGTAACGTCAACTATAAACGTTCCATATGCTCTACTTGAAGGATTAGTTGATGTAGTTGTCACGTTCTCTGCTACGTCTGTTAAGCCCACTCCTTCTACATGTAAACGCCATGTAGCAGTTTCGGCTGGAGCATCTAATTGAGCACTCTTTTCATTTTTAGTTCCATTTTCTGTTGCTAATACAGTTATGGTTGTTGTCGTAGTATTATCAAATGCTGGTGTATCATCGCTTTTGGTCCATTTATACCTTATTGTATAAGTTCCTGCTTTAAGTCCTGATCCTCCTGTATCTTTTATCGTTATTGTTGCCCTTTGTGTTTGAGATGGTGTTTTATTGCTATTTACTGATATTGTTGGTGGTGTTCTTTCTATATTAGTTACACTGACAGTTGCAGGATCTGATATATTTCCCGCATTATCTTTTACCCACGCATAATATGTTCCAACATCATATGTTTTTGTACTTCTCCAAGTTCCAGAAGATTCTTCATTCCAATCTTCTGCTTTTATTTCTTCTGGTTTATTAGAATTAGTAATTGCATATGCTGCAATTAAACTCGTTCCTTCATCTGTTGCTGTTACTGTTACATTTTTATTATAGTTTCTCCAAGTCAAATCTACTTGAACTCCTGTAATTTCTGGCTTAGTTTTATCTATGTTTTTAACCTCATAACTTTGTTTTTGAACATTTTCAGCATCATCTTTTACATAGAACCAATATATTCCATTTTCTTTTATCGTATATGACTTTTCAAGTGTTTTTACCCCTTTGCTATCACTTCCAAGACAAGGAGTCCATCCAGGAGAGTTCCATTTTAAATCAGAATTCTTACTGAATTGATATGCAACTATTCCACTAGCATTTTTTAAGTTATCTGTCTCTTTATCTTCTGCTTTTCCTGTTAGTGTTATATCTACATTCTTTGGCTCATGTGTATCTACATCTAAATATGTTATTGTTGGTAAAACTTTATCTATTATTCCTATTTCTTGTGATGCTACCCTATCTGCACCTTGATTATCCGTATCATGTTGTTGTGCATATACTGTTATATTTTGAGGCACGTCTATATATCCTTCTTTTGGCCAATCTGTCCATTTTCCTGTGCTTCCTAATTTATATTGATGTATTAATGTTGAATTAACGCTTTCAGGATATTCAATAGTCACCCTTACATCTGTGTTTGTCCATTCTGTTGGTGTAAATTTGATTTTTGGTTTTTCTATTGAACTTGTTCGTCCTCCTTCTTCTGCTACCTCAGACTCTTGTGGTCCATTTCCTGAGTTGTCTGTTACTTTTGTTTTTACTACATAATCTGTTTCTAGTGTTCTGCTTAAAAATGTATGAAATCCACTTTCACTGCCTGTTTCTTTCTCCCAAGTCCATGCTGAATCGGGATCTGTCTTTTTCTTAATTCCATATTCTATTGTTTTCGTATCTATTCCACTATTATCATCTGTTTGATGAAATGTTGCTCTTACTGTATTGGTTGTTGATTTAAGGGTTGGGGCTTCTCTATTTGGTTTTGTATTATCAAACCAGAATACATTTGATTGTTCCTTTGTTTCATTTCCAGCACGATCTTTTACTACTACCCATAAGTGCCAATCTGGTCCTGTTCCTTCAGATCTTTCTACTGTTCCTACTACTTTTTGTATTGTATGATCTGCCCTTTCCGTTTTTTTTCCCGTTATTGTTGTTGCATATTCAGAATCTGCTGGTTCTTCATCCCCTTGAATCCATACATATTTTAAGCTATCAGCAACCATTCCACTCATCCCATCATCTGTAGCTGTTACTTCTGTGCTATGTGATTTTGAGTATTCTTCTTTTCCATTGGGATTGAATGAAATTTGAGGTTTTACTTTATCAATATTTTTTACTGTGTATTCTTCTGTTACTTGGTTTCCTGCTATATCATATGCTGTTACTGTTACTGTTTGTCCATTAGTTTTTACTGTTGCATATTGTGAACCATTTATTGTGTAATCTTTGTCTTCTCCTTGTTGTCCAGTTACTGATATTTTTCTATTTTCTGTTAGATATTTTCCATATACTGGTGTTACTATTACATCTTGATTTATTGGTGTATTATTATCATAATTTACTGTAAATGTAATTGAGTAATCTTTTTCTTTGTTTGAATGAACTTCAAATGCTTTTGATACTACATATTGTGATGTTAATACTCTATTTTTGTCATATACTTGTATCCATAGATAATATGTTCCTACATCACAGTCATCTTTTACTATTGTTGCTCCACTTTGTGTTTTTGTCCATGAATCTAAATCCCAATCTTGGAATCCTGGTCTTTCTTCATTGCTTTGGCTCCAAGCATAGTAATATTCATATGGATCTTTATTTCCTTCACTTGATGTCATTTTTGTTTTTATTGTTGCTTTTCCTTTTGAAGGCATAACATATCCTGCTCCACCGTCTGGTTCTAATACTATATCTAATTTAATTTTTGGATTTTCTTTTAATTTTACAGTTCTTCTTGAAGTATTTCCAACTTCTTCTCCATCTTCGTTTGTTACATAGCCTGTAACGTCTACAGTGTATGTTCCTGATGGTCCTTCTACTGTATAACTAAATCGTCCTTCTGTTCCTGGTATTTTTTCTGTCTGCTCTATTATATTTCCATCTTCGTCTTTTACTACTACTTCTACTCTATCAAATTCTTCGTAGTTTGTTACATCTACAGTCAATGTTAGTTGTTCACTATCTTCAATTGGTTTGTAGTCTGTTCCATCCATTTCATATAAATGTGTTTCTACTCTTGGCCATATTCCTTCTGTATGTCCTGAGCTTGATAAATCTCCTGAATCTTTATCTAGAGTAACATCATATCTTCCATCTGATACGTGTACTGAAGTATCATCTTCCGTAACATTTGGATTATACTCTTTTAGATTTTCTTTTATTCTTTCTTCAAATCTTTCTGTATCAAACCTACCTTTTTCTGCCACTGTTAATAAAGCTTGGGTTTGTACAGCATCTGTAAAAGCTTCCTTATCTACTAAATCCCTAGCATCTATTGCTCTATTAATTAATCCATTATCTCCTGATAATGCACCAATTGTAATTCCCGCTAAAAGCAAGATAATTATTATAGTTATTACTAAGGTTGTTATTGTAATTCCGCTTGTTTAAAGGTTGTTTTTTCACTTTTTCATTCTCCCTTTCTTTTGTTGATATTATATATCTATAAAAAATTACATTTTTCATAACAATTTTATACTAAATATTTCTTATTTGTCAATCATTTTCATCAATATTTTTTATATTTTTTTGCCTTTCGATACGAGCTTTCTTATTTGCGGGTTTCCGGGTTTTCATTGATTTAGAATTTTTAATTTTTTATCTTTTAATGATATTATTTTATAATTTTTGTTGAATAAAAATACTATTTTTCGAATAACAAAAAAAGTTTTAAATATTTTGATAATTTATATCTAAATATTTAAAACTTTTTTATTAATTATATTTCCATCTGACTTCCTAAAAATGTTGCAGCTGATTGTGCTACTTTTCTTTCTACTTCATTCATTTGACTATTTGCATCTTTTGACATTAGTATTACTGTTCCAATTGTATCTCCATTTGATATTATCGGATAAACGATTTGTGCATTGTGTTTTCTTTGTTGATTGTCATTTTTCGTTATTGGCATTGCCATATCACTGTTTTCTTTACTTGTGTATACTTCTTTATCTTCCATTAACTGTTCTAGTTCTTGACTAACATCTTGTTCTAGAAATTCTTTTTTAGATCCTCCTGATACAGCAATTATTGTATCTTTATCTGTTATAAATGCAATATGTCCTGTTGTTTTTGATAATGTTTCTGCATATCCTGTTGCAAATTCTGATAGTTCTCCTATTGGTGAATATTTTTTCAAAATTACTTGTCCTTCTCTATCAGTAAATATTTCTAGCGGATCTCCTTCTTTTATACGTAATGTTTTTCTTATTTCTTTTGGTATAACAACTCTGCCCAAATCATCTATTCTTCTTACAACTCCTGTTGCTTTCATAATTTTCCTCCTTTTAAATTTATGTCTACCTTTATTATGGCAAAAGAAGAAAATTTTATGCATTTTTTCTTTTTTCTTTAAATTTTCTATATCTATTTGATTAAATATAAAGAAAATTTTAATTATTAAACATCTTTGGTTTATATTTTCCTAATATTTTTCCTAGGTCTTTTGAAAATTCTTTTAGCATAACAATTTTTATTGTAGTTTGTTTATCTTTTAAGTAGTCATCCATAATTTGTTTTAATGATTTTATATTAGACATTTCTCCTTCAATCTGTTTTGGATACTTTTCTGCACGAGATAATAGTCTTTCTTTGATTATCATAACATCTTCATTACTTGCACAAGATATTCTTTGGAAGAGTTGATATGGATCACAGTATTTAAATATTGGTATTTCCATGCATTTTTTATCAAATTGTTCATAAAATTGTTCCATTTTCATAGGAATACATCTAAATATTTCTTCTGCCATTTCTCTATATTGTCTTTCTAATAATTGTAGATTTAAGCTGTTGAAATGTTTTAAGATTTCATCCATATCTTCTGAAAATTCTTCAATTGCTATTTTTGCTAATTCTTCTTCTACATTTTTACAATATTTTGATTTTAGTGATGATTTATTCATTCCATCAAAAAATATAACTTTTAATGTTTTTATATCATATTCGATAAGATTTTTTCTTGAGAAATAACTAAAATATGCATATATTTTTACAGTATCTATTAATTCAATGTTTCCTTCTTTAACTTCTTCTATAATTGATTGTATAATTCCTTCAAATTCATCATCTGGTATTTTCCAATATTCTTCTGTAAGTAATCTTTTATATCCTGGTAAGTTTTCTATATCTATTGTATTTCTTATAGTTTCCATATCTTTTTTAAATATTTTCATATCAAAAATTCTAGTTCTAATATAATATTCAATAAATTTAAAGAAACGATAATCAGCTTTAAAATTATAGTAATAGTTACTATCAAATTCTTTGATATAAAATTGTCTATTATCCATAAGTACTCTTGAAGATACTAAAATTGATTTATATTCTTCATTATCTTTTATATTCATAAATTTGTTTTTTGTTACTTTTCCTGCTTTAATTTCAAATGATATAGCTATTGTAAAAATTAACATTGTTTGTAGAATTCTATTACTTGTATTTGGATAATTTTTGTTTACCATGTCAAATATTTTTTTGAAATCATTTAATGCATGTTTTAATATCCTTAAGTTTCTAGTTCCGCTTCTTTCAAATGTTGATGTAATAATTCTTGCATTCTCTCTTTCGAATCTAATCAAATCAGGATCATTTTCATAGCGCATTAAAATTCCATTTATAATATAATCGAATTTTGGAGCATATTCAAATGTTTCTCCTATCAATTTTTCCTTAATTCTTTCATAGTCATTTGCTTTATCAAATATATGCTCAATTTTTTCTTGAATTTTTTCAACCATAGGTTTATCTGTTTGATTTAATTCACCTTGCCTATCTAATAAATATGTTGCTATAAATGTTTTCATTTCTAAATTTGAACTTTTTAATTTTGTAGAAAGCTCTTTTTCATTACATATAATAATTGTTTTTATATGGTCATGTTCAACAAAGTTATTTATATAACCTAAAATATCAATAACATCTACATTTGCTCTTTCTAGGTCGTCAAAGCACAATACTTTGTCATCTGTTGAGAAAAAATCTGCGTAATCAATTTTATCTCCATTTTGAGTTACACCAAAAAAATTTGCCATATCTAATCCTGTTTTGGCATATTCAGGAATTGTCTTTTGTTCATTTGAATTCATAAATTTTCTTAAATTTTTGTCCATTAGTTGAGTTGTTTCAATAAATATCTTTTTACTAATTTCCTCTAAGTTAGAAATTCCATATAAAGACATATATATTGTAGTATATCTTTTTCCATTTAATTGCATTGATTCGATTTTTTTTCTAATTTTATTATTCCAAAAATGAGTTTTTCCTGAACCCCATTCTCCATTTATCATTATTGCATAATCTGTATAATCTGAACGAATGTAATCCAAAATACTTTCTACTAAATCTTCCATATCTTAATCCTTTCCATTTAATCCTTTGCTAGTACCAATACTCCGATTTTATTTGTTTTTCCTTTTTTTATTTCTTTGCTACAAGAGTTTAATGTATTTCCTGTTGTTAATATATCATCTATTAGCAGTATTTTCTTATTTTCTAGTATTTTCTCGTTTTTGACCTCATATACATTTTTCGCATTTTCTTCTCTTTCTTCACGCTTTAATTTACTTTGTTCAATTGTGTCTTTTGTTTTATATAAACAGTTTTCTACTACCTCAATATTTGCATTTTTTCCTATTTCTCTTGCTATAAGTAAACTTTGATTATATCCTCTTTCTCGTTTTCTTTTTTTACTAATTGGTACTGGGATTATAATATCATAACTTTTTATTTTTTGGAATACTTTTTGATTTTTTATTAAAAAATTTGCAAATGTTTTATATAAATATGAATCTTCTCCAAATTTATATGATAAAATTTCACTTCGAATTAAAGCTTTATATGAAAAAATTGATATTTGCTCATCAAATAAAATGTATGGATTTTTGTTTTCCACTATTTCCCATATCGCATATGTTTCTAATTGTTTTTTACACTCTCTGCATAAGTATTTTTTATTTAGTTTTCCACATATTCCACACTTAGGTGTATATATTAAATTTTGTATTGCTTCTAACATCTGTCTCCTTTCTTTTTGTAAAAACCATTTGAGGATTTTTGTACTGAACCCAAAAAGTTGGACTTTTTGATTAAGTATAATTAAGCAACGTTTAGGGAATGAATTCTGTATTG
>CANQWU010000054.1 GCA_947627605.1 uncultured Clostridia bacterium
CCTAAATCATCTACTCCAAAACATCTACTTATCATCTGTGCTAAACTTACACTTTCACCGACATGAAAAGCAATGACAAAATCCATCTTCTTTTCTTATTCCGACAGCTTGGTTTTCTTTCTTTCCCTTCTTTATGAAAAGGACAACTCACCATTAAATCTTCTGGCAAATCTTTTATTTTTCCGAATAAGTTTATTCCTTGTAATGATAATTGACTTTTTAATTCATTTATAATATCTATTAAATTTATTTCATATATAACATCATTTATTCTTAACATTTTTATACCATCGATATTCTTTCTTCAATTTTAGACAGCAAATCTTCTGTATTATCATCTAATAAACACACACTATCCAACAATGTGTGCATTATTTCTAACGCTGCTTTTTTATTTATTCTAATAAATGTTTTATTTATTCCTCCTGTTTCAAATACTAATGTATCGTTAAATAATCCATATTTACCATTAATTAAATTAAATATTTCTAATTCCATTTTTATTCACTCCTTATTATATAATCTCATATAATCATCAATAAAATTTAATAATTCTTCACTTGATAAATCATATAATTCTAATTTTTCTTTAAATAATTGTAAATCTAATATCGTATTACTAGTATCAATTTCTTCTTGATTATCTATATCACATAATATATCATCTATCTGACTGTATACATCATATAAATTTTCTCTTATATTTTCTTTTAAAACTTTCATATTATTTATCCTCCAATAATTCCTATAAAACTTCTCTTTTAATCATATTTCTATCTAATATTTTCATTTTTTCATTTACATTATGAACAGGACTCTGTACTATATCCATTTTACAATTTTCTAATTCTTCTATTTTATCTTCTATTTTCTTTTTAGGTATAGATTTTCTTAATTCTTGTAATAAATCTTTATACATTGCTCTTAATATATCAATAGGTGCTTCTTCAAGATTATCTAAATTTTTATAATATTCTATTGTATTTTTTGTTTGTCTTTCAACTGATTTTTCTAATTTCATTTTATTTTATCTCCTATATTATTAATAAGTCCTTTTAATACATCATCATTAACTTTTTTATAAAGACATTGTGTGTATAATTCTTTATCCATTTTATTTAGTCTTCTTTCATTTACAAATAACATACTTGTTGAACCTGCAGAAAATCCTATACAAAAATACATAAATAATATATTTATAAATCCTAGTTCATATATTATTATAAAACTTAATATAAAAATAATATCATATAATAAGTATTTAAAAAACATCTTCATCTGCAAACTCCTTTTTTATTTTATTTATTTTTTCTTTTCTTCTTTCTGTATTTAATCCATCATCATTGCTTGGTATATAACTAAAATCTCCTTTGTTGAAGTCAAATTGATATAATAATGTTTGTCCTGTTATACCATCTCTATGTTTTCTTACTGTTAACTGTATTACATTTTCATTTGCTTTTTGTTTTATTGCTAATACTTTTGTTGCATTTGCTGCGATACCATCACTGTCTTTAATATTCTCTAAATCTGGTGTATCTTCTGTATCTTTATTTACTCCACCGTCTATTACTTTGAACTACTACAATAATTGGAATTTTTAATTCTATTGACAAACTTATTAAATCTTCACTTATATTTGTCAACATGGTAGTTCTATTATCACCCTTTTTGTATCTTTCATCTGTTAAATATGTTATTCCATCAATACCTAATATATCAAGTTTATTTTTTTGTACAAATTGTTTTATTTTGCTAACTGTTATCTTTTTATTAAAATCTTGCGGTATTGTTACAATAAATTTATTTTTATTTTCTTTTAACTTATCTATGTATTCTTTATATCCCTCTTCTTCTTTTCCGCCATACTAAATTATTATTGTTGAAATGTTTTGTTAATGTATCAAATCTGTATCCTATTTTACTTGAACTCATTTCAGGAGAAATTAATCCTACATTATATCCTATTTCCCAACTATGAGATAACATCTTATTTAATATCCAACTTTTTCCTTGTCCTATTCTTGCAAATAATACAACTAATTCTTCACCTTTAGCAAATCCCTTAAATATTGTATCTAATTCTTCAAATCCTGTTGTTATATAACTTACATCTTTTCCGATTTAATTTTTCTAAATATTCTTGTAATCTTATATCTCCGCTCTTCTATTATATTTATTCCTTCTGTTTGTTGTATATTTGTTAATTTTGGTATTTGTTCAAGTAAATATTCTACAGCTTCATTTGAATTTACTTTTAATTTTTCCGCAAGTGTTTGTACTACTGGAACTGATTTATAATATAAATACTCTTCATTTATTTTATCAACTAAATATTTTTCGGTTTCATTTACTTCTAATAATTGAAATTGTTGAAACTTAGTTAAAAATGTTTCTTTGTCTGGTACTTTTCCATATTTTTTGTAAAAATTATCTATAAATTCAAATTCATTTTCATAACTTAAAAACATTTCTTTTGACAAGTTATTATCTATTACTATATCATAATTTCCTGTTTGTATAATTTTATTAATACATTGCAAAACTACCATTGTCTTTTACTCCTTTGTTTAATCTAATTAACAACCATAACTTCTATAAAAAGCCTCATTTTCTTCTTCATATTCATCTATCATTTTTATAACTTGTTTTTTAGTTAATTTACAATCTTTTTCTTCATTTCCAAAATAACAAGGACAGCCATTAAAATTTCCATTTGCTGGACAATCTTTACACTTCATATTATTTCTCCTTTACTCTGGTATAACATAATTTTCCTTTATCATATCATTTATTATATTTACTTCTAAATGCGATTTTAATTCTATCTTTTCACACCAACTTAATCCTTTTGTATTTCCAATTATTGTTCCACCATCTTCACATTTACCTATTATTATCATATTTTTTATTTTATCTTCTTTTACGGCTTTTTTAATACTTTCTAAAAAATCTAATACATTATCAGTTTCCGTTTTGAATTTAACTATTTTTCCCATTCCTCATCACCTTTATTTTTTATCTGTTTTAATTTATTTACTACAGCTTCTAAATCATTTATTATTTGCTTTAATACTTCCTCTTTGGTACCATCAAAATATACCTTATGTAATTCTAGCATATACATCGAATATTGTTTATCAGTATCTATTTTATGTGTTACTCCATCTTCTTGTACTTTTGATTTATTATAATAGCTTTCACTAATTGATATGTTTATTCCATTTATTTTCATTCGTTTTTATCCTCCAATAATTTTTGTATATCTTCAACGGCTATACATTCAAATCCAGATATATCTATGCTCTTATTTTCAATTAAATCTTCTATTTTCTTTTTAGGTATTGAATTTTCTAATTCTTGCAATACTATATATATAGCTTCATAAACTTCATTATCATATTTATAATTTCTTAAAAAATGTTTTGCTTCTTCTAATTCCATTTTATTTATCTCCTTTACCATCAATATAATAATTATAATTTATGATAAAATTAGTTACTTCTCCTAAAATAAACCATAAACAATACACCCATCTTATATTTAAAATAAAAATATTTAATAATAAATCAGTAATTATAATCCCTATCATATACATTAAAGCAATAATACCGAAATTTTAAAAACGTCATCATCTTTAAACTCCTTCTTTATTATATTTATTTTCATTCATTTTCCCTCCAATAATTCTTGTAAAACTTTTTTTGCTCCTTTTTGCAAAATTTCTATAGAATATAAATTTTAATATTCACAAGTTATCTATTTTATTAACTTTTACACATTCTTTTATTTCATCTAAAAAATCTTGTATATTATCTTCATCTGTTTTTAATTTTATTATTTTTCCCATTATATCTCTCCATATAATAATTTAAAATATTGCATACGCCAATATTCAGCTTCTGTCATAAAAAATATTTTTGGATAAATAAATTTATCCTTTATCTCTCTTATTGTTAGCATTTATTTTAACCTCACTTTTCTTCCAATTCTTACATCCATTCCTTTCCACATTTTGTACATTTATATACCATTTTATCAAATTGCATATCTAAATATTCACTTTTTACTATCCCATTACAATCTAGGCAATGTAAAGCAAATAAATTTTTTATCTTATTCCATAACTTTTTCATTTACTTTTTCTCTACTTTCTTTTCAAAATATTGTTTTACTTCTTCTTTATCTCCTAAAGTAATATATTCAGCTTTTTTAATATCTAATATTGCTAATCCTGCTAATTGTTCGCACATTTCATCTATTATTTTATTTTGCTTATTATTTTCTTGTTTTAGTTGGTCTATGTATTGTAAAAGTGTTTCTATCGCTTCTATATCTTGTAAATATATCTTTTCACAATTTTCTTCATTTGTATTAAATAACCAACTTCTATTACTTTCCTGTATTTCTTTTAATATATTTTTTGCTTTTTCTATTTCTTCTTTACTTAACATCTAACCACCCTTTTTCTTTACAAAATTCACATATAGCATTTAATTCCTTCATTGATATACTACCACCTACTTCAACTGTTTTTGTTGGTTTATGAAAATCTATCCCTTTACCTAAACATCTGCTACTATCTTTTCTAAAAATTATATGTTGGTCAGTTTCAAAATTTTCTACATAGTCTAAGTCTTCAAATATTTTAATTATTTTATTCATTTAATCCTCTCCTATCACTACCTTGCAAATGTATATTTGTACTTGCATTCCATATACGACTTTTTAATCTTTTTCCAACAGCTATTTCTAATTCTTCTTCATTTAAATTTCCTGTAAATATATTTGCTTTTCCGATTTAGTTTTCTTTGGTCTATATATGTTAATAAATTATTATGGTCGTATTCACTTAATTTCCCTGTTGCAATATCATCCCATATTACTAAATCTACATCTGATAACATATTTTTCATTTCTTCAAATTCTTCATCTTTTTTATTCATTACTTCTTTAAATTTTGTTAAAAATGTTGGAACATGTATAAATAAACCTCTTACTTTAAATCCATTTCCAAGCCATATTTTGTTAAAATAATTCTGCATTATCTTTATTGCCCATGTTGTTTTTCCATTTCCAAATTTTTCACTATATATGTATAAATTTTCTCCATTTTCTACAAAATTTATTATATCATTTTTTATCTCAGCTAATAATTTAAAATTTTGTATATCTACTGGTTCGGGTCTTAATTCTTGTTTAAATTGTTTTCCTTTTGGTATATTACTATTTCCTATTAAATAATCCATTGTCATATATCTAATACAATTTTTATTACATTCATTTGTGTTATATTTGTTACATTTATCTTTATACCAACAATTTTCTTTTTCAAAATTATATTGATACATTGTTATTCTCCTAAAAATTTAATTGTTTTGCTAAATTATATATGATTTCTATTTCTTGTAAGTTAAAATATCCATCAAACTTCACTACTTTATTAACTTTATCAAACCATACAGCTTTAATTGAAAAACCTTCTTCATCTAATACTTGTTTATATAAAATTTTAGATTTTCCAAACAATTCTTTTTTATACCCTAATTCTTCAAGTGTCATATTATTTATCTCCTATCAAAAAATATTGTTTAAATCTTGTTTTATCTCCATATCTATTTACTTCTTCTTTCCATATATCTTGTATATTATATCCACTATGCCTTAAATTAAATATTGTTGCTGATAATCTTGTATTTCCTAATTTTTTGAATGCTTCTAAACTTGTTATACTTCCATTTCTTTTTATATAATCCAATACTCTTGTTTCATTATTCATTTTTTCCTCCTTATACTTAATATATATATAAAAATTTAACAAAATTTACAATTTATTTTTTAAAAAACTAAAAAATTTCCATTTTCATCTTTTGCTAAATTTTCATTCATCCATTTTTCTTTTTCCTCTTTTGTCATTTCATTAAATTTTGGCGCGTCTGATGTATCGTGGGTTGCACAATTATCTTGATATTTGTTACTTGAATAACTTGTTTTTATATTTCCACTAAAATTATTTTCATAATCCAAATCTCTATAACTTTTTCTAAAACAATAATCTATTTGTTCTAATTGTTGACTGGTTGATTTATCTCCAAACTTTTTAAAAAAGTTAGTTAATATTAATTGCCAATTTTTCATTGTTAAATTTTCTTGTTTTCTAAATTCTAAATAATCTTTTAATTTATTTACTACATCAATATTAGTTGTATAGTTTAATATTTCATTTTCAAATTTCATATCTTTAGTTATACGTTGTACTCTTTTACTTTTATTTTTTTGTTCTTTTTCATTTTCTAATTTTTTTTGATAGTCATTTACATAAGTTTTTTTAGAAGTATTTATTTTGTTCTCTGACGAATTGTTAAATTCGTCTAGTGTAGTATTTTTATTATTAGTATTATAATTTATAGTATTATAATATTTTGTTTCGTTATTTTTAACGTCTGTACAATCGTTATTTTTAACGTCTGTACAATCGTTATTTTTAACGTCTGTACAATCGTTATTTTTAACGTCTGTACAATCGTTATTTTTAACGTCTGTTGCTTTTTCAATTAGTTTATTGTAATTTTCTCCTGTTTTATATACTGCATAAGTACCTCCCAATTTTTTAACTGTTTCATGTTTTAATATTTTAAAATCAACTAGATTATCAAATATTCTTTTTACACTTTCTTTATTTATATCTAATATAGGATAATCATCTAATATAGCTTGATATTTTACTACTCCATATATTTCTCCATTAATATTATATTTTATCATTTTATCATTAGGAAAAAAATTAACAAACCATCTTAATATTAATAATTCATTATTCCCTATTTTAGGAAATTTTATATCAGCTCTTTTTCTAGTATTTCCACTTGATAATTCTATATCATTTGTATTAGGTTTCCAATTAGGATTTCTTTTTAATTTTACTTCTAAACCTAATTCTTCATTTATTTTTGCTACTTCAATTTGATTAAATCCGTGTACAGAAAAATACATTTGTTTACACCTCCGCTACTTCTACAAAATCACATTTTATTAGATAATATACAAATGCTGGTATTTGTATATTACAAGAAACACCAATTTGTCTAGTTGCAGATAATAAAGAAGTTTCAGGATTTTTTGAATACAATATATTTATATATCTTATTACTCTATCTTTTGAAATTTCCCAGTAATCTGTATCATCTCTTTCTTTATTTAAAAAATATACCATACTATTTTCATCTGTTGTTAAAAATTCAAATCCAATATTTTCTAATTCTTTTAGATTTATCTTATCCTTAATTTTTAAAACTTGCATAAACAAATACCTCCTATAAAATAAAAAAAATAAAGAAGTTATAAACCGTTGTCCAAAAGTTTATAACTTCTTTTATATATAAAAACTAAACGTTTAAAGTCTAGGTTTTAACTATTTAATTATCGGACAACTTTTTACATTAATATTATACTAAATTATTTTTAATTTGTAAAGTGTTTTTATATAAAAGTTTTACAAATTTCTTCTATTTGATTATCTACTTGTTTGTTGCAGTCATCTATTAATGCTTGTCTTTCTTTATCTATATTTACTTCATCAAAATTATCTATTTGTCTTTCTTCGCCGATATTCTATTGTATAAAATTGGTCTTTCCCATTTGTTGTTAATTTAATACTGGCTCTACTTGAAAATTTTATTATTGCAGGTTTTGCTTTTGGTATATATTTTTCCATTTTAATTTTCCTCCTCATTTATAGTATCTATAAATATATTAGGTATATTTAATAAATCATATAAAAATTCTGAATTATTTGGAATTCTATTATAAATTTTCTTTAATACTGGACTAACTTTAAATGAATAAGATATCACATATCTAATTGCTCTTTCTATTGATGATGGAGTTTTATTAGTATTAGATTTTAATGCAATAGTTTCATAAATTTTATACATTTTCATATTTTCATTTTTTAACAAATTTATACATTCTTTTATATAATAAAATCCTAATTTATTACTTGAAATTCCTATTTGTATTAATATTTTATCTATTTCCATATTATTCTCCTTTGTTAAATTTATTTTAATTGTTCTCTTTTTAAATCTTCCATATAATTTAATAAAGATTGTATTTTAACTGTATCAGTATATATACTTAATTGCCATAATTTTCTATATATTTCATCTAATATATACTCAAATTTTTCTTCCATATTATTTTTTCTCCTTTACAGATAAGGTTACAACTTCTTTTTTAATTTGACAATCTTCTAATTCTGCGGGATTTAATTTTTGATTATATATTAAATTTTCAATTTCTTCTAAATCTAAATATTCTTTTGTCTTAATCGCACTTGTTATTCCTAATTCTTTTAATTTTAATATTGCTTTTTCTTCATTTAAACTATCTCTATTTTGTATTGTTATTTTTGCTATTAATCCATTTCCTGTTTCAAATTCTGTTTTATTTAATTCTTTCATTTTATCTTTTATTATTTTATTATCTGAGTCTACCATAGATTTTAAATAATCCAGTTTCTTTTTATTTTCAAAATATACTTGTATAACAGTATTTAATAATTTTTTATTTTCATACATTTTATTTCCCCTCTTTTTTATGATTTAAATTTCCCATAAATCCATTTTTTGTATTTGGTATATATGCTTTAAATTTTTTTAGTTGTTCAATATCAGCTTCATCCCAATATCTCCATTGTGTTGAAGCTGATATTGAACAACTAAAAAAATTTAAAGAATTAGGAATAACAAG
>CANQWU010000055.1 GCA_947627605.1 uncultured Clostridia bacterium
AAAAAGCTCGTATGTCACATATATCAATGTGATACGAGCTTTAATTTTTCTTCAACTGTCAAACTTAGGATTATACAAGAAAATTAAAAACAATGCAAGACATCAAGATAAAAACATTTTCCATTTAAATAATCTAAAATACCACTATCAGAAGTAAAACAAAATTGTAATTTATACGCGCACAAACACTGCATTTTTTGGTGAAAAAGTCTATTAATTTCATTTTTTCCATATTTTCCATCACCTATAATTGGTAGACCTATATGAGCTAGATGGGCACGTATTTGATGTGTTTTTCCAGTTTCAATTTCAACATCTAATATGCAAGTATTATCTGGCTTTTCTTCAACAACTTTATAACTTGTAATAATTTTTTGATATCCTTTAGCAGGAACATCTAAAATATATACTAAAGATTTTTTATTATCTTTAAATAAATAGGCGGTCATAGTTTGCTCTTTTAATTTTGGAATAGAATAAACCCAAGCATAATAATGTTTTTTTATTTCATGCTTTTTAAATTTATCAAGCAATATTGACAAAGCTATATCTGTTTTTGCAAATAAAACTAACCCACACGTATTTCTATCTAATCTATGACAAGGCATTGGCAAAAATTTAAGTGAATTATATTTATCATGAACATATGCTGTTAAAGAATTTTCACCAACTACTTCAATACCACGAGGCTTATTTACAACTAAAATATTATTATCCTCATAAATTATATCAAGAGAAAAATTTTTCTTAATTAACAAATTATCAGGTATATATACTAAAACCTCATTTCCATCAAAAACAATAATATCTTTATTGGTCCTTTTTCCATTTACTTTAATATCTTTTTTTCGTAATATATTACAAAACAAAGAATATGTAAGACCATCGATATTATCTAATAAAAAAGTATTTAATTTCTTTCCATCATATTTTTTATCAACAATTAATTTTTTCATAATATAATTATACGAAAAAAATGACAAAAAATCAAATAGAATAAAAAATATCAAATTTATTGCTTTTTTAAGTAAAATGCAGTATAATGTAAAAGTAAAAAAGCAAATAGAAGGAAGGATTCAATAAAAATGAAAGCAATTGAGATAAGAAATAGATATTTAAACTTTTTTAAAAAACATGGACATGCAGTAATACCATCAGCACCACTAATTCCAGAAAATGATCCATCTGTTTTATTTACAACAGCAGGTATGCAACCGCTAGTGCCATATCTTTTAGGAGAAACACATCCTGCAGGAACACGTTTAACAGATTATCAAAAATGCTTAAGAACAGTAGATATTGACGAGGTAGGAGACAATAGACACTTAACATACTTTGAAATGCTAGGGAACTGGTCATTAGGGGATTATTTCAAAGAAGAGTCAATTCAAATGAGTTTTGACTTCTTAACAAAGGAATTAGGTATACCCGTAGAGAAATTATATGTTACTTGTTTTAAAGGAGACGAAGATTGCCCAAAAGATGAAGTTTCAAGCAAATGTTGGGAAAAAGCAGGAATTTTAGATGGACATATATTTTTTTATGGAAAAGACGACAACTGGTGGATAGCAGGAGAAGAAGGACCTTGTGGACCAGATACTGAAATGTTCTATGATACAGGAAAACCGGCTTGCTCAGACAATTGCCAACCATCATGTGATTGTGGCAAATATGTAGAAATCTGGAACAATGTATTTATGGAATATTATAAAAATTCAGATGGAAGTTACAGTAAATTAAAACAAAAAAATGTAGATACAGGATTAGGACTAGAAAGAATGGCAATGCTATTACAAGGAAAACAAACACCATTTGATACAGAACTATTTATGCCAGTAATGTCAAAATTAGAAGAACTTCAAAAAGTAGACGACATCCAAAGTAGAAGAATAATTGCAGAACATTTACGTGCTAGTATGATGGTTATCTGTGATGGAGGTAGACCAAGTAATATAGATAGAGGATATATCTTAAGAAGGCTAATCCGTAGGATGATAAGACATATGAACAAATTACAAATAGACTTATCAGAACTTAAAAATTTAATAGATATAAATGTAGAAAATTTACAAGAGATGTATCCTGCACTAAAAGAAAATCAAGAAATAATAGAGCAAGTAATAATTGAAGAAAAAGATAAATTTATAAAAACATTGACACATGGAGAAAAAGAATTTTCTAAAGAAATACAAAAAGCAAAAGAACAAGGTAAAACAAAAATCGATGGAGAAGTTGTATTTCGTTTATATGACACATATGGATTTCCGCCAGAAGTAACAAAAGAACTAGCAGAAGAAAATGGAATGGAAGTTGATACAAAAAAATTTGAAGAACTATTTAAAGCACATCAAGAAAAATCAAGAATGGGTTCAGAGCAAAAATTCAAAGGTGGGTTAGCAGACCAAAATGAAAAAACAATAGCATATCACACTGCAACACATTTATTGCATCAAGCACTAAGAACAGTATTAGGTGAACATGTAAAACAAAGTGGCTCTAACATTACAGAAGAAAGACTACGTTTTGATTTTACACATCCAGCAAAAATGACTCCAGAAGAAATTGAAAAAGTAGAAAATTTAGTGAATGAACAAATTGAAAAAGACTTGAAAGTTACCTGTGAAGAAATGCCATATGAAGATGCAAAAGCTTCAGGTGCAATAGGACTATTTACAGATAAGTATGGAGATAGAGTAAAAGTATATACAATAGGAGACTTTAGTAAAGAAATATGTGGAGGACCACATGTAGAACATACAGGAAATATGGGAAAATTTAAAATAAAGAAAGAAGAATCTAGCTCATCAGGAATTCGAAGAATAAAAGCAGTTCTTATAAAATAAGGAGAAAAATTATGGAAGATTGTATTTTTTGTAAAATTGCAAAAGGAGAAATACCATCAAGCAAAGTATATGAAGACGAAGATATATTAGCATTTAAAGATATTAACCCAGTAACACCAGTTCATATATTAGTTATTCCTAAAAAACATATAGAATCTTTAAATAATGTAGAGCCAGAAGATGAAAAATTGTTAGGAAAAATAATTTTAACTATTAAGAATATTGCAAAGGAACAGGAAATATCAGAAAAAGGATATCGTGTAGTAAATAACTGTGGAGAAGATGGTGGACAAGAAGTAAAACATTTGCATTTCCATATATTAGGTGGAAAAAAATTAGGCACAAAGATTGTGTAATTATTATTTTTATGATATAATAAAAGTAGATAATTAGATTAAGAATATGGAGGTAGATTCTTATGTTCGAAAATAAATATAGTAAAGTATTAACAGTCATATTAGTAATAGTTATTATAGCAATTTTAGGACTATTAGGATTCTTAGCATATGATTATTATCAAAAATATCGTATAACAAAAGATGCATCTGAATTTGTTGATAATTTTGATGGAGAAGTTAGTAGTGAAGAGAAAAGTGAAGATACAAATACAGCAGGAAATGATGTATTTAATGGCAGTACACCAGTTTCAAATACAACAACTGCTGTAGCTGCTAAAAAGGGGGAATATAAAGGTTTTTCAACAGTTGGTACAATGGAAATTCCAGCAATCAACTTTTCATATCCTATTATTGACTCTGTTAGCAGATCATCAATAGAAAACTCAGTCGCAGTTTTATATCCTCCAGGAGGAGAAACAATAAATCAACCAGGAAATACAGTAGTTATAGGACATAACTATCGTAATGGTGTATTTTTCTCAAATAATAAAAGGTTACAAGTAGGAGACAAAATATATGTAAAAGACTTTAGAGGAACAAGAATATCATATACAATATATAACAAATTTGAAACAGACGATAAAGATACATCATTCTATCAAAGAGAAACTAATGGAAAAGCAGAATTAACTTTATCAACATGTACAGATGCAAGTAATAATAGAAGATTAATCATATTAGCAAGACAAGACTAAAAAATAAAAAAATGTCCCAAAGGGGACCATACCCCTTTGGGATATTTGTATTAGAGGTGTCTAAATGAATAAAAATCAAGCTAAAGAAAGAATAGAAGAACTACGTAAAAAAACAGAATATTATGCACAAAAATATTATGACGAAGATAATCCTGAAATATCAGATTTTGAATATGATATGCTTATGGTAGAATTAAGAAATCTAGAAAAGGAATATCCAGAATTTATATCAAAGGATTCATTAACACAAAAAGTTGGAGGAACTGTGAAAGAAGGCTTTGAAAAGGTAACACATGAAGTACCTTTACAAAGCCTACAAGACGTTTTTTCAATAGAAGAAGTAGAAGAATTTGATACTAGAATGAAACAAAAAGCAGAAGAAAATGGAATAAAGCAAGTATCATATGTTGTAGAAACCAAAATAGATGGCTTATCAGCAGCATTAGAATACAAAGAAGGAAAACTAATAAAAGGAGCAACAAGAGGAAATGGACTAGTAGGAGAGGATGTAACAGAGAACTTAAAAACAGTAAAAACCATTCCAAAAGAACTTTCTGATAAGATAGATATAACAGTAAGAGGAGAAGTATTTATTTCCAAAAAAGATTTTGAAGAAATGAATCAAGAAAGACAAGAAAATGAAGAAACACTTTTTGCTAATGCAAGAAATGCAGCTGCTGGTTCATTAAGACAATTAGATAGTAAGATAACTCAAACAAGACCATTAGATATATACATTTTTAATGTGCAGAAAATAGAAGGAAAAGAATTTTCTTCACATTATGAAGAATTACAATATTTAGAAAAATTAGGCTTTAATGTAAATCCAGTAAGAATACCTTGCAAAGATATTGAAGAAGTAAAAAAAGCCATACAAAAAATATCAGATATGCGAGAAAATTTAACATTTGGCATAGATGGAGCTGTTGTAAAAATAGATGATTTAAAATTTCGCGAAATATTAGGTTCAACAGTTAAAGTTCCAAGATGGGCAGTTGCATATAAATATCCACCAGAAAAAAAAGAAACAATTTTGAAAGATATCATATGTCAAGTAGGTAGGACAGGAGTTATTACTCCAATGGCAATATTAGAGCCTGTAAAAGTAGCTGGCTCAACAATTTCAAAAACAACATTGCATAACGAGGATTTTATAAAAGAAAAAGACTTAAAGATTGGTGATACAGTTGTTATACAAAAGGCAGGAGATGTTATACCAGAAATTGTAGAAGTGGTAAAAAACAAAAGAACAGGTGTAGAAAAGAACTTTGAAATGCCACGAAAATGTCCTGTATGTGGAGCAGAGACTGTAAGAGAAGAAGGAGAAGCGGCTGTTCGCTGTACAGGAATAGAATGCCCAGCAAAGTTATATAGAAACTTAGTACATTTTGTATCAAGAGAAGCTATGAACATTGATGGATTAGGGGAAAATATAATAGGGCAACTATTAGATAATAGGCTCATTGAGAATATTGCAGATATTTATACACTGAAATTTGAAGATATTGCATCATTAAAAAAGAATGGACAAAAATTTGCACAGAATTTAATAGATAGTATAGAAAAGAGCAAACAAAATGATTTATATAGACTAATTACTGCTTTAGGAATTAGACATGTTGGAGGAAAAGCATCAAAATTGTTAGCTAAAAAATATAAAACAATAGATAATTTAGCGAAAGCAGGATATATAGAATTACAGGAAATGGATGACATTGGAGAAATAATGGCAAATAGTATTGTTGAATTTTTTGAACAAGAGCAAACACAAGATTTAATACAAAAATTAAAAGATGCAGGTGTAAATACAGAGACCTTAGAAGAAGAGTCAGAAGATGAACGTTTTGCAGGTAAAACGTTTGTGTTAACAGGAACATTAGAATCATTTAGCAGAAAAGAAGCAGAAGATATTATTGAACGTTTTGGAGGAAAGACTTCTAGTTCTGTTTCCAAAAAGACGGATTTTGTGCTAGCAGGAGAGGAAGCAGGTAGTAAATTAACAAAAGCACAAAATTTAGGAGTTACAATTATTTCAGAGCAACAATTTAAAGAAATGATAAAATAGGGGGAAATATGGAAAAAGGATATACATTTGAAATGATGTGGGAAGACTTAAATGATGGGTATCAGATTTATTATACTTATGAAAGAAACAGATATTTATTATTTAAAACTGCACAAAACTGTTATACACAAAAACTTTTATCACATACATCTAAAAATCCTCAACCTAGAATGTTAATGCTGACATTAAAAAGAGTAAAAGAGATATTTCCTTTTTTAGAGGATATTGAATATAAAATGATAGATGAATAAAATATAAAAATGCATTGACTTATTTTTAGAAAAAAGATATACTAAAAAAAATAAAACTAGAAAAGAGGAACAAAAATGGCAGTAATAATAGATGGAAAACAAGTTGCACAAAAAACTAGAGAGCAATTAAAAAAAGATGTAGAACAACTAAAAAAAGAAGGAATAATACCTAAATTAACAGTTATTATGGTGGGTGATAATCCAGCATCTAAAGTGTATGTAAAGCAAAAAAGTAAAGCTTGTAATGATGTTGGAGTAGAATATGAAGAGTATTTTTTAGATACAAACACAACTCAAGAAAAATTGTTAGAACTAATTGATAAATTAAATAATGACAAATCTGTAAATGGAATATTATTACAAAGCCCATTACCACCACACTTAGATATTAGTGAAGCTTTTCGTAGAATTGATTATAGAAAAGATGTAGATGGATTTCATCCTATGAATGTTGGAAAATTGGTACTAGGTCAAGACACATTTATATCTTGTACTCCATTTGGAATTATGCGTCTATTTGAGGAATATAAAATTGATTTGTGTGGAAAAAATGTAGTAATTATTGGAAGAAGTAATATTGTAGGAAAACCATTGGTACAATGTTGCTTGAATAAGAATGCAACTGTGACGGTATGCCATTCTAAAACAAGAGATGTAAAAGAAGCAGCAAAAAATGCAGATGTCGTAGTTGCAGCGATAGGAAAAGCAAAATTTGTAAAAGCTGATATGATAAAGGAAGGTGCTATTGTTATTGATGTAGGAATTAACAGATTAGATACAGGAAAGCTAGTAGGAGATGTTGATTTTGATGCTGTATCACAAAAAGCAAGCTATATAACACCGGTTCCAGGGGGAGTAGGACCAATGACAGTAGCAATGTTAATGAACAATGTAGTAAAAGCTGCAAAGCAACAAAATAAATAAAATAAAAAGTTAGAGGGACACTTTTATAAGTGTCTTTTTTTCTTTAGAAGGGAGAATAATGGAAAATATACAAAAAAACAAATACTGGATATGGTTTAGCCTTATTCAGAATATAGGAAGCATAAGAAAACAAAAATTACTAGAAAAATTTAAAACACCAGAAGAAATATATAAATTGCCAAAAAAACAATTAATGCAAGTAGAAGGAATAGGAGAGAAAACAGTAGAAAATATTTTAGATAAAAATATAAGAGAAAAAATAAATAATCATTTAGAATACTTAAAGGCAAAACAAATACAAATTATTACAATTCAAGATAAAGAATATCCAAAACTATTAAGACAAATATATGATTATCCAATTAGTATATATGTAAAAGGAAATATAGAATTATTAAATTATGAAAGTATTGCAATTATAGGGAGTAGAGAGTGTAGTAACTATGGAAAAGATGCAGCTAAATATTTTGGGTACCATTTAGCTAATAATAATAAATGTGTTGTAAGTGGATTAGCAAAAGGAATTGATAGCTTTGCACATATAGGAGCATTAGGAGCAAATGGGAATACAATAGCAGTTTTAGGAAATGGACTTCAAGATATTTATCCAAAAGAAAATAGAGAATTAGCAAATATGATAATAAAAAAAGGTGGTACAATCATTTCAGAATATCCATTAGGAACACCACCTAATAAAATGAACTTTCCAGCTAGAAATAGAATAGTAAGTGGAATTAGTGATGGAGTATTAGTTATAGAAGCTAAAGAAAAAAGTGGAACACTAATAACAGTAGACTTTGCTTTAGAGCAGGGAAAAGAAGTATTTGTAGTGCCAGGGAATATAAATTCTATTTATTCTGTTGGTACAAATAGACTAATTAAAGAGGGGGCAAGATTAGTAAATTGTTATGAAGATATAACAAAAAAATAACACCTAATAGTGTTATTTTTGGTGGCTTGAAGTGGAATCGAACCACTGACACGAGGATTTTCAGTTTTCCAGTTTACTTGATATTTAACATTAAATATTGTTAATTAAAATTGGTTAAACCACTTCTATTTCAAGTGTTTTGAAAGATAATTTATCAAAAATATTTAAAAATAAACAAATATAAATATGACACTTTTTATAGAATTTTTTTAGATATTTTTTAGATGTTTTTAGATTTACTATTGATAAAATTTTATTATTTTCTATAACAGTTATTTTATT
>CANQWU010000056.1 GCA_947627605.1 uncultured Clostridia bacterium
CTATTAAACCTAATTTATCTGTAAAAGCAGGAATTTTATATCCTGCTTTTAGCCTTTTTAAGTGGCAAACTCGGGTTTTATCACAATTTTATTCCTTTGTCAACAGTTTTTTCAGTATTTTAGCTTAATTCTTGTATAGCCTGTTTATATTGTTCTTCGTTTGGAGCTTTTCCGTGCCATGAAACTTGATTCTCCATAAATGATATTCCTTTCCCTTTTATTGTAGAAGCAATTATGCAAGTTGGTTTTCCTTTTACATTTCTAGCCACTTCAAAAGCTTTAATAATTTCTTCAATATCATTTCCATCTATTTTTATTACTTCAAACCCAAAGCTTCTAAATTTTTCATCAATTGGATATGGGCTCATTACTTCCTCAATTTTTCCATCTATTTGTAAATTATTATTATCTACAATTACACATAAATTATCTAAATGGTATTTATTTGATGTCATTGCTGCTTCCCATACTTGTCCCTCTTCTATTTCTCCATCTCCTAATATGCAATATACTCTATATGATTTATTATCTAGCTTTGCTGAAATTGCCATTCCATTTGCAGCAGATAATCCTTGTCCTAGAGATCCTGTTGTCATATCAACTCCTGGAATATGTTTTCTGTCTGGATGTCCTTGTAAATTACTATTTATTTTTCTAAAGTTTTTTAGTTCTTCAACATTAAAAAATCCTCTATTAGCTAATGTAGCATATAGTGCTGGTGAGCAATGTCCTTTTGATAAAACAAATCTGTCTCTATCTTCCCAATTTGGATTTTTAGGGTCAATATTCATTTCTTTAAAATATAAAACTGTTAAAATATCTGCAATTGAAAGAGAACCTCCTGGATGTCCTGATTGTGCTTGATATACTTCCTCTATAATTCCTTTTCTTATTTCCTTTGCTCTTTTTTCTAATTCTTCCATAGGTTCCCTCCTTTTTATATATTTGGCTCTTGTGGTGTATATACAGCTCCGAAAGCTTTTTGCAATTGATATAAATATCAATCAAGTTATTGCTAATATAACATAAAGTTTATGTTTTTTCAAGAACTATCAAAAATTTTTTATAGATATATCTTTTATAATTTCTTCTTCTTTGCCATACTGCACTTTATCTTCATATCCTGCATTTATATAAGCTTTATTTGATTCTTCCATTGCAATCGAATCAGCACCATTCATTTTCATATTATCATCATACTAATATTTTGCTAATACCTCGCCATTACTTTCAGAATGTTAGAGAAAAATCCTATTGATGAAAACTTGAAAAATATTAAATATAATTTTCTAAAAATCTAAATATTTATATTCTTGTATTTGATTATATAATGCTTTGTCCTTATTATAGTAAAAAGCCCATTCTTTATCTCCATATGAAAAGTGCCACCATTCTCCATCATATGGTGCAAATCCCTCTTCAAGCATTAATTTTCTTAATAATTCTCTATTTTTAATTGCATCTTCACTTATATTTTCAGTTTTATAATAACATTTATTGGAAGTATAATCCAAAATTTCTGTTCCAAAATCCAATATACTTTTTGAAACATCATTATATATAGCTACATCTACTGCTCCTCCTGTTGGATGTCCAGCAACAGATGGTACAGCAATTTTCTCATGGATATATTCATATAAATCTATCTCATCTTTAAATTCATTTTTTATATTTTTTAAAATATCATTAAAATACATTTCTTGCTTTTTTATTTCTCTAAAGCCATATACAACCAATATTTTATATGATTTATTTATGATTTTTAATTTTTGAGATACCTTAATTAATTTATTATATACTGATTTTCTAACAGGTATTTGCTTACCATGTTCTAACATGTCCATTCCTTTTTTATAATTTCCAAAAACATATTCATCTTCCAATGGTATTAATATAAATTTTTCTTTATTTGTTTCTTTATCATAATCACTTATTGTTAGTAAATCTCTATATTTCACAAAATTATTATTTAACATTTTTCCTCCTTAATATTTAATCTATAAATTTAAAGAATATATCATTCCATCATTTTCAATATTTCCTGAAATTATTGCTTGTTGAAATTTATTATTTTTATAGTCTACATTTGCTGTAATTATTAAACCTGATGGCTGTAATATATCAATTTTCTGGCTTTGCTTTTTTAGATAAGATTCAACTATACACACTGCTATGCTCCCACTGCCACATGCTGTTTCATAAAATAGTGTATCTATGTTCTTTACCCAAACAATTGGATTTATTTTTGTTTTTTCTTTTTTCTTTTCACAAAACATTACACCAGCTGCTGAATTATTTACAAGATTATAATTATCAATCAAATTTCTTCCAATTTGTTTCAAGTTAGCTTTATTACATAAGTACTTCTTGGCTTTAAATTCTTTAATAACAACAATTGTAATTCCTTTCATCTCAACAATAAAAACTCCATTTTCCTTTTCTGTAATGATGTTACTATTTTTATATAGTGGTATTTCACACCAAGCTTTTTTATCTTTATCTACACCTGCTATAATTTTATCTTTTGAATTTACACATATCTGTATTTTTCCTTGCATTCCATCTAAATAGTTATATGCAGCACTTCTAGTTGCATTTCCACAAAATTCTCCTCCTGCCATTTGTAATTCTTTTTTTCCATTATTATTAATAAAACCAACTTGTTCAACATTTGTATGTTTCTTCATAATAGCATCATTAATCTTTTTTTTTATTTTTTCAGTATAATTAGTACCATACACAAGTGCTGTATCATTACCAGCTGGTCTATATATTGAATACTTAATTTGTTTCAATTTTATCCCTCCCATTTTTCTATATATTTTAATGCCAATAAGTCATAATAACATAATATTGATGTTGTCCATATTTTTCAAATTTTTCTCTTAATGTATTGAAATAAAATTTCTTATTATTTCATCTTCACTTTCATAATCACTACTTCCTTTTATATTTTTTAATTCTATCTTATTCATCTTAATCACCTTTCTTTTAGAATAATTATAAATTTTATATATTTTTAAACTTAAATTTATTAAAAAAATAGATATACCACAAAAGACTATTTATAAGAATTTTTCTTCCTACAAATAGTCTTTTTAAGTATATCTATTCTTAATATTTTTAAACTATCGTAGGCACAGCAATTTTAGCCTGTACCTACGCTACTTTTAGCAATAGTTACAAGCTCCTACGATGATGATGTAATTGGTTTAAAAATATTTTCAAATTCATAATTATTCCTCTTTTCTTTATATATATTAGCATAATCTTTTATTTGTGTCAAGTAAGTTCCAAACTTTACACGAAGTATCTATATACTTTGAAAATAAAATATATTAAAAAGAAGTAGAATTTTTTTATCTACTTCTTTTCTGTTTTGATAATACTTTACAATTTTACATTTACGGCAAAGCCTCCGTATGAAGTAATATATTGTGTTCGTATTATCGCTAGATGGCTGGGGTACTGTGATTCGAACACAGGAATGTCGGAGTCAGAGTCCGATGCCTTACCGCTTGGCGATACCCCAATATAGCTTGTAGTATGATGCATCAACAGATATATCATACCACATTTTTTGTTTAATGTCTATAATCATAATAAATTTTCTTGTATTGTTTTTACATATTCGTCATTTTTCCAACCTGCTATATCTGTAAGTGCTCCTTTCTTTATTTTCAGTTCTACTTTTTTTCCTTTGGGAATTCCTATTACTTTAATTATAAAGCTGTATTTTCCTTTATTAGCTGTGTTCTCTTTAGGCTCATCTATTTGCAGTTTTAAATCTGATTTTTGGTTATTTATATATATTTCTATTTTGCTCATATCTATCATATCATTATTTATATTTTTTTCTTCAAAATTTATAAACATTATTGCATTTTGAGTTGATTCTTTGATTTGTTTTGTTTTTGAATTTTCTACTGCACTTATATCTTCAAATTGTATTTTTTCACACATAATTATTGGTTTTTGTCTATCTAAATCTAATTGTGCAATATCAATAGTTTTATCAAATACATATTTTCCATATGATGTTATACTCTTAGTTATACAAAGAAAAAATATAAAAGTAATGTATAAATATTTCCTTTTTATTTTCTTCACCTCCATTGTTCTCCTATTGTATTTATAGTAAATTTATAACTTTCAATACTTTTACTATCTATTGTATCTTGCAAGTCACCTTCTTTTGTTTCTTCATAATTCCAATACCAATGTATTGGAATTGTTTTTGACGTACCCTTTTGTAATTTTCCTTCTAGGCTTAATTCTTCTAAATTATTTACAACTTCTTTTGTTTCTAAATTTTCAAACTTTAAATTATATGGTTTTAAATTTAAACTATAAAATCTCACCTGATATTTCGTGTCTAAATTTGTTGTTAAAACTATATCAAATTCTCCTTCTATTCCTGGTGCTAACATATTTTCAATTAGACTTTCTTTTTTTAATGTTTCAACTAAAGATATATTTTTCGAATCAATTTTTTTATAACTAACATTAAATATGTATATACTATTTTTATTATTTTCTTTTTCTTCCTTATTTTGATTTTTACTTTCTCCTATATCAAACAACTTAAAAAATAATATGTCATCATATAGTTTTTGATATTCTAATGCTTTATAACACAAGCATAATATACAAGTAATTATTACAACTAAACTAATAATTTTATATTTTTTTATACTTTTTAATTTTTCTAACATTATTGCCTCCTACTTATTAGTTTCCTGTTCTGAATGTACTTGAATTTGTATTTTTTCTAAAATGTCATTCATTTGTGTGCTTTTAGTTTTATCATATTTTACTTTTAATGTATATTTATCTTCTTTCTGACTTTTATTTGTCAATTTCATAAGTGGTGATATCTGATTTTGTAATTCAACTTTATCTCCATTTTTATATAATTCATAAGTTATAGTGTCTTTTAATTTTGAATCTATTGAATCTTTAATTTCAACAGTATATTGTAAATTCACTTCTGTTTTTTTGCCTTTTTCATCATAATTTCTTATTGAAAAATTGCATTCTCCTTCATTTTCTATATCTGTGATTTTTAAATTCGAATCAGAAATTACTTCTATAATAGGTCTAGCCAACGATAGTTTACCTTGTATTGTTGTTTGACTTATTGTTTTTCCTATGCTATAGCCTGTAAAAAATAATATGAGTACAATACTTAAAATTATTATATATGTGATTTTTTTTGCTTGTTCATTCTTATTTTTTTCCATAATTCCAGAGAGTTTTCTCCCTTTTAAATACTTAAAAGGGAGTTTATTCATAAAATAATACCTTGCCTTTTATAGAATCATTATCTACTATTTTTGAATCCTCTCTGTTATTTGCATCTCCTTTCGTAATATATTCATTTCCATTTTTTTCTATAATTCTATGTGTAACATAATATTTTTGCTTATCTTCGACTATTTCATATGTAATAATATCTCCTACATCATACTCTGTTTGTTTTTTTATAATAATAAAATCTCCTTTTTGAAATGTTGGTATCATACTGTTTGAAGATACTTGCAGAATTGTAAGACCAAATGGTTGAAAATTTTTGATAAAAAATTTTAAGGATATAACCATAATTGATATTAAAATTATTAGAATAAAAGATATTTGTTCTTTTGATATTTTATTAGATTGCTGGGTTTTCATTTGGTGCTAATTGGTATCCTGTTACAACAAGGTCAAATTTATAGTTTTGAAATTTTGCAATATCTAACATATCTTGTCTATCATTTAAAGCTATGTTTTCTTCTGATTTTCCTCTCTCATATGGCCATTCCCATTGAATTTCTATTGTTCTTACTTTTTCTGTATCTTTTGAATTAATAGTTCCACTTGTAATCCTTGTAATATCACTTAAGTTCTCATATTTTTGTCCTTTATATGTAAAGAATAAATTATGTGGTTTTGTTGTTTCGTTTTTGATTACTAAATCATACTGTATTCCTACATCTGAACCAGTGCCATCAACTGTAATCGTAAATTTTCCACTTGTTCCTGGGGCTATTTTATTATCTGCTAATGTCTCATTATCTATTGTTGATGCTAAATCAATAGTTTGAGTTGTTGCTTCTTGGTTGTTTACTAAAAAATGCCAGTTAGCTATCTTTGCATCTGCCTTTCCTACTACTTCTGTAATATATTTTGAAAATGTTTGTCCTCCTAAAAAAGATACAAGTATGGCTAATAAAATAGCTGTTGTTGCTATTATTTTTTTCTTTTTGCTCATAAAATTCCTCCTTTTCTTATAAAATTTTGTTTTTTTGGATTTTTAGGATATGAAGCTATCCTTTTCGATAAAAAATATTTGAATTATGAAAAAATTGAAAATGTTGGACTCATTATAACTTGATAATATTGATTTGTCAATACTTTTAAATATTAAATTCATCGCAAAATACGACATTTTTCGACTTTAATATATTTTTAAAGGAGTATTGTTTACTCCTTTATTTTTTATTAACTCCTATAATTCCGCCTATTATACCACATACTATTGCAACAGCTATCATTATAATTGATTGTAAATTAACAGAAAAATTTCCATTTAGTAAGCTAGATATAAGATAAATAATTAATATATATATAAGTCCCACTAATCCACCATTTACTATTCCGTTTTTACTAATTTTTCTACTAGAAATTATACTTCCAACTAAAATGCTTATTCCTGTTATTGTGATAACTACTGTTGCTATTGTACCTTCTGATACATTTGTAAAAGAAAGTATAGCAGCATAAATTAGTAAAAATATAAAACTAAATAATAATGCTATTCCTACTCCTATACAAATTTGTTTTATTGATTTACTTTCCATTTCAATTTTCATTCCTTTCCAATTCTTCTTTTTATTACTTCATTTTATGTGATTACAAAAAAAATAGAACTATTCTAGTCCTATTTTTCTAATAATATTATTTTCTAGTATTTCAATAAATTTTTTAATAATCTCTTCTCTTTCAAACTCTTTTCCATATTCTTTTTTTAGTGATGTTGCAAGGTTTTTAGTTTCTTCTGAAAATATGTCCTCATTTACATTAAAACCTAAACTAATTACTAAATAATTAATTTTAACTGATATCGTGTTGATTTCAGTTAAAATTCCACATATTTTTTTCTCATTTAATAATAAATCATTAGGATCTTTTATTGTTAGATTATATCCATATAGTTTTTTTATTGTTTGTTGCATACTAATTGCTATGTCTTTAGTTATTCCCTCTAATTCTTTTACTGTAACAGTTGGATGTAGTATGATACTCATTGCAATATTATTATATTTTCCTGTATACCAACTTCTACCTTTTGTTCCTATTCCTTGAGTTTGAATTTCTGCTAATATTATTTTTCCATTGTTTTTTCCTTCATTTGCTATTTCTTTTGCTACTAGATGTGTTGATGTGATTTCTTCTTGATATTGTATTTGTTTACCTATTATTCTTGTTCCGTGCTTGTTTTATTTTTTGAATATTCATTTTATATTTACGTATAATAACAATATTATACGATTTCTCCCTTCTTAATTATTATTTTTTAGTATAACATTTTATAAAAAGAAAAGCAAATTATGAAAATTTCTAAAAATCAGTTGACAAATCTAAGTTAAATATAGTACAATAGTAAAGTGCCAATCAATCAGCACGTGGCCATGGTGGATGTAGCGTAGTTGGTTAACGCGCCAGTTTGTGGCACTGGAGACCGTGGGTTCGAGTCCCATCTTCCACCCCATACACATTGGGCTGTGGCCAAGCGGTAAGGCACCAGACTTTGACTCTTTATCGTTTTAAAGTTATTCCAAAACCGCAAGGCTTGACATATAGA
>CANQWU010000057.1 GCA_947627605.1 uncultured Clostridia bacterium
TTTAATTAATAAAAAATAAAAATTAAAGATAAATGGAGAAATTGAAAGATAATTACTTCATTTATAGAGATAGGAGTTGATGAAATGGATATGGATTATTCTGATATGAATGAAATGTATAAAGACCCTATGTTTAATCCTATGGCTCAATATGAACAAGGCTATAGCTATTATCGTTATTTATGTATGCAAATGGATTATAAAATAAAATGTAAAGAATATGAAAAAATGTGCAGTAATTCTAATGATAGAATGTCTCGCTAAAATATGCTCCCCCATTTTAGAAAAAAATTTCTAAATTTATTTACTTTTTTTGACAAATCATATACAATAAGGATATAAAATTTAGAATTGGAAACAATAAGAAAAAAAGTGAGGGAGAAACAAATGAAAAGCGAAAATGAATTGTCTTACAAAGATTTAAAAATGTCTTGCGATGAAAGTTTATTTGATTTTGATACAACTGAAGAATTAGAAGATATTCACACTGGTATTGGACAAGAGCGTGGTATTAAAGCTCTAGAATTCGGCCTTCAAGTAGATGTAAAAGGTTACAATCTATACTTAGAAGGTCCTTCTGGCGTTGGTAAAACTATGTATACTAAAAATTATTTAGATAAATTGTCTAGTAAACAAAAAGTTCCAAATGACTGGTGTTATATTTATAATTTTAATAATCCAAATAATCCTATTTCCGTTTCCCTACCTGCTGGTCAAGGAAAAGAATTTAGGGATAATATGGATGGTTTTATCAAAGAAATAAAAAAAGATATAAAAAAGACATTTAATGCAGATGATTTTGAAAAAGAGAAAACTCTAATTAAACAAGAATTTGAAGAAAAGCGTTCTGCTCTTTTAGATAAATTAAACCAAGATGCATTAAAATATAATTTCCAAGTTAAAGCTTCTCAAAATGGTATCTACATGATGCCTGTTATAGATGGCAAAGCAATTGAAGAAGCAGAATTTGAAAAATTAGATGAAGCAATAAAACAAGAATATGAAGATAAATCTAGTATTGTGCAAGAACAAATTATGGCTGTTATCAGTCAAATTAAAGAAATTGAACGTCAATCTGATAAGAAAATTTCAGAATGGCAATCTAATATTGCACTTTTAACTGTTAGTGCACATATAAATTTTCTAAAAGGAAAATATAAAAGAAACAAAAAAATAAATAGCTTTTTAAATGATGTAAAACAAGATGTTTTAAAAAATGTTTCATACTTCTTAGAAGAAGATAAGGTACCACAAAATCCAAATCAACCTATGAATCCTGCTAATAAAAAACCAGATCCTTCTTTAAATTATAGAGTTAATTTATTTGTAGATAACTCTAATTTAGAAGGTAGCCCTGTAATTATGGATTCTAATTATTCTTATCACAATATTTTTGGTGCTTTAGAATATGAAAACTATTATGGTGCATTAAAAACTGATTTTACAATGTTAAAACCTGGTTTATTACATCAGGCAAATGGTGGTTATATAATATTCCAAGCAAAAGATTTATTGTCTTCACCTGCTTGCTATGAAGCATTAAAAAAAGCTCTTCGTGTAAAAGAATTAGGTATTGAAAGTTTACCAGAGCAACGTTCTTCTATGGTTATGATATCTTTACAGCCAGAGCCTATTCCTTTAGATTTAAAAGTTATTTTAATAGGAAATGCGCGGAATTTATCAGACCTTATTATCAATGGATTCTGATTTTAAAAAGCTATTTAAAATAAAAGTAGAATTTGAAGATGATGCTCCATTAAATGCTGAGAATGTAAATAAATTAGCTCGTATTATTCATGGATTTTGCGATAAAAGTGCTCTTCCTCATTTAGATAGAAGTGCAATGGCTAAACTTGTTGAATACTCTTCAAAAATGGCTGGTAGTCATAGCAAAATTTCTACTCGTTTTGATGATATGATTGAAATTGTTGGTGAAGCTGCTACTTGGGCAAAAATAGAAAAGTCTAAAATTGTTACTGCAAAATATATGGATATGGCTTTACATGAGCAAATCAATCGTGTTAAAAAATATGATACAAAATATATGGAAATGATTAAAAATCATTCTTTATTGATTGATACTTCTGGTTTTAAAGTTGGAACATTAAATGGTCTAACTGTTATGACAATAGGTGATTATACTTTTGGAAAACCTGCTAAAATTACAGTTAATACTTATACTGGTAAAAGTGGTGTTGTAAACATTGAAAGAGAAGTTGAACTTTCTGGTTCTTCACATTCAAAAGGTGTTCTTATTCTAACTGGATACTTAGGAGAAATGTTTGCACAAGATATTCCCCTTTGTTTGACTGCAAGTATTTGTTTTGAGCAACTATATAATGGTGTTGATGGAGATAGTGCTTCTAGTACAGAATTATATGGATTACTTTCTAGTCTTTCAGGTATACCTATCAATCAGTCAATTGCTGTAACTGGTTCTGTAAATCAAAAAGGTCAAATTCAGCCAATCGGTGGTGTAAATGAAAAAATAGAAGGATATTTTCAAATTTGTCAAATGAGAGGTTTAGATGGTTCTCATGGAGTTATGATTCCTGCTCAAAATGTAGATAATTTACAACTTTCTGATGATGTTTTAGAAGCTGTAAAAAACAAACAATTTCATATTTATTCTGTTTCTACAATAGAAGAAGGAATTGAAGTTTTAACAGGTGTTCCTGCTGGTAAAAGAGATTCTTCTGGTCATTTTCCTTCTGGTACAATAAATGATTTAGTATATCAAAAATTAAAAAGTTATGCTAAAGTTGTTTATGATAAAAAATAGATTTAAAAGCCGGACTTATGTCCGGCTTAATTTTTAGAAAATGTTTTTCAAATTTAATTCATTTTTTTCCTGAATATGCTTTAAAATAAATATACTAGAATTTAATTGATTTAGTGCCTCTGGCGAATCCTGTTTTTGGGTATAGCTTTTTAGTCCTGTTATATTGCTTTCTACTTTTTCTAATTCATTATGTTCTATATAATATGCCATTTTATCATATCTCTCATTCCACTTTTTATTTATATCTTCTATTTGAATTTCTACTTCTTCCCAATTGATATTTTCATCATCTTGAGATATTTTTTCTTTCAATTCATTTAAGCTATCTGACAATTCTGCCACTGTTTGTTTTGTATAATTTTGTGTAATGGTATTTCCCATTATTATGGCAATTATAATTATTAAAGATATTATTAATTCTTTATACATAATCTCCTCCACATATCAAGCATCTTTTTGTTTTTCCTGACAGAATATTTGCCCTTTTCCGTCATAGGTAACTACTAACGCTTGTTCTGGTTTAATATTAAATTTTTCTACTTGCTTTTTTAACCATTGATAATCTTTCCCTATTTTCTGTAAATTTTCTTCCATCACTTTTCCATCAACTACTAAATCATAAGGAATTCCTTCATATTCTGGTGTAATCCCAAAATCCTCTGGAATTGTATTTCTTTTTTCTGGTTTTTGTATTACAGTAATTTGTCCACTTGTTTCCAATATAGCATATTCTACATCTCCTAAATTCATAACATTGTTTCCTCTTAGTCGTTCTTGTAATTCATTTATTGTAAATCTTTCTTTTTTCAGTGCTTTTTCATCAATTTTTCCCCTATAAACTAAAATTCTAGGTTTTCCACAAACAATTTCTCTTGCTTTTATACTTTTTATATTTAATAATGAGATTACTAAATGCATTACTAATAATCCTAAAATAGGAACAATTCCGTTTCCAATTGGTATTCCTGTTTCTGTCATAGGAATAGATGCTAAATCTGCAATCATAATTGAAATTGCAAGTTCAAATGGTTGCAATTGACCTATTTCTCTTTTTCCCATAAATCTCATAACAATTAAAACAACAATGTATAAAATAATTGCTCTAAAAAATGTTATTAACACTTACATTTCACCTCATATTTAATTTTCTCAAAAAACTTGATTTTTATACAATTTAATGAATAAATATTTTTATTATGAACATAATATTTTTAGAGCCAATATATGAAATTTACATTTTAGAATTTTTTTGGCTAAGGAGGTATTCATCATGTCAAATGCTGAATCAAATACAAACAGTGGTGCTTCAACTGTATGGCAAGTAATAGGTAGACTTATTGGTGCTGCAGTTGTTTTAGCTATTACTGCTTTCTTTACACCTGGATTTTCTATAAATAATATATGGACATTAGTGATTGCTGCTATAGTATTAACAGTAATTGACTATTTAGTAGTAAAATTTACTGGTTTACACGCTAGTCCTTTTGGTAAAGGATTTGTAGGATTTGCTCTAGCTGCTATTACATTATATGTAACACAATTCTTTGTTGCTGGATATACAATTTCATGGATGGCCGCAATTATTGGTGCTTTAATCTATGGTGTTATTGATTACTTTATACCTGGTAATCAAAATATGTAGTTATTATTTTATAACTAAAAAGACCTTTAAGATTATCCTAAAGGTCTTTTTTTAAAACTATTTCGTTTTGATTTTTATATATACTTTTTTCTGGAATAACTCCTCTTACAGAAGATAATGGATAAATATTAGTTTCTTTTCCAATTACACTTCCCGGATTTAGAATACTTCCACATCCAACTTCTACATTATCTCCTATCATTGCTCCTACTTTTTTTAAATTTGTTTCTAATACTTCTCCTGTTTTTTGATTTTTAATTATTACTAATTTTTTATCTGATTTTACATTTGAAGTTATTGAGCCTGCTCCCATATGTGCTTTATATCCTAAAATAGAATCTCCTACATAATTATAATGTGGTACTTGTACATTATCAAATAAAATAACATTTTTTAATTCTGTTGAATTTCCTACTACTGCATTTTTCCCTATAATAGCATTTCCTCTAATAAATGCACAATGTCTTATTTCTGCATTATCACATATTATTACAGGTCCTTTTATATATGCTGTTTTTGCAACAGTTGCTGTTTTATAAACCCATACATTTTCTTCTATTTCTTCATATTGATCTTTGGGTAGTGTTTTTCCTAATTCTAAGATATAATCATGAATATTAGGTAATACTTCCCAAGGATATGTTGCTTTTTCAAAAATAGATTTTGCAATAGTATTTTCTAGTGAATATAAGTCTTGTACTTTACAACCTTCCATATATTTTTCATTCCTTTAATTCCAATATTTTTCATATAATTCTTTGGCAGTTTTTGGACTATCTACACCTTCTTTGTTTTTTACAGGTGCAAAATCCTCTTCTCTTTTTCCTCTTAAAATTGCAATATCATCAAAAAATTGAAATGCATCAAATATAAATGCTTCAAATTTATATGTATTTGCTTCTTGAGGAATTACTTCTCTTCCTGTTTCATCTAAATATGAATTTTTCTTTTTAGCTTGATGATACATTAGTGGTTCTTTACTAATTTTTTCAATAGCATCAATTGCAAATAAATTACACATTATATGAGATTCTCCATATTTTAATTCTCCATCACTTGTCACTTCTTCTGCCATTTTTTCTGGGAGTTCAGTATATTCAATAACTTTTGGATGGCCGTTCATTTTGCAGAATACTCCAACTTTTTCTTTTGGATTTGCTTTTGGTATTGATTTTGAAGCAATTTCCACGTTTTGTTCTATTGCCAATCCAAGTAATGTTGTATCTACCATTTTTAATAGTACATTATCTACTCCACCTATAAATACCCATTCAATACCTCTTTCCTTCATATCTGCCAATGCTCCTGTTGTTCTTAGCGATGTGAATGTTCCACCATTTCCATCTGATGCAAGTTTTATCAATTTATTCTTTCCTATTAGTAGCTTTCCGTTATAATCAAGTAAAGGTAATTCGCCTTGTTGGAATAAAATAACACTATTTTTTTCATAGCCAAAATATGAATGTTTTTCTAAAAATTTTTTTGTCTCTTCATGGTTTTCTTTGCTTGTCATAATATACCATGGAATTACAACTCCATATTTTTTGTTTGCTTCTTTTAAATTATCTATTAATATTTCAAATAGATATTTTCCTTTTCCATATACATCTAGCTTGAATGTTCCCTTTGGTCCTGGATGTTCTAGTCTACTTCCTTGTCCTCCAGCCATAGTTACAACTGCATATTTTCCTGTAGAAACAATTCTTTCTCCTAAATCATCTAACTGCATTTTTTTGCTATTTCCCAATTTTTGCTTATCAAAATATGGTATTGCTTCTATTTTACTTCCTTTTATTTCGCATTTTCTTTTTGTACTATCGTATAATTCTGTTAGTTGATTAAAATCTATTGATAATATTTGATCTTCTAATAATTCTCTTTCTTCATCATTTAATGTGTTCATAAAATTGATAATATGGTCTTGCTCATATTGTTTTAGCAATTCTAATACCTGCTGTGTTTTCTCAGCACTCATATACTTCATTCCCCTCAGTAATTTATTCAATATATATTATTCTATTTTATATTTTTTGCCATTATTATTAGTGAGTATATGAAAATATTTTAGCATAAACCTTACAATTTTGCAAGTTTTTTTTCTAAACTTGTATGAATAACTTGTGATAAGATCACCCTATGAAATTAACTTATGAAAAGATCACCCTATGATATAATGGAGGTATGA
>CANQWU010000058.1 GCA_947627605.1 uncultured Clostridia bacterium
ATTAAAAATTTGACAAAAAAATTAAGCATTTTTAATGCTTACAAAGTTTTTTTATTTAATTTACTGTCAAACTTCCGGGAAAATAACGTAAAGGAGTGTTTTTCTTGACAAATATAAATTGTACGGCAAATTGTATTTATCAAAAAGACGGAAAATGTTCATATCACATTGTTAGTATGTCATTAATTTCACAAGATACAGAATGTGCATATTTTATTCCCTGTTCTTTGGAAAATAATTCTTCAGTTATGAAAAACAAATAATTTTATTGACAAATTCCTCTTCAAGATATATATTTTAGTTAATATATATTTTAAGGAGGATTTTATAATGAAAAAATTAAATAAGCTTTTAATTATTACTTTAATTTTTCTTCTTATGTTATTCCCTATTATCTCATTAGCTGTAACTGAAAATGAAAAAAATGGTATCATGCTAATTGATGATTCTGAGGAAATGCCTTTAGAAGATGAGGAAACCCTTGACGATGACGAGAATTCAGAAGAAGTAGATGAAACAGATGAGGATATAAATCTTGATGCTAGAGATGTAATTGGAATGGCTCTTGATGATGCTGCAGAAAAAAGTGGAGATTTGTATTTAATAGACAATGATGTCACCATTAACGATGTTATAGATGGAAATGCATATATAATAGCAAATTCTGTAACAATCAATTCTCAAATTATGGGAAATGCTTTTATTATGGCTAAAACAATCAATATAAGTGAAGATGCATACATATATAACAGTTTATATGCTCTAAGTAATAATTTAAATATTGAAGGTACTGTATATGATGTTTATTCTTGTTCTGATAACTTTAAGATTTCAAATGGATTTATACATAGAGATTTACATGTAGCTGCCTCTTCTGTAGAAATATTAGGAAATGTACAAGGAAGTGCATATCTTTCATGCAATAAATTAAATTTAGGTAATGATGAAGATAATGAAGGTATAATTGAAGGTAATTTAGAATATTTTTCTAGTCAACAATTTTCTATTCCTGAAAATGCTGTTTCAGGACAAGTAACATTTACATTAGCACCAACAAAAGCCGATAATAGTATTTCTATTGGAAGTTATATATTATCTTTGATAAATTTCTTATGTTTTGTTATCTTAATTTGGCTTGTTTGCTTATGGCTTGCACCTAAGTTTATACAAAATGTACCAGAATTATTAAAAAGCAAAAAAGGAAATATTGCTTTATATGGAATTCTAGGTTTATTAGTTCTTCCAATTATTAGTGTAATATTATTATTTACTACAGTTACATCTTCTGTTGCTCTTCTTATATTAGCAATTTACATACTTCTACTTTGCCTTGCAAAATCTATATTTGCTATCTCAATCAATAGCTTGATTTGTGAAAAATACAAAATCAATAAAACTCTTACTAGGTTTGGCATTTTATTAGTAACTTGTGCTGTTATATGGTTAATATGTTTAATTCCATATGTAGGAAGTTTATTAAGTATTTTAATGTCAATAATCGGACTAGGCATTTTATTTACATATGTAATTCCAGAAAGAAAAAAAGTTACTGAATAAATAAATCAAATATTATAAATTTATTCGCTTTGGGTTAAACTATCATTGAAAGGAAAGATTGATATGTTTAAACCTAAGGCGATTTATTTTGAAAAAAATATTGTAAATTATGAATTAGGAAAAGAATTGATGGAAAAATATAAAGATATTCCTAAATTTGAAATTGAAAATCATAATAATATTGAAGAAATGCGAAAACGTCCAAATAAAGATTTTCCTGATATGAAGCGTAATCTAATTATAGGTATTAGAAAAACACATAAATTTGTACCTAATCATAAAACTTCTGATTTTTTAGTTCCATACACTTCTTCAGGTTGTACTGCCGCTTGTATGTATTGTTATCTAGTTTGTAATTACAATAAATGTGCATATCTTAGATTATTTGTAAACAGAGAACAAATGCTAGATAAAATTATAAAAACTGCTAATAAATCTGAAAAAAATTTAACTTTTGAAATTGGTAGTAATAGTGATTTAATTTTAGAAAACACAATTACTAATAATTTGGTGTGGACTATTGAAAATTTTAAAAATACTCAAAATGGCTTTCTTACATTTCCAACTAAATTTGATATGGTAGACCCCATCTTACCTCTTGACCATAAAGGAAAAATAACTATTAGAATGAGTGTTAATCCAGAAGATATAATCAACAAAGTAGAATTTGGAACCTCACGTTTATCTGGTAGAATTCAGGCAATCAATAAATTAAAAGAAGCAGGTTACCCTATTGGTATTTTAATTGCTCCAGTAATTTTTGTAGATAATTGGAAAGAAAAATATTTAGAATTGATTCAGCAATTAAGTTCAGAATTATCTGAAAAAGTAAAAAAAGATGCATTTTTTGAAATTATTTTTATGACATATAGTTATGTTCATACTAAAATTAACGAAGAAGCTTTTCCAAATGCTATAAATTTATATGATAAAGAAAAAATGACTGGTCGTGGTAAAGGAAAATACTGGTATAAAAATGATTTAAGAGAAGAAGGTGATTTATTCTTTAGAGAACAAATGCATAAATATTTTCCAAATAATACTATTGAATATATTGTATAATTTAAATTGACATAGATTTTCTCTTGTACTATAATATTTTCAAAGGAGAATCTATTAATGGACGAAGAAAAATATTCAGGATTATCTGTAGAAGAAGTTAGAAAAAGAGAAGCACAAAATCTTGTTAATTATGATACTTCTGTTCCTACAAAAAGTATAAAAAGAATTTTATTTGATAATTTTTTCACTTTATTTAATTTTTTAAATTTAGCATTAGCAATAGCCATCTTTCTTGTTGGTTCTTATAAAAATATGCTTTTTTTATTAGTCGTGATTATAAATACTGCAATCAGTACATTTCAAGAAATTCATGCAAAAAAAGTTATTGATAAGTTGTCTTTTTTAGCTAGTCATAAATCAACTGTTATTAGAAATGGAAAAAAGCAAGAAATTCCAATTAATAGTATAGTTTTAGATGATATTATTGAGTTTAAAGCTGGAAATCAAATTGTAACAGATAGTGTTATTTTAGATGGTTCTGTTGAAGTAAATGAATCATTTATTACTGGTGAGCCAGATACTATCTATAAAAATGTTGGTGATATGATACTTTCAGGAAGTTATGTTGTTAGTGGAAAATGCATTGCAAGGGTTTCACATATTGCTGAAGATAACTATACTTCTAAAATTTCTGCTGGTAGTAAATATATTAAAAAAATAAACTCAGAAATTATGATTTCTTTAAAAAAGATCATAAAATGGTTAACATTTACCATTATTCCAATTGGTATCGCCTTATTTTTTACACATTATTTTATACAAAATTTAACTATTAAGGAAACTGTTGTAAAAACCGTTGCGGCTGTTATTGGTATGATACCCGAAGGTTTAGTTCTTCTGACAAGTACAGTCTTGGCTATAAGTGTTATACGATTATCTAAATCAAAAGTTCTTGTTCAAGAATTATATTGCATTGAAACTTTAGCTCGTGTAGATACTCTTTGTTTAGATAAAACTGGAACATTGACAGAAGGTATCATGGAAGTAAAAAAGATGGTACCAGTAAATATTAGTGAAAAAGATTTTGAAACAATTCTATACAATATTTCAAATTTATCAGAAGATGAAAATACTACTATTCAGGCATTGCGTAATTACAAATTTAATTCTGAAGTTAATTGGAAGGCAACTAAAAAAGTCCCATTTTCTTCTCAAGCAAAATGGTCTGGTATTTCTTTTGCTAATGTTGGTTCATATGTAATTGGAGCTCCAGAGTTCATTTTAGGTAATACATATGATAGTTATAAAAAAGTTATAGAAATTTATTCTAAAGATTACAGAGTAATAGCTGTTGCTCATTCTAAAAATGAATTTAGTGATAGTTCTTTACCAAATGATTTAGAATTTATTGGTTTGGTTTGTATTTCAGATAAAATCAGAAAAGAAGCTAAAGATACAATTTCTTATTTTTATAAAAATGGTGTTGATGTAAAAATTATTTCTGGTGACAATCCAGTTACAGTTTCACAAATTGCAAAACAAGTAAAAATAAAAAATTTTGATAATTATATTGATATGTCTAAGTTACCAGAAAATGCTGATTTAAAAGAAATTGTATCAAATTATACTATTTTTGGAAGAGTTTCACCTACACAGAAAAAAGAACTTGTTCTAGCTTTACAGTCAGATAACAAAACTGTTGCTATGACTGGTGATGGTGTAAATGATGTTTTAGCTTTAAAAGCTTCTGATTGTAGTATTGCAATGGCAAATAGTAGTGATGCTACTAAAAATGTAGCTCAATTAGTTTTATTAGATTCTAATTTTGCATCTATGCCTAAAATTGTCTTAGAAGGAAGAAGGACTATAAATAATATTCAACGTTCTGCATCTTTATTTTTAGTAAAAACAATATATTCAACACTTTTAGCTTTAATGTTCTTATTTATAGGACAAGCTTATCCATTTATTCCTATTCAATTGAGCTTAATTAGCCTAGTAACAATTGGAATTCCTTCTTTTGTACTAGCATTAGAACCAAATAAAGAACGTATTCAAGGTAATTTTTTAAGAAATATAATTACTAATGCTTTGCCTGCTGGTTTAAGTGTTATTGTAAATGTTTTTGCTTTGGCTGTTTTAAGACGTTATAATGTAATCCCTTATGAATTTTATCCTAGTTTATGTGTTGTATCTACTGGAATCTGTGGAATTATTTTATTATTTACACTTGCAAAATCTAGGAAAACTGAGGATAGTTTTCTACCTTTCTCACCTTTTCGTTTATTGCTTGCAATTTTAATGAGTATTTTATTTGCTATTTGTCTTATATATTTTGATTGGTGGTTTAATATTGCTCCTTTAGGTCCTATTTTACCATACATTATTAGAGTAATATTTATTTCAATTGTTAACTTTACTATTTTAACTATTTTGATAAAATATTTTAGAAAAACTAAAAATATATAAAAGAGCACTTTGTTTTTCAAAGTGCCCTTTTAGACTTTTTCTACTTTTTGGTTATTACTTTTTTTCTATCCACATTGCAGATAATTCATAAGCTTCTTTATATTCCCCTTCATCTGAGTCAGGAGAGTTTCTCTTGAGATACATACGGTTTTGTATACTTCCCAAAATTCTTACTTTGCTACCAATATCCAGATTTCTTTTCACATACATTGAGCCAATATTCCATACAATAGCTGGTATGTAGTCAGAATCATGATAACTCCTGTTTACTGCTACAAATACATCTGTAATTCTCTTTCCACTTAAAGGGGTTATTCTATGTATTGGTACTTTACAAATTGTTCCCTCTAAGTATACTATATTATGGTTTATTCCTTCTTGAAGTTCTCCTTCAGTATCACATATGTTGATATATCTTGGAAATACAAAAAGCATTAAATGTCCATTTCCATATTCATCTTTAAAATTATGCGATCTAAATTCTCCTGCAACTTCAACAAGCCTTCCCTTTACAGATTTATTTGCTATGGCTAGTTTGTTTTCTGAAACTACAATCGGCACGCAGTATTCTTGTCCACCATTTGATAGGGTTCTTATCCGGTTTTTGTAGAAGGTTTTTCCTCGAATTGTGTGGCTATACTGAAATTCTTCTTCTAATATGCCACTTATCCAAGCCTTATTCCTTTCTCCAAAATAGTTGTTGTGTCCTATGTCTTCTTGATACAAAATTACCCCCATTTCTTTGATGTCAAATATTGTTTTCATATCTTTTCTCTCCTTTTTTCTTTTGATTTTGTAGAAAAAGTCTTAAATTGTTTACAGACACAAATTCTGCATCTTTAATAAAATTCAGGTATTACTCCTTCATTTTACATATAAACAATTCATATATATTATACCATTTTTTAGATCACCTGTAAAGTTATGTAAAGTAAAAATGTATTTAATTTATGATAAAATCACCTTAAAAGTTTGTAAGCAAAAATTTCACCTTGTATGTATAAATATAGAA
>CANQWU010000059.1 GCA_947627605.1 uncultured Clostridia bacterium
TGATATTTCACCTATTGAGTCTCTCTCTAATCTTACAGACTTAGATTTAAGAAGTAATAAAATAAGTGATATTTCGCCTATCGAGTCTCTTTCTAGTCTTACATACTTGGATTTAGGCGAAAATGAAATAAGTGATATCTCACCTATTGAGTCTAGACATAAGCTTAGAAGCATTATGTTAGACGATAATGAAATAAGTAATATTTCACCTATTAGTTCTCTTACTAATCTTTATGTCTTATCCCTAAGACATACTAAAATAAGTGATATTTCGCCTATTGAGTCTCTTTCTAATCTTACATACTTAGATATAACTGGCGATGAAATAAGTGATATTTCACCTATTGAGTCTCTTACTAGTCTTACAAACTTAGCTTTAGACCATACTAAAATAAGTGATATTTCACCTATTGAGTCTCTTACTAATCTTACAGACTTAGATTTATCTGCTACTGGAATAAGTGATATTTCACCTATTGAGTCTCTTACTAATCTTACATATTTAAGGCTAGACTATAATAAAATAAGCGATATTTCACCTATTGAGTCTCTTACTAATCTTACAACCTTAAGTGTAAAGTATAATCAAATATCTAACACAGTAGTTTTGGGTGGAATAAAAGAAGTAGATTTACCACCTATAATAAAACAAGCAAAAGACATTAACAGTAAAATATACACAGAAAATGAATATGTACTAGCTAATTGTACCTTATCTGCAGATGGTCAAAAAGTAATAATAGATACAACTCAAAACTCTTATGCCTATGTGCGTATATCTGGAGGAAACGCTGATACAACAGAAGCGCTATTCAAAGTAAAAACAATAGCAAAAATCGAAGTAACATCACCACCGGCTAAAACGAATTATATCCAAAATTATGCAAAAGACCAACTAGATTTAGAAGGAGGGATAATTACAGTAACATATAATGACAAAACAACAGATACAATAAGTATGACAAATGAAAATGTAAATGTAATAGGATTTAATAATACAAAAATTGGAAAAAATACATTAACTGTAGAATACGAAGGAGAGCAAGCAACATTTGATGTACAAATAGTAGCTAAGCAGATAGCAGGAATCGAAGTAACATCACCACCAACTAAAGCAAATTATATTCAAAATTATGCAAAAGACCAACTAGATTTAGAGGGAGGAATAATTACAGTAACATATAATGATGAAACAACAGATACAATAAGTATGACAAATGAAGAAGTGCAAGTAACAGGATTTAATAATACAAAAATTGGAAAAAATACATTGACAGTAGAATATATGGGATATGAAACAACATTTGATGTACAAATAGTAGCTAAACAGATAACAGGAATTGAAGTAACATCACCACCAACTAAAGCAAATTATATCCAAAATTATGCAAAAGACCAACTAGATTTAGAGGGAGGAATAATTACAGTAACATATAATGATGAAACAACAGATACAATAAGTATGACAAACGAAGAAGTGCAAGTAACAGGGTTTAATAACACAAAAATTGGGAAAAACACATTAACAGTAGAATATATGGGACATGAAGCAACATTTGATGTACAAATAGTAGCTAAACAGATAGCGGGAATCAAAGTAACAACACTACCGACTAAAACAAATTATATTCAAAATTATGCAAAAGACCAACTAGATTTAGAAGGAGGAATAATTACAGTAACATATACTGATGAAACAACAGATACAATAAGTATGACAAACGAAGAAGTGCAAGTAACAGGATTTAATAACACAAAAATTGGAAAAAACACATTAACTGTCGAATACGAAGGAAAGCAAGCAACATTTGATGTACAAATAGTGGATAAACAGATAGCAGGAATCAAAGTAACAACTCTACCGACAAAAACAAGTTATATCCAAAATTATGCCAAAGACCAACTAGATTTAGAAGGAGGAATAATTACAATAACATATGATGATGAAACAACAGATACAATAAGTATGACAAATGAAAATGTAACGGTAACAGGATTTAATAACACAAACATTGGAAAAAATACATTAACTGTAGAATATATGGGATATAAAACAACATTTGATGTACAAATAGTAGCTAAACAGATAACAGGAATTAAAGTAACAACACCACCAATAAAAACAACTTATATCCAAAATTATGCAAAAGACTATTTAGATTTAGAAGGAGGAATAATTACAGTAACATATACTGATGAAACAACAGATACAATAAGTATGACAAATGAAAATGTAACGGTAACAGGGTTTAATAACACCAAAATTGGAAAAAATACATTAACAGTAGAATATATGGGACATGAAACAACATTTGATGTACAAATAGTGGATAAACAGATAGCAGGAATCAAAGTAACAACTCTACCGACAAAAACAAGTTATATCCAAAATTATGAAAAAGACCAACTAGATTTAAAAGGAGGAATAATTACAGTAACATATAATGATGGAACAACAGATACAACAAGTATGACAAATGAAAATGTAAAGGTAACAGGATTTAATAATACAAAAATTGGAAAAAATACATTGACTGTAGAATATTTAGGCTACAAAACAACATTTGAAGTAGATATTATTAATATGGTAGAAAATGGCGAAGGTGGAAGCCAAAATGCTGGAGGAAGTGAAAATAGTGCAAAAGGAGATACATCAAATAGCAATTCTGAAATAGCTGGAACAAATGTAAAAACACAAAAATCAGATATTACAGTATTACCAAAAGCAGGAGAAAAAGGAATTATATTAATAATAACAGCGCTAGCAATATTAGCAATTATATTCTATAAGAAAAATCAACAATATAAAGATATAAAATAAATTTAATGATAGTGTAAAATAAAGTGCATAAGCTAAAGATACTAGCTTATGCACTTTATTTATACTATCTATTTTTTTCCAGAATTATCTATTATTTAAAGTTTCAAAAATTTCTTTTGCATTTTTTTCACTAATTCCTTTTACCTGCTTTAAATCTTCAATTGTTGCTTCTTTTATTTTACTAACACTTCCAAAATGTTTTAGCAATATTTGTTTTTTTACATCACCTATTCCATTTATTTCGTCTAATTCTGATTTAGTAATTTCCTTTTCCCTTACTTTGCGGTGATATGTAATTGCTGTATCGTGTACTGTATCTTGAAATCTAGTAATAAGATTTTTTAAATTTTCAGAAATATCTAACTCCTCTCTATTTTCATTCATTAAAGCTCTTGTTTGATGTTTGTCATTTTTTACCATTCCAAAAACTGCTATTGGAAGTTTATATTTTTCAATAGCTCTTTTAGTTGCTCTTATTTGAGTAATGCCACCATCTGCAAAAATGACATCTGGCAATCTGCCAAACCCTCCATTGGGATTATCAATAGAATGTTTTAATCTTCTTGTGATTACCTCCTCCATACAACGAGGATCATCTTGAGTATATACTGTTTTTATCTTAAAACGTCTGGACAGATTTTTTCTAATTACACCATCTTGCATTACACACATAGCAGCTACCATATGTTCTCCTGATATATTAGAAATATCATATGTTTCTATTTTTCGTGGTAAGTTTTCTAGTTTTAATACTTGTTTTAATTCTAATAAAACGCTACTTTTATCTTTTTCTTTATTTTCCAAAGTTACTTTTGCATTATTTTCTGCCATTTCTACAAATCTCAATTTTTCTCCTTTTTTTGGACTTTTCAATTCTACCTTTTTTCCTAATTCATTAGAAAGCCATTCTTCAATTACTTGTTTGTCCTCCAATTCCTCTCTCAGCATTATTCTAGTTGGAATATTTGGATTATTTATATAATATTGCTTTATAAAACCAGATAAAATTTCTGTGTCTGTCATACCTTTTAAGTCTTTAAAAAAGTAATGTTCTCTCCCTATCATTTTACTACCACGTACAAAAAATATTTCAACACATACTTCTATTTCTGATTGGTACATTCCGATAACATCAATGCTATTTTCTGATAAATTTGATACTTTTTGTTTTGCAGATACCCTTTCAATTGCTTGTTTTCTATCTCTTACTTCTGCTGCTTTTTCAAATTCTAATTTTTGTGATAATTCCTCCATTTGTAATTCTAATTCTTTTAAAATTTTATCTGTTTTTCCATCTAAAAGGTCAATTATTTCATCAATTTGTTTTCTATATTCTTCTTTACTAACATACCCCATACAAGGTGCTAAACATTTCTTTATATGGTAATTTAAACATGGTCTTGTACGTTCTTTTAAAATTTTGCACTGTCTTATTTTATATTTTTCTTTAATAAACTCTATCATTTCTTTGGCAGCACCTGGGTTTGCATACGGTCCAAAGTATTTTGAGCCATCATTAGTAATTCGTCTTGTAAATGTGACAGTTGGATAGTCTTCTTTTAAATTTATTTTTATATATGGATATGTTTTATCATCTTTTAATAAAACATTGAATTTGGGTCTGTACTTCTTAATTAAATTACATTCCAAAATCAATGCTTCTGCTTCATTATCTACAACAATATATTCAAAATGATCTATTGTACTTACCATATTTTCAATTCTTTTTGTCTTATTATTTTTTCTAAAATATTGCCTCACTCTATTTTTTAAAGATATAGCTTTGCCAACATATATTACATTATCTTGTTTATCTTTCATAATATATACGCCTGGCTTATTAGGCAATTTTTTTAGTTCTGCCTCAATATCAAACATTATTTTCTCCTATTCTATATATCCTACATATGGTAAATTTCTATATTTTTGGTCATAATCTAAACCAAATCCGACAACAAATTTGTCCTCTATTTTGAAACCAATATAGTCAACATCAATTTCCATAATACGCCTAGATGGCTTACTTAATAAAGTAGCAATCTTTAAGCTGTTTGGTTTTTTTTCTAATAAATATTCTTTTAAAAATGTTAATGTTCTTCCTGTATCTACAATGTCTTCTACAATAATAACATCTTTTCCAGTTATACTTTCAGTAAGGTCTTTGTTTATCTTTATCTTGCCTGTGCTTTCTGTTCCTTCATAACTTGATACTTCAATAAATTCAAAACGTACATCATTCTTGATATTTTTTGCAAGTTCCCATAAAAATGGAAGTGAGCCTTTTAGTATTCCTAAAAATACTAATTGCTTACCTTCATATTCTTTTTCAATTTGTCTTGCTATTTCTTTAATTCTTGATTGTATTTTTACTTCATTAATAAGTACATCCATTTTCCTAAATTCCTTTCTCTTTTTTTCTATTATACTATTCTTTTATGTAAAAATCAATTTATTTTCCAAAACTCTTGCCACATTTTCAGTATTATGGTAATATAATATATAGATTAGAAAGATGCAGTACATTTTTAGAAAGGAGTTTTTATTTATATAGCGCCTGGGCCATTTTGGTTGACGAGGTCTAGAGTTATCGAAATTTTCGGCGGATGCTCTAGTGGTTTGCTTAAGACCAGAGGAAAAATTAAAAAAGTAGCAGTAATGCTATAACAAAAGTTTTTCCATTAAGCTAACTGCAACTTTCAATTCTCATTATATTTTTAGGAGGTATTCACAAATGTGTGGAATTGTAGGTTATATAGGAACCAAAAAAGCCTGCCCTATTT
>CANQWU010000060.1 GCA_947627605.1 uncultured Clostridia bacterium
ATTAAGTTTTCATTACAAAACTGTTGCAGTCAATTAGTTTTTAGCTTATTTTAGTTTTAAAACCATTAACTAGTAACGAACAAATGAAAATAGCAAATATGCAAGAAAATAATGAGGAAAAACTATTATTTAAACCTAAAAATAGTAAATATGTAAGACGTCCTAATGTAAATACAGAATTACAAAGAATATTAAAAAAAGAATTTGATATTACTGATATTTCTACACATAGTTTAAGACATACTTTCGGAACAAGGTGTATTGAAAGTGGTATGGCTCCTGTTGTAGTACAAAGACTTATGGGACATAAAGATATTGGTGTTACATTAGATACATATACTACGGTTTTTGATAAATTTAAGGAAAGAGAAATTGATAAAGTAAATCAATATTATTTAAATGAAAACTTAATAGGAAATAATTTATTAAATGAAAAAAATAAGGAAATTGACATTGAAAATGAAAAATAATTATACAAAATTCATTAAGTTACCATAACATTTTTCTTATTAACTCAACAAAGGTCATAGTTTATATGGCTTGAAAATAGTGAGTTACACGGATTTTATTTTATAGATTTTTAAACAAAAAATTTATAATAACTCAACAAAATATTATTTTTTATAAATTAATTATGTAATTATAAATTTTGTTGAGTTAACAGTTTGAAAATAAAAAAATTATAATAAGTTAAAATCCGTGAAAAGCCTTATATTTCTAGTGAAAATTAAATATTTAAAAATAAGACAAAATATTTGGGGTTAAAAATAAGTAAATAGCCTGTATCTTTAGATACAAGCTATTTACATCCATTTTTCCTATGGTGGGCAGGGATGGATTCGAACCATCGTACTCAAATGAGAACAGATTTACAGTCTGCCGCCTTTAGCCACTCGGCCACCTACCCATTGGTGCTCCCTCAAGGATTCGAACCTTGGACCCACCGGTTATGAGCCGGTTGCTCTGACCAACTGAGCTAAGGGAGCATTAATCTTAACGCAAGATAAAGTATACAGCATTTTTCAAACCTTGTCAAGAGTTTTTTCAAATTTTTCCGCCAGCTTATTTAATTATTTTATTACCTAAACCGTAAATCAATTGAATTTTTTCGCTTTTTATAATATAATATAGGAAAATAAAATTTTAGGAGGATTTATGGAATACACATATACATCAAATTCAGATAAAGAAACTTTAAGTTTCGCTAAAAAACTTGCCGAATATCTTACAAAAAACGATATTATTGTTTTAACAGGTGAATTAGGAAGTGGAAAAACAAAATTTGTAGAAGGAATTCTTTCTTATTTTGGAATAGAAGATAGCATATCTAGTCCTACATTTACTATTGTAAATCAATATGATACTAAAGATTTTCCAATATATCATTTTGATGTATATCGTTTACAAGACGTTTCTGAATTTTATGAAATAGGCGGAGAAGAATATTTTGAAAATGGTCTTTGTTTAATTGAATGGGGAGAATTAATTCAAGAAGCTTTACCAAAAAAATATATTCACATTCACTTTGAAAAAGATTCCTTAGATGATAACATTAGAATTTTGAAAATAAAAACATATGGAGGTTATTAGATGAAAGTTTTAAGTATTGATACTGCTAGTAAAATTTGTGGTGTATCCATTGTTGAAAATCAAAAAATCATTTGTAATATAGATATAAATACAGGTCATACACACTCTGAAAATTTAATGCCTACAATTTCAAAAGTCTTTGAAAGTTCAAAAATGTCAATAAATGATATAGATTTAATTGTTTGTGATATAGGTCCTGGTTCTTTTACAGGTATTAGAATTGGTGTTGCAACTGTAAAAGCTTTTTCAGATAGTATGGGTATCCCTTGTGTAGGAATCAGTTCTTTAGAAACTTTAGCATACAAAGCTAAACTATTAAATCTAAAAAATATTAAAACAATTTGTAGCCTTATAGATTGTAAAAATGATAATTGTTACTTTGCAGTTTATGAATTAATAAATGATAAAATTTTTTGTAAAACAGAACCTGTAAGTAGTCAGGTTACAAAAATGCTACAAAGTATAAAAAGTTTTGACAATGTACTTTTTGTTGGTGATGGTGCTGAAATTTATAAAGATATAATAAAAACTAATATTCCTAATAGTAGTTTTATAGAAAACAATGATTTAGATTCATATTCACTAGCTATTGCAGGTGCAGAATATTATAATCAATTTGGTGAAAATAATATTTTACCTTTGTATTTAAAAAAGCCTCAAGCAGAAAGACAACTAGAAGAAAAATTAGCCAAAAAGGAGAACTAATAAATGGAGTTTGATAAATCTAAAGTTGCAATTACTATAATGAATTTTAATGATTTAGATAAAATTTGTAATTGTTTACAAAATGAATTTGATGATTTTTGGACATATGATATTTTAAAAGAAGAATTATCTTCTGAACATTCAATATATTTAGTTGCAAAAATTGATAATCAAATTATTGGTTTTGCAGGTTTTAAAACCATTTTTAATGAAGCCGAACTTATGAATATTATTGTACGTAAATCCTTTAGAAATTGTGGTATTGGTAATTTGCTTATGAAAAATATTTTATTAGAATTACAGGCTAGAAAAATAGCTACTATCCATTTAGAAGTAGCTAAAAATAATATATCTGCTATTCATTTATATCAAAAATTTGGTTTTTATGAAGTGGGACTTCGTAAAAATTATTATAAAGATGATGATGCAATTTTAATGGAGCTAACTATCAATTAGTTAAGCTCCTTTTTTTACACATATTTTTCAACTAATAATATATTTCTTCCGCTTCTCGTATTTCCTTTCATTTCCTTAATAACAAACCTTCCTTTTCCCCTTATTGTAATAATATCTCCTATTTTTATAATTTTAGAAGGTTTTGTTTCATTTTGACCATTTACAAAAACTCTTTCTTGTGCTAATATTTCTACCGCTTTACTCCTAGAAGTTTTTGCTAAGTCAGACACTACACTATCTAATCTTAATGATGGAACAATAATATCTACTTCCTCCACTTTGATTTCTGGCTGTCTAATATTTATAATTTTTTCTACTGATATTTGACTGTTTTGAAATCTTGTCAAAGTTGCAAGTTCTTGTGCTAAAGCTTTAGCTGTTTCAGATTTTACTATAATATCTGCACCATCTTCTGCTACTAGTATATCACCAATTTTTTCTCGTTTCATACCGATTTTTATAATTCCACCTAAATAATTTCTATGTGTATATTTTTCGTCTTTCCATAATTTTATTCTAACTATTTCTAATATTTCACTATCATTTGGATCTAGTTCTACATTATTGGGATAAAATATTGCTACCTTTCTTTCAGCATTTTCATATCCACCATATAGCAATACATTGTTCATTTTATTTTGTACTATAAATTTTTTAGCAAGAGCTACTTGATACATATCTAAAAAATCCGTGTTTTCAATTTTTCCTTTACTCTCACTTTGTTTGGCCTTGTCTAATATCTTATCTAATAGTATTTTGTCTTCCATTTTTCCCCCTTTCTGACTACCAATACATTTTTTCTAGTTCTTCCACACTTCCATGTTCGATAAATTTATCTGGATATGCATGTGTTTCTAAATCTATATTAGTTAGTTTTTCTTCTGCTATTATTTCTTTAACTGCTGTAGCTAATCCATTTATAATAGTTCCATCTTCCATTGTAATAATTTTTTGTGATTGTTTAATAGCTTCTACTATAGCATTTCTATCAATTGGCTTTAAAAATCTAGTGTTGATAACTTGTACATCTTTTCCCTCTTTTTCTAGATTTTCTGCTAATTTCATTCCTTTTGCTACCATTTTCCCAATTGCAATTATACTCACTTTGTCTGATGATTTTTCATTAAATTTCTTAATAAATTCTACTTTTCCTAATTGCATTTTTTCATGTTTTTCAAATTTAACCTCATTGCTTTCTCCACCTCTAGGATATCTAATAACAACTGGTTTCTTTAGGTTTACTGCAAATTCTAACATATTTTCTAATTCTTTAAAATCTTTTGGTGCCATAATTGTTAAATTTGGTACTAATCTAAAAAATGCCATATCAAGAAGTCCTTGATGTGTTTCTCCGTCTGCCCCAACAAGTCCAGCTCTATCTACACATAATACAACTGGTAAATTTTGAATAGCAATATCATGTATTACTTGGTCATAAGCTCTCTGATAAAAAGATGAATAAATTGGTACAACCGGAATTAATCCTTCTTTTGCCATCCCTGCTGCTAATGTTACTGCATGTTGTTCTGCAATACCAATATCAAAAAATCTCTCTGGAAACATTTTCTGAAATTTTGATAATCCTGTACCATCTTTCATAGATGCCGTAATTGCAACAATATTTTTATTTTCCTCTGCAAGTTCTACTAATTTTTCTCCAAAGATTTTTGAATAATCTGGTGTTTTCTCTTTTTTAGGCTCTCCTGTTGATATATTAAAAGGTCCTGTTGCGTGAAATTTATCTGGACTATTTTCTGCAATTTCATATCCTTTTCCCTTTTTAGTTAGTACATGAATTAGCACAGGTGTATCTACTTGTTTACTTAAACGTAAAATATTTTCTAATTCTGTAATATTATGCCCATCTACTGGTCCTAAATACGTAAAACCTATATCTTCAAAAAACATTTTTGGAATAATTAGTTGTTTTATACTTCTTTTTACTCTTTGAATTATTTTTACAGTTGGTTTTCCTATACCTGGTATTTTCCAAATAATTTTTTTTGCAGATATATTTGATTTTGTATATAATTTTTTGGTTCTTAGCTTACTTAAAAATTTATTTAGTCCTCCAATATTAGGTGATATGCTCATTTCATTATCATTTAATATAACCGTCATTTTACATTTGCTAAATCCTGTATCATTTAATGCTTCTAATGCCATTCCACCTGTTAATGCTCCATCTCCTATTACTGCAATTACAGAATGGTCCTCTCCTTTTAAGTCTCTTGCCCTTGCCATTCCAAGTGCAGCAGATATAGAGGTACTGCTATGTCCTGTATTAAAACAATCTGTTTCAGATTCTCTTGTTTTAGGAAATCCTGCTATTCCATTTAATTTTCTTAATGTTTTTAATGCTTCTCTTCTTCCTGTTAAAATTTTATGTACATAAGTTTGATGCCCTACGTCCCATATAATCTTATCCTTTGAAACATCAAAAACGGTGTGTAGAGCAATTGTTAACTCTACCACACCTAAATTAGAGGCTAAATGTCCTCCATTTTCTGATACAATTTCTAATATATATTTTCTAATTTCTTCAGCTAATTGTTTCTTTTCTTGTTCGTTTAACTTTTTTACATCTTCTGGTGAGTTTATTTTCTCCAACATAACTAACTCCCCTTGTTCCATTTTATGTTTATATTGTACTACATTTTTACAGTAATTGCAAGAGTATCCTGAATATGTTATGAATAACTTGTGATAAGATCACCCTATGAAATTAACTTATGAAAAGATCACCCTATGATATAATGGAGGTATG
>CANQWU010000061.1 GCA_947627605.1 uncultured Clostridia bacterium
TCTTTTATCATAATATCTTCATTTGTAATATTTCCTATTGACCAAGAATAACTTTCTTCTGTTAATTTTCCAAATAACTTTGTAGCTTCTTTTAATATCATCATACTTTCCTTATCAACCCAAATTTCCTCATAATCATCATTCTCATTATTTTTTCTTAATACATAACATTCTTTTTCCTGATAAATATTATCTCTAATTTCAAGAGATGCACATTCTATTTTTCCCAAATTATAAAAATCTTCTAAACAGATAGTAGAAACTTGCTGATCTCTTATATCTGCACTCATATTACTAGAAGTAATTCCCATTCCGTCATTTAATTTACAAAATTGTATATATTTACATCCATTTTCTGTTACAAATCCATAATCTATCCAGTCATCTTCTGTACCTTTTTCTTTTTCAAAGTCACTAACTAGCTTATATTTTCCATTTTTGTAATAAAATGAAAGAGTCCAAACACTACTAGGCTTTTTAATAAACGAAAAATTTTCTTCTTGTTTTAGCTTTTGAAGATTTTGATATGCAGTAGTGATAATGTTATGCTTATAATTATAATCATTTTGAATTTTAATATACCTTGCTAATGCAGTTCCTCCAGCTGCTATTGATACAATTATGAATATACTAATAATATATTTTAAAATTTTTATTTTTCTATTATATTTTTTTAAATAATCAATTTCATAATTACTCTCTATTACTTCTTGATTTTCTGTTTGTGTTTTTTCTTTTTGTATTGCTTTTAATATTTTATTGCAATTCTTACAATTATCAATATGTGTTTCAATAAATTCATTACTTACTTTACTCAAAGTTTTTTCTACATAGTTTGGAATTAAATCCCTTACAATTTCACATTCTTTGTTAATCATTTTCTAACTCCTCCTTTAATTTTATTTTTCCTCTATAAAAAGTTATTCTTGCCCATTCTTCGCTTTTATCTAAAATATCTCCAATTTCCTTAAAAGAAAATTCTCCGTTTATTCTTAAATAAAAGACTTCTTTTGTTTTTTCATCTAATTTATGTATTTGCTTATATAAATTAATTACTTCGTTTCTATCTTCTATTTCATTTTCTAAAGTCTTTTCAATCAGTAAATTATTAACGTAATAATTATCAAAAGAAACTGTATTTATTTTTTTTTCTTTATTTAAGTAATCACTCCAAACATTTTTTGCAATTTGGCAGAGCCAACTACTAACTTTGCATTTTCCTTTGAATTTTTTTACTCCTTTTATTGCTTTGTAAAATGTTTCTTGCGTTAGTTCTTCTGCAATTTCTTTATTTTGACATAAACTTATTAAATAATGATATACAAGGCTAGAATACTTTTTGTAAAATTCCTCCACTTCACTTTTTTCCCCCTTTATATTATTAGACATCTGTTTTTGGTGTTTCGTTACAAAATTTTATTAAAAAAATACAAGGTATCTAAAAGTCCTTGTATTTTTTTAATCTTTAGAATTTTTATAAATCAACTTTTTCCTCCTCCACAAATTACTATTTATCTTACTTACACAAATTGTAATTTATTAGTCAAATTGTGTATTCCAATTTTTATCTTTTATCGCTTTAAAACACATTTCAATTTGTTCTTTATTTGTTTTTTCTTCTGCCAAATTACTTGGTAAATTTTCCAATGAAAAATAATTAATTTCTGTCGTTTCTATATTTTCTTTAAATTCTCCACCTATTACTTCGCATAGTACAAATATTTTACAAACTCCATAAGCATATATAGGTTTATTATGCTTATTTCTATCTTGTATTGCAATTATTTTTATTGCTTTTACATCTAATCCAGTTTCTTCATTTACTTCTTTTATTGTGTTAGATTTTACAGATTCTAATACATCACACCATCCCCCAGGCAAAGACCAAGTGTCATTGTTTTCATGAGTTAACAAAATTTTATTATCTTTAAATATTGCGGCTCTAGTGTCTATTTTAGGAGTTTGATATCCTGTTTCATTGCAAAATAAGTTTTTTACTTTATCTAATGAAATATTAGATTTTTCATTAATCATTTCTGCTGATATTTCTCTTAGCCTTTCATATCTTTCGATATCATAAACATTATCTGTATATTCAATTCCTGCCTGTGCTATACTTTGTATTTCAATAGCCCACTTTAACCATTTCTCCATATATAATTATCTTCCTTATCTTAATTCATATTTATAATCATAAATTACTATTTTATTTTCTAAAAATTATAAATATACCTTTGATATGATCCTTTTTGTATAACATTAACTTTATTTACATTTTTCAATAAATTCTTTAAATAAGTTCTTAGTAAATTCATCCTCAAGCATCAATTCTGGATGCCATTTTATTCCTATTACAAATTTTTTATTGTTTAACTCAAAACTTTCTACTAAGTCATCGTAAGAAGTCGATGATATTTTCGCATAACCCTCGACATTTTCTTTAGGAGCTATCATGCTATGAATACTATTTACAGAATATTCTTTTTGTTTTATTAAATCATATAATTTAGTTCCTATAGATATATTTATTTTATGTCTATAATTTTTGTCATATATATCATGACTTTTAGTTTTATCTTCAATTACATCTGTACCTATTGCCCTTAAAATATTATTAAATCCTGCACAAATTCCAATAAGTGGTTTATCTAATTCTATAACTCTTTTAGCCATTTCTATTTCGTAATTTGAACTATATAGTCCACCTTGTAATATAAAACCGTCACATAAGTCTATTTGTCTATATAATTCATTTTTTTCTTCATCTCTTAAAATTGTATCATCTTTAACATCATTATCGTTAAATTTTAGAGTTTCTTCTGTTGGTAATAACATTATAGCTATACCACCATTTTTTACAATTAAATACCTTATTTCATCAACTTCATCAATTCTATGCCAAATATCATCTCCATATTGTGGCTGAACTTTTCCTATTATTCCAATAATTGGCTTATTCATTTCATTACCTCCATGAGTTACAATTTGTGTTAATAATGCAAATTGTAATTTATTTTATTTATTTTTTATATAATTTAATATTTTAGTTATTAATGGTTTAAAGATTGAATACAATATATATCCAATAACTCCACCTATCATATTAGTTATTACATCAGTTATATCTGATGCTCTGAAATCACTTAATAAAGGTTGTAATAACTCAATACTTAGACTTAATATAATTGTATAACTTATTGTTTTTACAAACTTCGGTTTATTATTAGTAAGTGGAAATAAAAAGCCAAATGGAATTGTCATTATTATATTTAATGCTATTTGCCTAGCAAAATCGCCTCTACCACTTATTACATCAATAAATGGCACTAAATTCATTAATCTATAAGGATGGTCAAATATAAATGGCAATGATGTTATTATTGGCATTAATGTAAAATACAAAACAAAAGACAAATATATATACAGTAGAGTATTTATAAATAATATATCTTTTCCTTTTTCTTTCCACTTTTTATAGAATATAAAAACATAAAAAAGAATTAAAATTATAAAATCTATTATTATTATTTTCATATTTCCTCCGATGGTACAAAATAAATCCTATTTAAATAACTTCTATTTTTCAATTACAATCTATATACAATTAAAACAATGGTGCAAGCAATCTTAAAATAGCTTGCCATAAAGATTTTAAAAAGCCTGCTTTTACATCATTATCATCTATTTTTTTACTTTCCTCAAAAGTACTTTCAAAGTCTTTTAATATTTCCTTTATTTCACTAACATTTTCCATATAAATCCCATTTTCAAAATGAAGATATAAGCTTCTATAATCCATATTTATTGTTCCTACTACTGCTCTAACATCATCTGATAGAAATACCTTTGAATGAACAAATCCATTTGTATATTTATAAATTTTTACCCCATTATCGTGTAATACTTTAAAAAATGAACATGTTTGCGTATAAACTATTTTTTTATCAGGAATTCCTGGTACTATTATTCTTACGTCAACTCCTCTTTTAGTAGCTCTACAAAGTGCATTAACCATATCAGTATCTATTATTAAATATGGTGTCATTATGTATAAATAGTCTTTAGCACTATTAATCATATTTATATAAACATCTTCTCCAATTAAGTCTTTATGAAGTGGTGCAACTCCATAAGGAATAACATAGCCATTCTTTTTATCAGTACTATTAAATGTATATTTAAATTTAGTAATATCTTTATCCTCGTTTATATTAGCATTCCATAAAGTTAAAAACATGACTGTTAAATTCCAAATAGCATCACCAACAATTTTAATTCCATTATCTTTCCATATACCTAGTTTGCTATTAACATTTATATATTCATCACTTAAATTAACACCACCAGAAAAAGCTACTTTTCCATCTATAACTGTAATTTTTCTATGGTCTCTATTGTTCATAAATATTCCTCTAAAAGGACTTAACTTATTAAATGTAATACATTTTATACCATACTTTGCAAGCTGTTTTGAATAATTTGTAGAAAGCATCGCAATACTTCCCATATCATCATATAATATTCTAACATCTACACCTTTGGATGCTTTTTCTTTTAATATATCCAAAATACCATTCCACATAATTCCTTCGTTAATGATAAAGTATTCCATAAATATAAATTTTTCAGCTTTTTTTAATTCTTTTAATAATTCAGGATAAAATTTCTCTCCAAAGTTATAATAAGTAATTTCATTATTAGTACTTACGAAATTATTTGTTCTATTTATCAAGTATTTAATATTATCTAATTTTTTATTATCTATTTCATTTTTTAATTCTTCTTCTTGAACTAAATATTTATTATATTTTTCTTCATATTCAAATATATTTTTTAATAATTTGTTTTTAGAATAATTTTTTCCTAAAGTAATTAATAAAATTGTTCCAAATATTGGGAATATTAGAATTAATATTATCCATGGTAAATCATTTGAAAGTCTTGTACTTTCCTTCAATATACCAAGAATAATTAAAATACTTACAATATTATAAAACAATGTGATAATTCCAAGATATTTATAAAAAAATAATCTTATCACAATAGCAAATCCAAATTGTAAAA
>CANQWU010000062.1 GCA_947627605.1 uncultured Clostridia bacterium
TGCGTTAAGAAAACGCCCTATTGAGCTATGGTATTTTTGCTAAATACCTTTGGGAAAGCGAGCGTGCCGATTATAGCCCCAATCCCTTTTTTTTCTTTGGGGGTTGATTATGCATCCGCCTTGCGGATTGGACTTGCGACTTTTTCTCTGCCTGTTTTGCTTGGTTTCGGTGGCATAAGTAGTCGTTCAAATCCTTGTGTCCTGCGTAGTGATGCGACATATCTTGAAGCCTATTCCCGAACATCTTTTTCAGATTCTCATAGGCTCTTTGCCCTGCTTGGTCGTTGTCGAGAAAGCTACCTATTCGGGTGTATGGGTGGAGCAGTTGCTCGGCTTTTGAGAGGTTTGTAACGGAGTTCAGCACCATATAATCCTGCTCTTCTGTGCGTGGCTCTTCGGGATTGTTGTTCACTCGAATTGTAAGGAAAGAGAGATAATCCATAAAGCCCTCGAAGAGATAGCACACATCTCGCTGCTCTCCTTGCTGTCGGATATGGGTAATATCCTTTGGAGCAAGACAACCTTTGAAGTAGCGGTTGCGGAGCTCATAGCCACCAGAGATATTCGGGAAACCGATAGCGAAATATGGTTTGCCGTTATGCTCAAATCGCAACTCCTTACACTCTCTTTTGGCGAGTTCGATGTTTATTCCTCGTCCTCGCAGATAGTCGATAAGGGCAAGAGAAGATAATTCGCCAACTTGTACGCCTTGAAAACTGCTGTTATGTGCTTTCTGCTCGCCAAAAGAGAATGATGCCGGGCGAATGTACGGTGTTCGCTCCGCTATGCGTTCCAACAAATAGGCTACATTCTCGCTATGGTAGAGTTCCGCAGCCAATGCGATGATGTTGCCACCCTTGCCGATACCGAAGTCATACCATTGGTTGAGTTCTGTGTTTACCTTGAACGAAGCATCGGTTTCGTTCCTCAGCGGTGATTTATACCATAGGCTCCTGCCTTGTTGCTTAATGGGTGTATAGCCCAAACTTTGCAGGTAGTCTGCCAACTTTATTTGTTTTGCGTCTTGGATTGTCATATTACATACGGTTTTAATGTTGATGAAAATTTGTTGAATTGATGAATTGTTGATGTAATATGTTTATATACAGACTTGTAACAGCTCAACATATTCTCAACAAACTGCTCACCAAAAGAGAAATCTGCAATTTGGTGTGTGCTGTATCTCAACTTCTCTTTTGGCTTGTTGAGATTTTGTTGAGGGCGTATATTGTTTATTATCAGCGTGTTTATACTCATGTTCAACAATTCAACAGAAAAATAATAGTGTTACAAAGATTCGAGTTGCTCCCTTGTGATGGTGTAGTAGCGTCCCACTCTCCTTATCGGCTCATAGTGGCAACTTTGGTTGTAGTTGCCTTGATAGGTGGTGTAGGTAAGCCCGTTGGGTGCAGGTGTCAGTTTCCAACACTCCTGCACCACCTTACGCACTTGATGTTTCTCTACCTTTACCTGAGAGTGCATCAACAGCACAATAAGGTCGTTAAGGCAGAATGAAACGCTATCCACATTCATAGTCGCCATTATGTCGAGCAGCAGCTCCGACATTTCAATCTCCAATCGGTTGCGGTTGCTTCGGATAATCCTCTGCAATGCTTCGGTATGCAGCAATGAGGGATTGAACCACATTCGGCTCTCCCTATCGGTGGATAACTTTCGATTGGTGAGGAAATGGAGAAATGCAGGTATCTCCGCTTTCAAGCGTTGCAGGAAGTTGGTATCATCGGACTGCAAGCGGTTTATCTTGCGTACCCAATAGCGTGTTTCCCCTGCATCGATGATTACGGGCAGATACTCGTTGTTGGAGCATAGCACGAATTTGGCGAAGAATGCAATTTCATCACGGTCTTTGCCTTTGGCTTCCACCTTGTAGGATAGTGTGGTACTCAGATTCTTCAATCGTTCGCTGTCCTCCCTGCGGTTGAGCAACACTTCATCAACCACAATAAGAAGTTTGCCAGCCCAATCGGAATTGAATTGACTGCGGAAATCCTCGTTGGTGTTGAATGTTACATTGTTCTGAAAGAGGGCTTTCAGAAAATTAAGAAATGTACTCTTGCCTGTATTGCGTTCCTCCGATACCAATAACAGGATTGGCAACTTCTGAACGGGTTGCAGGTAGAGCAGTTGCAGATAGTCCATACCCAACTCGTATTGCTCACCGAAGATATGCTCCACCAATGAACGGATAGAGGAGAAATCACCCTCTTGTGGTCGGTGGTCTATCGGCTCATAGAGGTTAAGGAATTTGCCGATTACAGGGCGATAGCCGATGTGTTCGGGTACGGTACAGAATCCGTCATACTTGGGAACGCTGCCGATGTAGTCCTTGCCATAGTCTTGGCGGAGCGTTTCATTGTTCCAGGGGATACGCTTCTTTACATATCCACCGCTCAGTCTCGGTTGCTCCACAATCTTGTAGAGCGTTGTTCCCACTCGGATAAATTCTTCTTTTGCCATACCACCATCTGATGGCGGTTTATGGCTTGATGTTACTTTGTTAGCTTCCATTTTCAAATGCTTTTAAGTTCAAAAAATGTCAGCTACAAAAATATAAGTGATTGACGGATAAGTTGCTACGCAAATCGTAGCAGAATAGTGAATAAAGTACTATGGGGATTGGAATTTGAGAGGTGCTACAAACTCTAAACAATTATAAACGGCATAAATGCTCTCATTTGGTTTATTTCGAGTACCTTTGTGGTATAATTTGTTTGAATAGTAAACATATGGTAGAATATACAAGTAGTAGATTGTGTTTTAAGGCTGATTTGATTGAGCCTTTGAAAGATAATGATTCATTTATTGTCCATACTCCAAATGGAACATTCAAGTTTACAAAAGCTGACTTCTATCGTGTTTTTTCAAATATCATTGAAACCAAGAGTTATCAAGAGGGTAGATTGTATAGTTGTAAATATCCGCCTAAACGAGCTATGCAGTTTCTAATATCAGGACAATCCTCAACATATAAGCAAACCGAAAGATATATTTCCACAAAAGATTTGGTAGGGGAAGAAATCCGAATGAAAATTAAGGAAATAGGTACATTATGGCGTAATTCTCCCAACAATCCTCAGATAGATATTGAAGTACTCACAAATTGGAATAGTCTAATAGAGGAATGGATTGCAGATAAAGATATGCCATTGATTGTTCGTAAAGAAACAAATAAGCGAGGTCAATCATTTGTGCATCCCTGTGGAAGAGAAATTATCGTTTCAGATAATACCGTAGCTATTTGGGCGTATTATAACGTGTTAAGAGGAAGGGTGTTTACCTTATCTCAAATCAAAGAACTGTTGAGCCAAAAAGAGTTACCAGTGGTATTTATGGCAACAAAGGAGATTAAGGCAAAAGCTAAATACACAAAATCTTTAGGTCGTTATGCTTTGTCTGATTGGAAATTGTGTCATATCCAACCTGTGGGATTCAACACTAATACGAGCATTGAAGATTTGGAAATATCCGATATTGAAGACCATTTCAGAAAATATGTAAATCCTAACAATATGTTTGTACTTCCTAAGGAAATTGGTTATTTAGGAGAAATAGATGTATTTATAGAGGAGCAGAAGCGATAAATGATAAATAGCAGGTATCCATTGCGTACCTGCTATTTATCAAATCTATGACATACCCACTGGAGAATTGGCAAGCGAAAAGAGATAACATATTTTCTCTTTTCGTCCGCATATTCTCTTTAACAACTCACTACGTATCTTCTCCGCACCGTATGAGTTGATACGGAAAGCAAGGGCTGCAATCATATCCATATTGTAGAGGGTAGCCCAATAGGTATATGGTATTACTTCGCAATGTTGCGTATGTTCCGCTATTACTCCGCTTTTGTGTATGGCTCGGATTGCAACCTTTAGTGTGGGTGCTGCCACATCGAACAGCCCCACAAGTTCCGCAAAAGACATCCATACATTGCCATCGGGTATGCTCACATTACCCGATTCGCTGATTGTTATAATTGCTCGTTCCATACCTTATGCCATTGTGGTGTTACCGAATGATTGATTAAGTTGGTTGCCGAACATCGTTAAATCCTTGTCGATTTTCTCGGTGGTAATCTTCGCATATAGCTGTGTTGTAACGATGTTCGTATGTCCTAAAACTCTACTTACACTCTCGATTGGCATACCTTTACTGAGGGCAAGGGTCGCAAATCCATGTCTTGAACAATGGAATGAAATGTCCTTGTCGATTCCACACTCTTTTATCATCTTTTTCAATGGTTTACATATACTCCAATAGTTCAAATTGGGGAATACGAGTTTGTTCTCTTGGAATGGCTCGTATCGCTTGATAATCTGCAACGGAATATCCAACAACTTAACTTGGAACGGTATTTTGGTTTTGTGTCGCTTGGATAATATCCATTTCTCACCGTTTATTTCTACAATATCATCGGTGGTCAGTTCCTTAATATCCACGAATGACAAGGCTGTAAAACTTGCAAACACAAACAGGTCTCGGATATATGCCAACTTGCTATCCGTAAAATCGTGTGTCATCACCGCTTTTAATTCATCTTCGGTCAGAAACTCCCTCTCCTTAACATTGGGGCTTATGTGGAATTGAGCAAATGGGTTTCTCGGCATCAATCCGTTGTAATGGGCACGCATAACAACACCCTTGAGCCACATACAATT
>CANQWU010000063.1 GCA_947627605.1 uncultured Clostridia bacterium
AAATGCTAACGTTTTCTATCAAGCATTATAAGGTTTTCGATCCGTCAAAGAAAGCCGCCGTTTTATTTAGCGCTTACAAGCTATTACCCATTACATACATAATTGCCTTGATTTTTCTCACTTATTTCATTATACACATTCATTTCAAAAAATTATTCAAAGACTTCTGCTGGATCATATTTTAAAACTTTATCAAAAATTCTTTTTATGCTTTCTTCAAATTTTGATATTTCATCTATATATAGAATTCTTAAATTTTTTATAGAACGACTGATTGCCACATATAATAAATTTCTTGCTTTTTCATATTGCAAAAGTTCATCACCGACTAGCATAGAATCTTTACCGTAATTTTCAAAAAAGAAATCAAAATAATGTTGTTTACGACCAAATGCATTCCCTAGGATTATAATTACATTCTGAAATTCTAAGCCTTTTGTGCCATGACATGTGTAATAAATTACATCAGATTTTATATCTCTCATAATATATGAAAACCAGCGTAAATACTCTTCAATATTTATAGCGAATAATTCTTTTATTGTCTCTTTAGCCAAATTTGAATCTTCTTCTGTCTCCATTTCTGGAAATAACGCTCTGCATACATATTCAAACAATCCATCATAGGTAGATACTCCAATATCAAATAAATCTTCCACTACTCTTTTTACATCTCCATTTGTTTCGTTAGAACTTAAATTGAAGATCGCTTTAATATATTCTCCTAAACATTTCCCATTAATCGTTCTCAGTTTATCTATCAATTCTTTTACTTGATTTATGTTTTTATTTTTATAAACCTCTTCTTTAAGCAAATATGTCAGAGGCGTTTCCTCTCGCTGTATATCTCTTACAAATTTCATTACCCGATATAATAGAATCGGTATCTCACCTAACTTAGTAACATCATCACTTAATAATTCTGTATTTAATTGATTATAGTATCGTTTATAATATTGAGTTCTAGCAAAACTTTCATATATATTTTCAAAGCCACTATAGTGTGCAACTGATTTGTTTGTCAACATAAAACATCTTACTGGTTCGTCTTCATTTGCACCCATAAAAATACTACTTTTTTCTATAAAACTATTAATATCTTCCTCTTTACCAGCATAAAACTTTACGCTGCCGCCATCACAGTCTTCATATATAGAAATCTGTTCAATATTATCAAGTCTTATTCTATTTGCAACAGTAATAACCTCATTGGTGGATCTTCTATTAAATACCTTATCTACATTAACCAAATCCGTGTGCAGATGATTGATTTTTTTTCCAACACCATCATCATATATATTTTGAACGGAATCCCCAAAGTACCCTACAAATATCCTATGCCTTATTGCAATCGAGTACTGTTGTAACATTGCCAATATTTTTATTACAGTTTCATTTGTATCTTGATATTCGTCCACAAAAATGTATGGAAAAGTATCTACTATAGATTGTTTAAGTAAGTTATATTTGCATATTATTTTATATCCATATAATAATAAGGTATCGTGGCCAATTCTCATTTTATGTAACTGATCCTTATTATATAGTATTATACTTTATAGCTTTGTATTCTTCCATTTTTTCTTCAATATTACTTATACACATCTTATAATTTTGAATTTTATACAGTGTATTAACAATCTTTTTAAAAGTAGATATATTTTTTAATAATTCATCCCAATTACCAATCGCATTTTGTAAAGCAATGCGAAACTCCTTTGCACCTTTATTATAATTTCGATAGTATACTTCCTTTTTATCTAAAATACATTTTAAAAAATCTTCCTTTTTCTCTGGATCTAAAATGCGATACGCATTTAATTTTTCATCACAAGATAGTTTTTCTTGTAACTCTTCAATTTGTGCTAATAAATATTCCTTATGAATTTCAACAAGTTCTCCTTGATAAGAACTAATCAGTTTCCATATGCGCTCGTGAATTGTTGAAATTAAAACAAGACTAGTATTACCTATTCTTGATTTAATTTCTTCTGCAGCAACTTTAGTATATGTTATACAGATTATTCGTTGATTATTATCCTTTAAAATTTTCCCATACTCTCGGATTACATATTTCAAACATTCTACCAAAGCATACGTTTTACCTGCACCTGCACCTGCATTAAAAATAACACTATCTTTTTCTTTAATTTTAAGATAGATTTTTTCTTGCACCATTTTTTCTTTTTCTTTATTATTCTCAGAGATTTTTTCTAACATAAAAATTACCCACTTTTCAATTCTTTCCTTAAATAATCAAATGCACCTAATATATAATTCGGTAACTGTGGTTTTTTATCATCACTTGTAAGGAGTCTATACCAAAGCTCATTTGAAAAATCACTCTTTTCATCCTTTAGTTTCCTTTGCCACATATATGAAAACTTTCGATTTTTGTTTAAATTCATACCATCATCTGTTATTTTTTTATATACATCTGGTTTGACTTCTTTAAGAGCCTCATTTAAAATTCCATTTTTATAATTTGTCAGAATAAAAGCTTCTTCGAAACTGGTTGGATAATAATAACTAATTTTATTCTGATAAGTAAGATAAACATTATCAGTCCTTATACAAGGGAATGGTAATAAATCTAATTGAGCATTTCCAGAGTTATATGCTTGTATCGTCTTATTAGTAGTTATTTTCCCATTCAGATTTGTTATTTGAGCATATTTATCTTTTTCACTTTCAGAGCGTTTAATATCTAAATCAGTAATTATAACTGTAGGTATTCCTAACATTTTAATTAGTTTTGAATAGACTAATCCATGTGCACCATTTATATTCATAACACTTATATAATAGTGTTTAAGAACCCCGTCCGTATCTAAATAATATGGCAATATATTATATTCACTTATGCCTTCAACTAATATGGCTGCATCAGCAAAAAATAAGTCTGAGATACCAAACTTAATATGCTTTTTCACAAACATAAAATCTTTGTCTGCCGTTTGCCCATCGGGCGCAACCATCTCATCATTTAAGGCCAGGACTTTCACTCGGTCTTTTCCCACTGTAATATAATTGATATTATCAAAACTTCCTCCCTCGTGAATTTTACTATTCAAAATATGTGATGAATGTGTTGTAATAAGCAATTGACTATTTACATTTTTATGTTTCTTCCCTAAAAGAACATTTACAGCGTCATTAATATACCTGATAAACAATTCTTGCATTTGTGGATGCATATATGTTTCCGGTTCTTCAATAGAAATCAAATTAATCTTGCTGTTAAATGATGACTCTGGATATTTTTCCATGTATTCAATTAACTTTGCAATAATCATCATCAAATTAGTATATCCTAGTCCAAATTGATTTTCTGGAATATGATTATCCTTTTCTACATATTCATATTTAATTAAACTACTAAACAGTTTTTGAAAAGATAAATCTGCGCTTAACGCTACTTGTAATGTTTCATCAGCTATAATTCTTTTTAAGGAAGCATTTATATCCTTTGTATGTTTTTTATCAATATCTTTAGTCAGGCTCTCATTTATTTTTATAATATTATCTTCCAACTTTTCCTTTTCTGTAGACAATTCTTTATATCGATACTGTACAATTTTGTTAAATGCCTCTGATAAACATTTTTCTCCTGTTACTGTTATTGCTTCAATTTTTGCTAACTCAATCAACGTATTTAAATGAAACTTTTCAACTAATATATCATTTCTATTGTAGTAATTAAGTTCAAACTCTGAATCATCTATTACTTCAAGGATTTTTGAAAAAGTAATTACTTCATCATATTTCTTTTCCAATATGCCTTTAACATCTTTTATAAATAATTCATTATCCGCCAATTCATATTTCACAACGATGTCCAGCTCTGTTGCATCAACATCACTTAATATCATAAACGGAACTATATTTGTTATATAATCTTCTTTTCCCTTATCTAGCCCTATAGTGATTACAAATTCTATGTAAGGCATTTCTTCATAAATATCTGATTGATATCTGGAAATCAAATATCGCAAATATGTGTAATTAATATCATTTGCTTTTATCTTTTCTCCATGAATCAACTTGTCGAGTGCTGTAATTATCGTTGTCTTTCCCGCATTATTTTTTCCAACAATCAAAGTCGTTGTAGATGCAATATTAACATCAGCACCGGTTCTACTTACAACATAATTTTCTGCATCAACAAATTTAACTTGATTATTTTTAACCCCAAATTTACGAAAATTATATATTTTTATGCTTTTAAGGAACACAATTATCCTCCTCTCACTTATGTGATTTTTTGTAATCCAAGGATAAATCTATTTTTAATCTATATATATCCTCTTTTCAATCTTCTGTGCTGCATTTTCTTCCAGATTTGTCTTGCAGTAACGCAGACATCGGGGTGAATGTC
>CANQWU010000064.1 GCA_947627605.1 uncultured Clostridia bacterium
TGCAAAGATATATAAAAGAAAATCAACTTGTTTTAATAGATGAATACAAAGATGATGGAATATCTGGAACAACATTTGATAGACCTGATTTTAATAGAATGATAGATGATATTGAAAATAAAAAAATCAATATGGTAATTACCAAGGACTTGTCAAGACTTGGAAGGGATTATATAAAAACAGGTTATTACATAGAAAATTATTTTCCAGAAAAAAGTGTTAGATATGTTTCCATATTAGATGGAATAGATACATTTTTAGATAGTACCAATAATGATGTAACACCTTTTAAAGCTATAATAAATGATATGTATGCAAAAGATATTTCTAAAAAGATAAAAGGAGTTTTGCAAGAAAAAGAATTAAAAGGAGAATATTTAGGAAGTATTGCTCCCTATGGATATAAAAAAAGTACTACTCATAAAAATAAATTAGAAATAGATAAAAATGTATCTTATGTTGTAGAAAAGATTTTTGAACTATATTTACAAGGAAATGGATTTCAGAAAATATCAAATATTTTAGACAAAGAAGGAATTGAGCCTCCAAGCAAATACTTTAATTTAAAACATCAAAGAACAACTTGGAGTCCTAAAACAATAAGAGCGATACTTGTAAATGAAGTATACATTGGAAATACCGTACAGAATAAATGTGTTACAGTCTCATATAAAGTAAAAAAGCGAAAACCTAAGGATGAAAATGAATATATAAGAGTAGAAAATACACATGAAGCAATTATTTCAAAAGATGATTTTATAAAAGTTCAGGAAATCTTAAAAAATAAAAAAAGCTTATCGACTCCTAAACATAATGAATTATTAAAAGGATTAATCTTTTGCCATAATTGTGGTAGACAACTTAGAATATGTTATAGAGGCAAAACTAAAAAGATTGGCTATATTGATTGCAGTTTAGCAAGAAGCAAAGATAAAAAATGCAAAACTTGTAATTATAATTATAATAAATTTGAAAATAAAGTGCTTGATAATATAAGAGATATAGTTAATACTTTTTGTGACAAAGATGTCTTAAAATTAATGTATGAAAAAAATAAAGATAGTTATAATCAGCTTATTAAAAAAGAAGAACAAAAATTATTAACTATAAAAAATAAAATACAAGATATATCAAAAAAATTAGATAAAATGTATATGGATAACCTAAATGAAATTATAGCAGATAGTGACTATTTTAGATATTCGAGAGATTTTATGAAGCAGCGAGAAAAACTTGAAAATAACTGCAAAGACATACAAGATAAAATAAAGATTCTACAAAATAAAATTCAAGTAAATCAAGATAAAGAAAAAACGAATCAAGTTATTGAAGAATTTTTAAAGTTTGAAAATCCAAGTAAAAAAGTATTATTTGAATTAATAGATAAAATAGAATTAGATGAGTTTAAAAACATATACATATATTTTAATTTTTCAGAATTAAACATTGTAAAAGAAGGGGCTAATAATATGAATTTTATAAAAAGTGTATAGTTGGTAATTTTGGAAACGCCTCACATTTAGCTTGGGTATATGATATTTATTGCAGAACAGGAATAAAAGTATCTTTTCCAATTATTGCAGATAGAAATGGGCAAATAGCAAGAAAATATGGGATGATTTCTAGTGATGTTAGTAATACAGAAACAGTCAGAAATGTATTTGTAATAGATGATAAAGGAATAATAAGAACAATTTTAATTTATCCACTGAATATAGGAAGATTTATACCAGAGATTATTAGAATAGTTCAAGCCTTGCAAATGGCAGATTGTGCAAATGGTTCAACTGCTGCTAATTGGATGCCAAATCAACCAATAATTGTACCAGCACCACAAACATTTGAAGCATTACAAGCAAGAAATGAAGAAATTGAAAAAAATCGAAATGGAATTACTTGGTATTTAAGTTTTAAGGAACCACCAGAAAAATGCATAAAAGAAAATGAAAATAAAAAATTAGAATAAAAATACAGAGTTGTTATTATAAAAAGTAGCAACTCTATTTTTATAAGTAATATTAATTTTTTGCTAATTATTTTTGAAATTTTCAAAATAGGGAAAAATAGCATTTTTATTTAATGATACAAAGAAGATAAAAAATATAAAAAAGTAAAAAATGTAATAATTAATTAGATATTACATTTTTTTAAAATTTTCCCATAACAATACTTGGAAAAATAATTTTATGAAAATTCGACATAATAATACTATAAAAACAAAAAAAGGAGGAATTAAAAATATGAAGAAAACAATCATATGTATTACAATTTTAGCAATATTGCTAATGACTGTCTTTACTGGAACTGTTTATGCCGATACATTAGATGATTTTTCAGTATCAGTAGACAAAAAACTTATACACCCAAATGACGAGGTAGTTCTTACAGTAACTTTTGGAAAACCTTTAGGAACATTTACAATAAAAGTAGACTTTGACAATGATATATTTGATTATGTTTCAACTGAAAATGGAACAGGCAATGCTGAAGGAGATAAAGTAACGGTAGAATATAATGAATCAACAACAACTAAGGATGATACAAAAATCACTTTTAAAGCTAAAGAAGGGCTAAAAACATCAAATCCTACAGACTTTACTGTAACAGCTTCAAATTTAAAATCAGAAAATGGTACAACAACTTATGATGATATTTCATCAGGAAAAGTAGAAACAGTAACAGTAGAACCAATATATGAGGATTATACTTTAGCATTAGAAGCTAAAGGAGATATTATAGCAGGAAAACAAACAGACTTTGTACTAACATATTCTTCAGCAATGGGACGTCCTTATGCAAAAGCAAGATTAGAAGGTAGTGTTAAAAAGGCACCAGAAAATGGAACAGTTAAATTAGAAGGATTTAGCACTCAAGATAATGCACAATATGATATTATAGATGATGGATGGGGAAATTCACAAGGTTATGAAATAGGTGGAGAAGATATATCTCAAGAATTAAACTTAAAAGGAATATTTAGTGAGCCAGGAGATTATGTTGTAACTTTAAAATTAATAGATAGAGAAAAATCAGATGAAACAATAGTAGAACAAGATTTTAATTTTACAGTAAAATCAGAGATACAAGAACCAACAGAGCAAGAACCAGAAGAAAAAAATCCAGTAGAAGAAGAACCACAGGAATTACCAAAAACGGGTAGAAATATATTTATACCTATAATAATCATTGCATTGATATCAATAATAAGCCTTGCATATATAGTTAAAAAAGAAAAAAATATGTAGACTAAAGTGGGCATAGTTTAAGATGCCCTATATACATAAGGAGTAAGCAAATGAAAAAAAGAAAAAACATACAAAAAAACTTTTTAATATTTTTTTGTCTAACAATATTTTTTTTGCTATTAGCTATAACTATATTTTTAGGAGTTGAAATATATCAAGAAAAGAAAATTTCAGATACAAAAATAGAAAATCCATATATATCAGAAAAAACAAAAGTACAACAAGAAAACATAATGAAAGAAAATATATTAAAAGAAGAAGCTAATAATACTATAAGTCCAAAAAATGAAACTAAGAATCAAGAAATAAAAAAAGAGAGTAAAGAAGTTGCAATACCAAAAAAATATAAAGGATATGATGTAGAAGCAAAACTTGAAATACCAACTATAAAATTAGAAACATATGTAATAAAACCATATTCAAAACAAGCACTAAATGTATCAGTTACAAAATTTTGGGGAGCAGATGCAAATCAAATTGGAAACTTCTGTATAGCAGGACATAATTTTCAAAACAATATAATGTTTCATAATTTAAAAAAATTAAAAGTAGGAAATAAAATATATATAACAGATAGACAAAATCAAAAACTAGAATATACTATTTATAATATTTATACAGTATTGCCTAAGGATGTGAGTTGTTTATCGCAAAATACTAATGGAAAAAAAGAGATTACTTTAATTACTTGCACACTAGATTCGCAAAAAAGAATTATTGTAAAAGCAAGTGTATAGAATATGAAAAATCACACATAATAAAATTATAGGAGGGATATAAAATGGAAGGAAATCAAAAAATACATTGCACAGTAGAATCTTGCAGATTCAATAATGGACAACAAAATATGTGTACACTAAAGGCAATAAAAGTAGCACCAATGGAAGATTGTGATACACAAACACCTGATGAATCAATGTGCTCAAGTTATGAATATCAAAATGACTAATTAAGAGGGCGTCCTAAAATAGGAACCCGAAAACAAGAATTCCAGTGAGAAATCGCTGGAATTTTTGCGTAAAAAAATG
>CANQWU010000065.1 GCA_947627605.1 uncultured Clostridia bacterium
GTCATTGCTTTTCATGTCGGTGAAAGTGTAAGTTTAGCACAGATGATAAGTAGATGTTTTGGAGTAGATGATTTAGGACAATATGGTTTTAATTGGCTTAAAAATAATTTTCTAGGAGAAATAATAAATGAAAGATATATTAATATATCTTTAGAGAGAAAATCACTTAAAAACGAAAATAATGCGTTTGTAAGTGAAGAAGAATTGGAAAGTTATAGATATATTCATCCATATATGAAAGTTAGAAAATTATCGAATAAAGTAATAGAAATGTTTGATGTTGGATATGATAAAAAAACAGAATGTTTAACATTTCCAATAAAAGATATAAATGGAAATTGTTTGTTTGTAGCACGAAGGTCAGTTAATTATAAATATTTTAATTATCCTAATAAAGTAGAAAAGCCAGTATATCGGATTATATGAATTAAACAAATATTATCCAAATATAGATGAAGTTATAATTTGTGAAAGTATTATAAATTGTTTAACTTGTTATGTATATGGTAGGTCAGCAGTGGCATTAAATGGAACTGGAACATCCTATCAATATAAACAATTAAAAGAATTATCTTGTAGAAAATTAATACTTGCATTAGACCCTGATGAAGCAGGAGAAAAAGGTTGTGCAAAATTGAAAGATAATATAAATAATAAAATAATAACAAAATTGAAAATTCCTTATGGTAAAGATATAAATGATTTATCAAAAGAAGAATTTTATAATTTACAAGAAATATTTATATAAAAACTCATTGACAAAATATAATATTTATTATATAGTATAATAAAATTACAAAGGAAAGGTAGGAAAAGGTTATGTATGAAACACTAAAAATGATGAAAAGTATTTTAAATGGAAAGGAGGGAAAGGTAAATGAAAAAGAACTTATTAAAGAATATCAGGAGAAATTATCTCCAAATATACTAGCATATTTTTATGTAAATAATTTTGGATTAGTATTGCAAATAAGTAAAAAATATCCATTATTATTAAGTGAAGATATTGCTAGTTTTTGTTTACAAGAATTGGATTTATCGTTGCAAAGTTATGATTTAAATTGTAATAATAAATTTATAACATATTTTGCAAAGAGATTTAAAAATTTATTAAGAACAAAAATGGAAGAATTAAATTTACAAAAAAATAAAGCAAATATATTATGTGATGAATTTTCTGATAATTTAATAACTAATTTAGAAATTGAAAATACGGATTTATTATTAAATGAATATAAATTAAATAGTGAAGAAAAGTTTCATAGTAAATTAATTTTAGCCGGTTATACAATTAAAGAAATTGCAAAATTATATAAAATTACAACTAGGAAAGTTTATTATATGAATGCAAAATTAAGGCAAAAAATTTTAAAACAAATTGTAAATTTTTAAAATTTTACTATATATTATATGTAGGGAGGTAGATATGAGATATAAATTTCGAAGAATTTTACAAAGATTTTCAATATGGATTTTTAGAAAATCATTTAATTTAATAAATATAAAAAAGGAGGTTAAATAATTATGCAACAATACAAAGATTTAGAAGAATTAGCTAGACAAATAAAAAATCAAAAAGCAAAAGAATGGTGAGACAAAAATAAAGATAAAGTAAAAGAAATAAATAAACGTTATTGGTTAAAAAAAGCTAAGCAAAAAATAATGGAAGAAAGTGAAGGTAATAAATATGAAAATATTGAAAGTATCAAATAATAGCAATTCTAGTTCAGTAGCAGGAGCAATAGCTGGATTAATAAAAGAACAATCAACAGTTGAAATAGATGCTGTAGGTGCCGGTGCTGTTAATCAAGCAATAAAAGCAATTGCAATAGCAAGAGGTTTTGTAGCTCCAATAGGAATTAATTTAATATGTATTCCCGCATTTATGAATATAATAGTTGATGAAGAATGTAGAACAGGAATGAAATTAATTATAAAGAAAAATTAAGAAAGGTTAAAAGGTGATTTAAAATGTCAAGATTTAATTATGAACAAAGTGAATTTTACGGAGCGCAAAAAAATAATTATTTTAATTTAAAAGACGATGGAGATACAGCAGTTATAAGATTTTTATATAATGATATAAATGATGTTGAGGGAGTAGCGGTACATGAAGTACAAGTTGGAGATAAAACATTAGATGTTGAATGTTTAAGAGCATATAATGAACCAGTTGAAAAATGCCCATTTTGTAATGCTGGAAAAGCAGTAAGTGCAAAAATGTATATACCAATATATGATGAAACATCAAAAGAAAGTAAAATATGGAAAAGAGGAAAAACATTTTTTGGTAGACTAGCTAAATTATGTGAAAGATATAGACCACTTGTAGGAGTACCCGTAGAAGTAGTAAGAAATGGTAAAGCAGGAGAAAAAACAACAACATATGAATTATTACCTCAAGGAGAAAATAAAGATAATAAACAAGTTATAGATTTTCCAGAAATAAAAGCAGAGGGAATAGCTTATCAAGTAAAATCAAAAGAAGATATGGAATATTATTTAAGAAATGGAGTATTTTCAGAAGATAATCAAGTACAAACAAGACAAAATACACAAACAAGTCGTGAAGTTCCAATTCGTAGAAGAACACCAAATTATGGAAGTGAGGAAGATAGTTTTTAATGGAAGATGAAAATATAGATTATAAAGAACAATATAAAAGAAAAACAATAGAGTGGAACGAATTAAATAATAAAGTAAAAGAAATAGAAGTAAAACATAAACAAGAATTATATTCAAAGGATAAATATATTGAACAAGTATTAAATGAAAAACATGAAATAGAAAAAGGCTATTCTGAAATAAAATCTAAATTAGATAATTTAGAACCATTTACACTTAAAATTATTAATTATATATCTAAAGAAAATTTAATTGAAATTATAAGATATTATATGGATAGAAATTCTGATTTAGAAAAGAAATGTGAAAAATTGCAGAAAGAAATAGATGACTTACAAAGCTATGATTATAATGATTATGAGGATGATGATTAATGGATTTATTTAGTTTGCCAAATATAGCTTCAACACAAGAAATGGATAAATTAATAGCAAGTAAAACAGTAAAAAAACCTCTAAAAACAACTATAAAAGGAAATATAAGTCTAACAGAAAGAATATCAAGAATAAAACAATTAGTAGAAGAACATTTAGGAGAATATAAAGATAAATATGATTGTATTAGATTAGGAAGAGATTTAAAATGGTATATTGATGATTGTATAAAAAATGGAATATGTGCGTTAGATTCTGAAACAATGGGGCTGAATCCTATGTTAGATGATATAGTAGGTTTTTCTTTATATACTCCTAATCAAAAAGCAGTATATATTCCAATAAATCATATAGACTATATAACAAATAATAAAATACAAAATCAATTACAAAAAGGCTTTATAAAAGAACAATTACAAAGACTTGTAGATAATAAAGTAAAAATAATAATGTTTAATGCAAAATTTGATATACGAGTATTGAGACATCAAATAGGAGTATATTTAGAAAGTTATTGGGATGGATATATAGCACAAAAGTTGTTAAATGAAAATGAACAGGAAAATGGATTGAAAGCATTACATAAAAAATATGTATTAAAAAATGAACACGACGCATTTTCATTTAGTGATTTATTTGAAAAAGTAACATTTAATTTAATACCAATAGATTATGGATATATATATGCAGCAAATGATGCAAAAATAACTTATGAATTATATGAGTATCAAAAGCAATTTTTAGATAAAGAAGAAAAGAAATGTCAAGAAAAAGATTTAATAAGAGTTGCTGATGTATTTAGAAATATAGAAATGCCTTTAATAAATATAGTTGCTGACATGGAAGATAATGGGGTATTAGTTGATTTAGATTATTTGCATAGTTTATCAGAAAAATATAATAAAATTTTACTTGAAAAAGAAGCTGAATTTTATAGATTATGTGATAAATATAATGATAAAATAGAAGAATTTAGAAGAAAAAATACAAATAATAAACTAGGAAGTATGATAAATATTGCAAGTTCAACACAAATAGCTATACTTTTATATGATATATTAGAAGAACAACCAATACCGAGACAGCCGGTAAGACGGAACAGGAGAAGCAGTATTAAAAGCAATGGATAATGAATTTTGCAAAGCTATATTAGATTATAGAGAAGTAGCAAAATTAATATCAACATATATAGACAAAATGGAAAAAGTAATGAACCCAAACGACGGCAAAATTCATTG
>CANQWU010000066.1 GCA_947627605.1 uncultured Clostridia bacterium
ATTAAAAATTTGACAAAAAAATTAAGCATTTTTAATGCTTACAAAGTTTTTTTATTTAATTTACTGTCAAACTTCCGCGCGTATAAATTACAATTTTGTTTTACTTCTGATAGTGGTATTTTAGATTATTTAAATGGAAAATGTTTTTATCTTGATGTCTTGCATTGTTTTTAATTTTCTTGTATAATATATTTGATGCGGGTATAATTTAGTGGTAGAATGTCATGCTTCCGACCTGATAGCGTGGGTTCGATTCCCACTACCCGCTCCAACCAAAAGCTGGAAAGAATTGAATTGTCAATATTTTCTAGTTTTTTTAATTTTTCAATTTAAGACTTAGAATTCGCAGTATTGCATTTTATGTGAATTTTTGATATAATAATATCATAACCTTTCAACATAAATCATATGTCAATTGACAGGAGGTATGAAAAATGAGTCAAAGAATTATTAGAGTTGCAAGTCTTGGTGATTTTTATGTTGATGTAAGATATAAGAGAACAAATCGGCATAAGACAAAAATTTTTACTGTAACAGCAAGGCCTGCTAGTGGAGCCCTCTTTGTTGAGGTTGGTGAATTTCATATATTGGATGGAGACCGTGTAAAATATGTTTCTCGACCAAAAGTTCTTGATCTCATCTCAAAAAAAATTCAGTGGGTATATAAATTAGATGATCTTCTTGAATTGGTTCCTAACTAATAATTATCAAACTCTATGACAATATCAAATTAACTTTTAGTATAAAATCCAATTAAAGGAAATTTGATTTGTCAAAAAGGAATAAGACTAATAATCTTATTCCTTTTTATATATTTATAAAATAAAAATATATAATAACTGCATAAAATTCATATTTTTATTGATATATTTACATAACTATTGAATTTGTTAAATAAATTTGATATAATGTAAACAATTAGCAATTTGCTATTTTAATATATATTTCTTATCTTAAATGAAAGGAGGTCTATCATTTTTTTGTAACTCGTAAATCTAGCAAATTCTTCTATTATGTAAGGAGGATGTATAATGAGTTTTGTGTTGATGTTAGCATTTTTTATCGGTATTCTTGCAACAGTTTATGCTTTTTATAACTACTTCTTAGTTTCAGCTGTTGAAGAAGGAACAGAAGAGATGCGGTCGATTGCAAAAGATATTCGTACTGGTGCCAACGCATTCTTGATAAAAGAATATAAGGTGTTGGTAATAGTAGTAATCTTTGTTGCAATCATCGAGGCAGTAATGTTTTTTGCAGAAAGTGCTATTGCTCTCATTGTAGGTGCAATTTCCAGTTCTTTGACTGGTTTGCTCGGTATGCAGGCATCTACACATGCTAATGTGCGTGTTACTAATACTGCACTGACAACCAAAAGCACTGGTAAATCGCAAAAGCTTGGCCTAAGAGGCGGTAGTGTAATGGGCTTGAGTGTAGCTGCTTTTTCTTTAATTGGTCTTGTTATTTTGTATCTATGTTTCGGCTCTGATTTTTTATACAACATTGATACAACAACAAACTGGTTAGGAATTTCTTTTACACCAATAGCTATCATTTTCTCATCTTATGGCCTAGGCTGTTCAATGGTAGCAATGTTCTTCCGTGTAGGTGGTGGTATTTTTACAAAAGCTGCCGACATGGGAGCAGACTTAGTTGGTAAAACAGAATTACTTATTGACGAAGATGACCCCCGAAATCCTGCAGTCATTGCAGACTGTGTAGGAGACAATGTTGGTGATACTGCCGGCTTAGGTTCAGATTTGTTGGAAAGTAACGTAGGTTCAATTGTAAGTGCTGCTATTACACCTGTGTTTCTTTTCATTAGTTTTCAAGCTAATGGATTGAATCTCACTAAAGAACTAATGCGAAAATTGATAGAGTATCCTATCGGTTTTTCTGCTATTGGTTTGTTCTCTTGCATTATCGGGCTTGCCTTTGCATTTTCCAAAAAGGATAGCGATGATCCTGAAAAAGAATTGGATTTGGCAACTTGGGTTTCTGCTGGTTGTACTGGTATCTTTAATCTTCTTTTCACTATATATTCTTTTGCTGGTCAAGATTTTGGAGATTTGCCGTTTAAATTTGGGTTTATCTCTCCTTGGTTAGCATCATTAGTCGGAATTACTAGTGGAATTATTATCGGTATGGTTACAGCATACTATACAAGTGACAAATACAAGCCAACTCAAAGTATTGCCCAAGCATCTAAAATGGGAGTTGCCTTAAATATAACTCAAGGACTCTCTGTTAGTATGAAATCCAATTTAGCCACTTGCCTAATAATTGGTATTGGCGTATATCTTTCTTCATCAATCGCAGGAACCTACGGAATTGCTATGGCTGCTGTAGGAATGCTGTCTTTTGTTGCAATGACAGTTTCGGTAGATACCTATGGACCAATTTGTGACAATGCTGGTGGTATTGCTGAAATGGCAAAATTGCCCGAAGATGTAAGAAAAATAACGGATAAATTGGATTCCGTTGGAAACACAAAGGCTGCAATAGGAAAAGGGTTTGCAATAGGCTCCGCAGCATATGCCACTATATCTCTGCTGAATTCATATATGCGTAGTTTTATATCAGTAGATATAGTCGATGTGGCTTTAAATGTTCTTAATCCTCGGATTTTGTTTGGAGTTATTGCCGGTTCTGCAATTATATGGTTTTTCTCTGGAATGTTAATCAAATCAGTAACTATTTCTGCTGAAAAAATGGTTGAAGAAGTTCGAAACCAATTTAAAAACATTCCTGGATTGAAAGAAGGAACTGCTAAACCTAATTCTAAAGCTTGTGTAGAAATTGCAACACAAAATGCTTTGAAGGAAATGATAGCACCAGCTTTAATTTCTATAGTAATTCCTGTATTAGGTGGATTCTTATTCGGTCCTGAATTTATTGCAGGTGTGCTATTTGGTGCAATCCTAGCTGCAATTCTACTTGCTATATTCTTTGGTAATAGTGGAGGAGCATGGGATAATGCCAAAAAGAATATTGAAGCTAAAGGACTTAAAGGTTCTCCCGAGCATGTTGCCGCCGTTGTCGGTGACACAATAGGTGATCCTTTGAAAGACACAGCTGGCCCATCACTGGATATATTCATAAAGATTATGAACAATGTATCCTTGGTGTTTGTTAACTTTTTTAAGGCCGTATATTTATTTAAGTAAGAAATATCTGCCATTATGGTAGAACACGTGAAAGAGCAGTTATTTGATAATTCAATAACTGCTCTTTCCTTATCTTATTATAATTATATTTGCGCCATATCTTCCATATTATACATCCCATTTTCTTTATTTACTAAAAATTTGCTTGCTTTTATTGCACCTTCTGCAAATACATCTCTAGAATAACTTGTATGTTTTATTTCAAAAGTTTCAAAATCGCCAAAGAATTGGACTGAATGCTCCCCTACAATATTTCCACCTCTAATAGAATGCATTCCAATTTCATTTTTGTTTCTTTTTTCACGTTTGCTATGTCTATTGTACTCACAATAATGAGTATTATTTAAAGCTTCATTTATTTCATTTGCAAGCATTTGTGCTGTTCCACTTGGACTATCTATTTTTCTATTATGATGTGTTTCTGTTATTTCAATATCTGTATTTTTAAGAAGTGGAGAAATCCATTTTAGTAATTTTTTCATAATCATAATGTCATAAGACATATTAGCTGATTTAAAAATAGGTATTTTTTTACTATATTCTTTAATTATATTTTCCTCCTCTTCAGAAAAACCTGTCGTTGCTATAACAACTGGTATATTATTTTTTGATGCATATTGTAAAATATTCAATGTTGCTATTGGTATAGAAAAATCTATAATTACATCTACTTTTTCATTTATATTTTCTAATTTATCATATACAGGAAAGCTATTGTTTCCTTCTAAGTTTTTGTCAAAGCCACATACCATATCTAATTCATTATCTTTAGATACTAAATTACATACTACTTGCCCCATTTTTCCATTACATCCATTTACCATTACTTTTAACATACTTATTATCCTCGTATAATATATTTGCAATCAATTTTATAAATTTAATTTACATTAAATAAATGACTGCATAAGAAAAATT
>CANQWU010000067.1 GCA_947627605.1 uncultured Clostridia bacterium
ATTATGTCTTTTTTTAGACATCAAAAATGCACCTCCTAAAATTAGATTTTTTAGTCTAACTTTTGGGGTGCACTTCAGCTTTTATAAAATGTGCTTTAAAATATTTTAGCCACTTTTTAGCCACTTAGTTTTGAATAACTAAAAAACAAATATCTCTTGATTATGTTATTTTATTTTTGTTCTCTTTACAAATTTTTACATATATTTTATAATAATTATAAATAATTATATGTTACTATATTATTATAAATTTTTCGAAAGGATTAACTGTATGTTTAGAAATCGCGGTTCTTTACCAGAAATTAAGACTAATAATGATAATAATATTTTTAATGATGGCAGTTATAATGCTCCTCATTATTCTAACTATTGGAATGGTAGATTTATTATTATACATTATGATAAAAACTTTATTGCTATTGAAATTATATCTTGGATTATAGTTTTATTGATAATAGGTGCAGTTTATGTATTTGGATATAAAGTTCAATTTCAAGACCCTATAGCTACAACAAAGAATAACTTTTTAATTGCTCAATTTATTGCAATTATGTGTTCTATTACTTTGGCAGGTTTATTTTCTTTATTCACTAGAAGTAGTAAAGAAAGATTGATTATATATTTAAAAATAGTATCAGTCTTATCTATTATTTCAGTTATTATCTTTTTAGGATTAAAATTAAGTATGAATAAAAAATATAATGAAACAACTTTCGGGGAATTTTATGAACAATATGAACAACCTAATGTAAAAAATAATAATTCTAATAAAATAACTTTTAACTTATCTGGATTAAAATTTACAACTTTAAAAGATGCTTATATATCAGACAGTATAAACGCATATACAAATTTTTCTGTAAAAGTAATTTTATATATAGCAGTTCATATAGCCATTATCGTACTTTTATTTTATCTAATTCATAGATTATCATCTATTGAAAAAAGGAAATCACAGCTTTCAAAAGATGATGCTATTTTATATGACGAAGAAGAAAATATTAAATTCTAAATAAAAAATGAGGTTTTCCTCATTTTTTATAGTTTATCATAAAAGTTTTCTATATAGTTTTCTCCTTTTTCAGTTCCATCAGCTATATTTAAAGATTTATATGTTTTGTATAATAATATTACATTTATGACTAAGGTAACATCGAAAAGATACGGCTCTAAATAGTAAAAATATTCATCAAGGCTCATATAATATTTGGCTACTTCTATTAATACTTCATTTATATGTGCAATTAAATTAATAAAATCATATATAATTAACCATACAATAGGAATACTAGCTATAATAATATCTTTTTTTCCTAGTTTAAAATTGCTTTGTTTAATATTATTTATAGCAAATACAATAAACACAAAAGATATTATTTCAAAAATTAAGCCAAAGTCAAAACTTTTATAAATTAGTATTCCAAATACATAGCTTATCCCACTAAGTATTGATATTATAATAAAAATCTTCAATAACTTTATAGCTTTTTCTTTATATATCTCTTTTATATGTTTTTTATTTTCATCTTCTTCCATTTGTTTTTCCTCTATACTTTTTTATTTATTTTATCATTATATTTTTTTAAAGTAAATGTTTTCTTTAAAAATTGCTAAACATTAAAAATCTAGCCTACATTTCTTTTAAATTCTCCATTCTTATAATATAAATTATCCCCTGTTTTTGCCCAAAAAGGTATAAGTGCATTTGGAACTTTGATTGTGCTTTTTTCATTATTTCCATAAGTCAATATTGAATAATCATCTGTCTTTTCTTTAAGTATATACTTTGTATCTGGCGCAATTTCTGACATTTTATTTTGCTCAATAAAATTTCTTTGAATTGCATCATATTCTTTAATATCTACTAAATTATTAAAAAATTGCTCTGTTAAATTTTCTTCAATTTCATAATCTCCATTTTTGTATATTAAAACTGTATCTTCTTGTATTTTATCTAGGATTTCTTTTGGAATGTCCGTTTCTTTTGCCACTTGATTATTATTTATATTTTGTAAATATGCTCCATCTGCTTCAACTTCAACTACTTGATATAAACAATTTTCCTGTTTTAAACTGCTTACTTTTTCTAAATGATTTGATAATTCTTGCATAAAGTTTTGAACAAAAGTGTTTTCTTTGATACCATTTATTATGTTGTTAAATAAGTCTAAATTCAATAAACTTCCTCCTTTTTATGAATTTGCTTTTTTGGAATTTAATTACTATAGAATTATAGTAAAAGACAAAAACTGGTACTATTATACAATGGTTTATATTAAAATTCAATATATTTATGTAAATTTTATTTTTTCCAACTTTCTCCAGTTTTATAATCTATTGTAATTCCTGGTTCTACATTATGAACATATACATTAAAGCAAACTCCTTCTCCTTTATCTTCTACTGAATATGCCTCTATTTCTACACCACTTGCTAAGAGATTATCTTCTTTAAATATAGGCGTCACTCTATATAATACGTGTACATTTTCTTTATTTTCATTTATATAATCTGCAACTATATTTTCAAAAGGCAACATTCCAGAAACATTAAAATACCTTGTTCCTGTAATTAAATTAAGTTTATTGGCATTTTCAGCTGATAGTTGGTATCCTATTAAATGACATCTATTATACAAATATTCTCCATTATATTTCTTTTGTTTCCATCCTGTAGGTTTTACTGCTCCAATATCTCCTCTCTCCTCTTGTTCTTTTGGCATGGTTTCTCTACAAATATTGGCATAAGCAACTCCACATCTTCCATTTTCGTCTAATTCACTATATTTTTCAAAAGATTCAGTTGTATATTCTTCTTCAGTAAAATATGGAATGTTATTATTTATTGTCACATATATTTCATTTGAATATTCTGTAATGTCTAATATATTTGTATAATTTGTGGTAGTATCAATACTATTTTGATTGCTGTAATTTGTATTTAAACTAGTATTAGTATTTTTCATATTATCATTGATTATTGGATTTTGAATATATGCTAATATAATTAAAAAAATAGTTCCAATTATTGCTAATACTATTTGGTTTAAATTGTTTTTATTTTTTTTTCTTCTTGCCATTCCTTATCACTTCCCTTTACTTTTTACAATATATCATATTGTATTATTTTTTTCAATTTCTTCATACAATGTTTATCTTTTCATATATTGTATCAGGGTGGTTTTATGAATATTGTTACTACAAATACAAATTATACTTATTCTTTAATGATAGCTAACTTAGATTCTTTGAAGAAAGTATATCCTTTTTTAGAGTTTGAAATTGTTGGGAAAAGCGTATTAGAAAAAAATATTTATGTTATAAAGCTTGGTGATGGACCTAATAATGTTTTTTATTCGGCCTCCATACATGCTAATGAATGGATTACAAGTATTCTTTTAATGAAATTTGTTGAAGATTATTGTGAAGCTTATACTAGAAATTCTAGTTTATTTGGGTATTCTATAAAAGACATTTTTCACTCCTCTTCTATTTATTTAATGCCTATGGTAAATCCTGATGGGGTTGATTTAGTAACAGGTTCTATTTCTTCTAGTTCTCCTTATTTAAAAAATGCTTTAGCTATTTCTAAACAATTTTCAAATATTCCTTTTCCTTCTGGTTGGAAAGCAAATATTAGAGGTGTAGATTTAAAAATGTACCAACCAGTATGCAAAGTCGTGTAAATTAAGTAATTACAAGACTTTGCGTTTTTGATTGTTTTCATTTATTATTTCTTCAATTTTGATAAATTCATCTAGATTTTCATTAATAGAGTTTAGCTTTGAAAAATTAAAATATATGTACACATTTTTATCTTTATCAATTTCAATTTTATTGATTAATCGATATAAATATATTTTATCAATTTGCTCTAATTTCAAAAAATTTTCTATTAATTCATCTAATTCTTTTTCTTCTTT
>CANQWU010000068.1 GCA_947627605.1 uncultured Clostridia bacterium
TCTATAATATCTCCAACATTTTATACGAACTCCTGCTACTTCAATACCTCCTGTGCAACAAAATTCTCCACTATTGTCTGTATCAGTTATTCCTTCTTCTAGTGATGCAGATGCAGTAATAGTTTTAAAAGTAGATCCTGGCTCATACGTATCTGCTATTGCTCTATTTCTCCAAACAGCTTGTAAATTTTTTGTCTTTTCCTTTTGTTCTAAAGAACTCCAAATTCCTTTTAATTCATCTGTATATGCTTCATATGGCTCATTTAAATTATAATTTGGGTATGTTGCCATAGCTAATATATCCCCTGTTTTAGGATTCATTGCAATTACATTTCCTCCATCTGTGCATTTGTTATCAATGCAAGCTTCTTGTAAATATTTTTCAACTATCGATTGTATATTATAGTCAATAGATAAAATCAAATCATTCCCATCAATTGCTGAAACATATTGCTCTCCCTCTTCTCCTATTTCGGCTCCTTTAGCATCTGTATGTCTTTTTATTGTTCCTTTTTTTCCTGCTAATTGATTTTCATATTTTGCTTCAATTCCATCTAGTCCTTGATTATCACTACCACAAAACCCAATAATTTGAGATGCAAATGTATTATTTGGATAATATCTTTTGGTATCCTCGTCTATATTAATTCCTGTAGTTATATTTTCCTCTTCAATCCACTTTCTTAGCACATCTGTCTTTTCTTTATCTACCTTTTTTATAATAGTTTCTATTGAACTTCTTTTACTAACTTTTTTTAAAGTTTTTTCATAATCCAATTCAAATATTTCTGCTAATTTTCTAGCAACTTTTTCTTTATCTTGTTTGGCAATATTGCCTGGATTAACTGTTACTGTTTCTACTGTGCTACTTACTGCTAGAATATGCTCTCCTGTTGCATCATAAATAGTCCCTCTTTTTGGATTTATATTCCTATTTAAAGTTTGTTGTTCATATGCCATTGTTGCTAATTCTGCACCTTTTACAATTTGTAAATATCCTATTCTTATAGTTAAAGCTATAAACACAAAAAATGATATAAATAATATATTTCTTATTCTCTTTTTATTTGATATTTTACTAGCAATCATAAAAAACACCTCTAATAAATATTATTAGAAGTGTTTTATTTTATTCTTTTTATTTTTGAAAAATCCAATCTGCTATTTCTTGAATCCAACTTTTTTCCTCTTCAATAATAACTTTTTCTGTTGTAGCTTCAACATAGTCTTTCTTTGGTAATGTAATATAAACAGTTTGTTTGTTTGTTAGTTTCTGCATACCTAATTTTGTTTTTGCCTCATTTGCAATATTAGTTAAATTTAGTCCACTTTCTATACTAATTTTTAGTTGTTCATTTTCTTTTTGCAATGTAGCTAATTGTTTCTTTTGGTTTTGCATTTCACTAAATTTAATACTTATTTGGGAGTTTCTATATCCAATGGCTAATAATACAAGAAATACAAAAATAGTTAGTATTGTAAATTGTATTTGTTTTTTTCTTTGAGCTTTTGATACTTCTACATTTTGTCTTGGTACATCTTTAACAACCTTTAATTTTGGTTTTTTTTCTACTCTATTTCTTCTTGGTTGTTGTACTTCAGTTTTTCTTGGGCTTGTACCATATTGATATCTTGCTTTTGCCATTGTTTTCCCCCCTTTCTTTTGTTATTCCTTTTCAAATATCCTTAGTTTAGCACTTTTACTTCTTGAGTTTTCTTCCTGTTCTTCTTTTGTTGGTATCATTGGTTTTTTAGTAATTATTTTTCCGTAGTGATTTTGCACCACATACACAATATGGTAAATCTGGTGGACATATACATTTTCCTTTTGCTTCTACCATTGCATTTTTTACTGCTCTATCTTCTAATGAATGAAATGTAATTACACATAACCTTCCTTGTGGTTTTAAGCATTCAATACAATTTAATATTGTGTCATACAGTGGTTTTATCTCATTGTTTACTTCAATTCTAATAGCTTGAAAAGTCCTTTTAGCAGGGTGTCCATCATTTTGTTTTGCTTTTGGAATTGTTTTTTCGATGATTTCTACTAATTCTTTTGTAGTTTCAATTTCTTTTTCTAATCGTTTCTTACAGATATTTTTTGCAATTTGTCTTGCAAATCTTTCTTCACCATATGTATATATTAGATTAGCTAATTCTTCTTCTGTATATTGATTAACAACTATTTTAGCTGTTAATTCTTGTGTTTTATCCATCCTCATGTCTAATTCATTGTCGCCTAAGTAACTAAATCCTCTATTACGTTCATCTAATTGATATGATGATACTCCTAAGTCTAATAAAATACCATCTACACCTGGTATATTTTGTTCTTCTAGTATTTCTTTTATATTATCATGATTTCCATGAATATATGTAACATTTGTATATCCTGATAGTTTTTCTTTTGCTGCCTGCAAAGCCTCTTTATCTCTATCTATTCCAATTATTTTTCCTGTATCATTTAGCTTATTTGCAATTTCTATGCTATGTCCTGCTCCTCCTAATGTACCATCTACATATATTCCATCTTTTTTTATTTTTAGTCCTTGTATACACTCTTGTAACATTACCGGTTTATGTTTAAATTCCAATTTTGCACCTCTTGTTATAAAAGCTTTTTACAGCTGGCTCTACACCAGCTGTTTCATCAATTGTATTTTATATTGCTTTTGTAATTTAAATATCTTTTGTATAGTTATCATTTGTTTTTTTATCTTTTGTATATTAAAATTTTATCTTTTGTAATTTCGTCTTTTGTACATTTGTCTTTAGTTGCTATATAAACTTTTGCAAGTTATATACCTAGGTTAGCCATATTTTCTGCAATTTCATCTGCTGATATTTCTTCATCACATTTTTCCCAAATTTCTTTATTCCATATTTCTAGTCTTGTTCCTACTCCTATAATAATAACATCTTTTTCTAAATTTGCTGCTTCTCTTAAGTTATTTGGAATAAGAAATCTTCCTTGCTTGTCTATTTCACATTCTGTTGCTCCTGATAAAAAGAATCTTACAAAGTTTCTTGCATTTTTATCTGATAGTGGAAGTGTTTTTAATTTTTCTTCAAAGTTGAACCATTCTGTTTGAGAGAACGCAAATAAGCATCCATCTAGACCTTTGGTTATAATAAATTTTTCACCTATATCTTGTCTTAGTTTTGCTGGCATAATAACTCTTCCTTTAGTATCTAAAGAATGGCTATATTCTCCCATTAACATTGGTTCTCACCTCCTCCACTTCTTCACCACTTTGTACCACTTTTTACCACTTCACTTAAATTTTAATACATATTCTTTTAATTTGCAAGTGTTTTTATTAATTTTTTTTATTTTTTTTATTTAATTAAAATTCTAAATCCGAATTGATACTATTACTGTTGTTTCTGTCACTTATTTTCTTATTGATAGTTCATTCTTTTTTTATTATATCCTTGTTATACTTTTATTAAGATATAAAACAAAAAGGAGATTGATTATATGAAAGAAATCGAGAAATCGTATCGTCAAACAATTGGCAAAAAGATAAAATTAGCAAGAACAAGAAATAACTATACTCAGGAACTTCTTGCTGAAAAATTACAACTTTCTACTCGATATATTAGTCAACTAGAAAGAGGTATATCTTTTGGAAGTGCTACTACATTAGTAAATCTTTGTAATGCACTAGATATAGATACTGATTTTTTATTTCAAGAATTAGTAAATACCGACTATCCTGAACAAGATAAAGCATTAGATGAAGCATTTTTCAATAATTACTTACAACTAAATTTACATCATAGAAAACTCATTAATTCATTTGTTGTAGATATGTTAAAATCTCAAGCAATAGAATCGAGTAGAGAATAAATAATTATTTTATTTATTCCCTCTCACACCACCGTACGTGCCGTTCGGCATACGGCGGT
>CANQWU010000069.1 GCA_947627605.1 uncultured Clostridia bacterium
TAGACACTTCCTTCCTTGTATGTTATTTTATCATATTCTCCATTTTTTTGTGTCTATATTTCTATCCTAACACCAAATTGTCTGAACAAGCAATAAGAAATATTTCTTCTTCCTTTTTCTTTTTTATTCTTTGTTTATCTTTCTTCTTCTTTTTTTGTTTCGAGATTTTTTCTCTTCTTTTGGATAATTTTATTATGCTACTTCACAAGAAGTTAATACAAAGCCAATTTTTAAATTTAATTTTGTGCCAGATAAATCATTGGCACCAGCTGTATTTTGTTGAGTTTCATATTTATTAACTAAATAAGCTGAAGCTTTAATATTAATACCTGTTGTACCTGTAACAGTAAAATCAGTAAGTTCATATGTTTTTTTATGACTTTCTTCGCCATAAACAGTGCTTAAATCTACAGCACTACTAGGAAAAGATGTTCCTAAAGATGATGACGTTGTTAAGTTTACAAACAAATCTCCAGAAGCTAACTTAGAAGCCATGTCATTATTAGATTCTTCAGATAAGTCAATAGTTAAAGTTCCACTACATTTATAATTTGCTTCTCCTTTACTTGCTTGTATCGTAGCTATAGTAACTGCTTTATTAGCATCATCTTTAGTACTTTTTGTAACTTCACCGTTCTCATTTGTAACTGCATAAAGATATTCATCTGCTGAAGCTGGTTTTGCTAAATCAGTTATACTTGGCTTCATATAAAGATTTTCTTCCCCTTTAGATATTGTTACTATACCTACATCTGGTGTTTCTGCAGTTACATTTGTATTTGTAGTTCCTCCACTACTTACACTAAAGTAGGCAAAGGTGGCTCCCACTATACTATTACTATTTATTTAATAACCAATCAAGCACATTCATTTTTCTTATGCCATTATAATCAATTTCCGGATCTACATCCATAGTTAAAATATATTTTTGATAATGATCATTAATTGCTTGTAAAGCTTCCAATTCTCTTTTTAAAGTTGCTTCATTTCTAGTAGAATATGCAACTTGTATATATATATTTCCTTCTTTATTTTCTGCTATAAAATCTACTTCTTTATCATTTATTTTTCCTATATAAACTTTATAATTTCTTCGCTTCAATTCTAAATACACAATATTTTCCAATATATGTCCCAAATCAATATTCTTTCTTCCTAATAAAGCATATCTCATTGCTACATCAGTAGCATAATATTTATCACCTGTTTGTAAATATTGTTTTCCTTTAATATCATATCTAGAAACTTTGTTAAATATATAACTTTCTGTTAATGCTTCTAAATAACTTTCTACAGTATGGACAGATATACTTCTACCATTAGAAGTTAAGGTGTCAGCTATTTTTTTTACTGATAAAGTGGAACCAACTGTTGAAAATAAAAATTCTGTTAAACTTTTTAAAACACTTATATCAGCTATTTTCTTTCTTGCTACAATATCTTTTATTATTATAGTATTATATATACTTTCTAAATAATCATCTATTTGTTTACTATCATTTAAATTTAAAGTATAAGGAAATGAACTATTATTAACGTAATTTAAATATAATTTCTCTTTATTATCTTCTTTATAATAATCGCTAAATTCTTTAAAAGATAATGGAAGCATTTTTATTTCTATATATCTTCCTGATAACAAAGTAGCAAGTTCACCTGAAAGTAAATAAGCATTAGAGCCTGTTATATATAAATCAACATTTTTTATTACATATAAACCATCCACTACTTTTTGAAATTTATCTATATTTTGTATTTCATCTAAAAATACATAGTAAGTTTTTTTATCCTTTATTTGCTTTTTTATATATTCATATAAGTCTTTGTAATCATTAAAATGATAATCTAAAGATTCTAAATTAATTGATATTATATGATCTAACTTTATACCTTCTTTTTTTAAATAATCTTTATATAATTCAAATAATGTCGATTTACCACTTCTTCGTATTCCCGTAATAACTTTTATTAAATCTTTATCTTTCCATTTTTTTAATTGTTCTAAATATTCTAATCTTTCTATCATATTAGTCACCTCTAATTAAATTATACACTATTTTTAAAAAAATGCAATAAAATGCAAACTTTTATGTTTTTATTATAAAATTTGCAATGTATAATAAAGTAAATATTATATATTGTCAAACTTAACTTTAGTAATTTGTGATATTTTACTTTAGTAATTTGTGATGATTATTTAAAAAATTTATTTTCTCAAATACTTCTTTTTAATTGGTCTTTCTCGGACCTTTTTTTGGTTTTTTCTTTCTCTTTTTTTTGGTGATTTATTCTTTTTAATGTTAGTTAGTTGCTGCTACTGTATCGCATTTGAAATTTGTTACTTCTATTTTTACATTAAATTCTTGTCCTTTTAATCGATCTGTTTGATCCGTATTTTTAAAATTCGTTATTGATAATTGTCCTTTTATATCTGCTGTTACAGAACTTCCATTACCAGTTAAATCTAATGTAACATTATCAAAAGTTTTTACATATCCTTGTTCTTTTAATGAAGATAAATCAAATTCAGTTTCTTCTCCTAAATTCCAGCCATTATTACCTTGTAATTTAACTTTTGCTTCATTTTCTTCAAAAGTTATTGTAGCAGCTGTATCACTTTGCAATACACTTACTGTAACTTTTGCAGTACATTTATAATTAACATCTGTAGCTCCTCCGGTTAAGGTTGCTGTTGCTACTGTTTCTAAATTTTCATTGTCTGAATAATCACTTTCAGATTCTTTTATAGAATAATATGTTTTATCACCACCTTGTGATGCTGCAATACTCATATCTTCTGCTTTGATATTTAGATGTAAATGTTCTCCACTTGTTAATGCTATAGTTCCTACTGATTCTACACTTCCTCTAATATTTGTTGTACTGTTATCTTCTCCACTTACTACACTGAAGTACGCAAACGTGGCTCCTACTACTCGTCGCCGCCACCCTATTACATAATTTTTTAATTATGAAATTGTAAATCAAAAATTGTCTGAACAAGCAATAAGAAATATTTCTTCTTCCTTTTTCTTTTTTATTCTTTGTTTATCTTTCTTCTTCTTTTTTTGTTTCGAGATTTTTTCTCTTCTTTTGGACTCTTCCTATTCGCCTAATGTTGCTGTACAACTTAAATTATTAACAACAACTGATACTTTTAATTGTTTTCCTGCCAAGTCATCTTGAGGTCTATCTTTATCATTAACTAAGTAAATATATCCAGTTACAGTTTTAGAAGAATCTGTTCCTGTTAAAGTAAAGTTTAATGTATCAGTCAAAGCAGTTTCTTTTAAAGTATGCAAGCTTACTGGCGTTCCGCTAGTAAATTTATTATTTGTTAAAGTAATTCCTTCACTAGTCGTTAATTCTATATAAGCATCTTTATCTTCTAAAACACTTTTCATATCTCCATCTAATGATACATTAATTGAAGCTGTGCAATCATATGAATTTTTTTCAGAACCGCCTGTGGCTTTAATTGTTGCAAAAGTAAATGGATTTTCCTTAGTTTCAGAAACCTTGTCTCCTGCTTGTGCATAATAATTTTTAGTGGCTCCCAAGTTTTTCATTTGGTCAATAGTTAAATTCATTTCAACTTCATCGCTTTTACTTTCAATTGCTACAACCCCAACATTTTGTGTATTTGCTGTTACATTTGTTGTAGCTGTATTGCTACTATTTGATACACTAAAGTAGGCAAAGGTGGCTCCGACTTCACCGTCGCCATCTCATTACATAATTTTTTAATTATGAAATTGTAAATCAAAAATTGTCTGAACAAGCAATAAAAAATATTTCTTCTTCCTTTTTCTTTTTTATTCTTTGTTTATCTTTCTTCTTCTTTTTTTGTTTCGAGATTTTTTCTC
>CANQWU010000070.1 GCA_947627605.1 uncultured Clostridia bacterium
TTGTGACTATTCAAGGGTGAACTAGTCACAAGTTAAAATATTATTTTTAGGGTGAGCTAATCAAAAAATATTGACAGAGTATCCTGAATATGTAACTATTTTTCTACTTCACTTATTACCTTAGCTAAATATTTCATACTTGCTAAACATTGTTCTAAGGTATTTCCAGTTGCTCCTACTTCTATAATATTTGCGTATTTACCTGCATGTTGGTTATATCTATTTTCTGATACCATTATTGGTTTAAATAATCCCGGGTATAGTTCTTCCGCCTTTTCTTGGACTTTAACAGCAAATTTTAAATTTTGTTGCCAATTTGGATGTTGCAAACCTCCTTCACTTGTTCCCATAACAAACATCATTTGTGCACAATAATCTTCTCCTATTTTAACGGTTGGTGCATAATCACTTCTACTTCCAATTGCATCACGATGCAAATCAATAATAATATCAGCTGGATTAGTTTTTAAAATATTTTCTACAGTAGCTAATGACCTTGTGTATGAACCATTGTATGCTGGATAATCATGATATGTCATATCATGTACTACTGGTATATTATATTTTTTTAATTGATTTTCTAATTCTGTTCCAACACCTGTGACTGTATATTTTAAATCTGTTGTTCTAAATGTTCCTGTTGGTGTATATGGATATTTTTCGCTTGATGTATAGCTTTCACAACTATGTGTGTGATATATTATTACCTTTTTATTGTCTATAGTTATATTTGGCGTTAAAATTTCTTCTGTTAAATTTATGCTAGTTTGATTTTTTATTTTTACATTTTTATATTGAGTATTAAAACTTTCTTTTATTGGATTATTAGTTACAATTTGTGTTTCTACACCTGTTTTTACTTCTTCTTGTTTGTCTGGCACTTGTTCTGCAAGCTCAATTTCTTGAGTTTCTTGTTCTTTATTTTCCTTTGTTACATTGATAGCACTAATTTGTGTTTCTAGAATTGCTTTATGATAATTATTAGAATCTTGTTTTTTTTCTTCTTTATTTTCTTCTATTTTACTAATAAGAGGAATTTGTGTGTCAATCGTTTGTGTATATGTTCCCTCCATTGCTTTTTCTATTTGATCTCCTATATTAACATTTACTTTAATTTCTTTTTTAGTACGAAAAAATCTTGTAGCCATGATAACCATAATAATGGATATAGAAATGACTACAAGATATCGTAACATATCTTTTAATCTAAAAACTGCAACATTAAACATATATTATTCTCCTTAGTAGTTATCTTGTCTTATTTATATATTTATGCTTGCAGTTTTTATTTTATTCTTATATTTAATTATTTGTAGTTGCATTTTCTTCATTTGTTTGAGTACTAGCATTTGTATTTGTTTGAGTATTAACATTTGTACTAGCTTTGACGCCTATTGAATCTAACCATTCTTCCACATTATTTCTATTATTGTTGTAATTTAAATAGTAATAACGTTTTCCTGATTCAATTGCTAGATAAATATCATCTGCTCTTGTTGGAAATATTGTTTCTCCTGAGCTGTTAATTAATCCATATTTTCCATCTTTGCAAGTTACCATTACATTATAGTTTGGAATTACTAATAAATTCATAGCATCTTTATTGCTATTTGCAACATATCCAAAACTATCAAATTGGAAATCCACAACTTTTTGTCCATTTTTATTAAATAATCCCCAAAGATTTCCTTTTTTTACTGGAATTAAATTGTTGACTAATAAATATCCATTGCGAATATCGTTTTTCTCAAAAGATGATATGTCAATTCCTATTTGGTCATTTTCAATATATAATTTCATATTGCCTCTTACATCTATAATTCCATATTTTCCTTCTCTTTCTACTACATAAAGTCCTGCATCCATGTCCATTAAATTCAAACTATCATATAATATTTGTATTCTCATATCACCATTTTTTGAAATAACTCCAGTTTTTCCATTACTTACTACATAAAAATCTCCAGTTTCTGGTATATATGTTATTTTTTCATATTTTGGTTCTATAATTACATTTCCATCTAAGTCAATAACTCCCATTTCTTTTGTGTCGCTTTCTACAATTAGTCTGCTTTCAAAAATTGATTTCATATCATTGAATTCTTGACTAGTTGCTGCATATCCACTGTCTAATATCATTGTATCATAACTTTGTAGCAAATAGTCCATTGTGTAGATATTGATACGATTTGTTTCTTTATTATATATATAACTTACATTAAATGCGTTTTCCATACCATCTGTTGAAATATATAATTTGCCATTTATTGATTTTACTGGTCTTTTGCTATAAAAATATTTATATTCTGATGCAGATCTGCTCATTTCTAACTTATATATTTTTTCAGAACCCAAAACAAAGTTAGCTATTTCATTTTCACTTTGAATATAGCATTTATTTTTTGCCTCTGACCTTTCTGCATAATCACCACTATAGCTTTGATATCCTAGATATGGTGCAATATCTCTAATTGGTACATATGTAGTATCTTCCTCAAATACAAACATATCTTTTAAGTTAGGTTCTACTTTTCCATTAACAGATACTTTTAATTGTGAATCTTCAATATATGCTAAGGCGATAACAATTCCAATAATTGCAATAACTAGTAATATTATAATTGCCAAAATAATTTTTGGTAAAAGTTTCGTATTTTTCTTTTTAGTTGTTGTAAAGCTTTCTTCAATTATATTCATTTGTATTCCCCCTTTATTTGGTATAGCCATATTGTTCATAAAATTCATTCTTAAAGTTTAATAAATTATCTTTCTCTATTTCTATTCTAACTCTTTCCATCAATTTCGTCAAGAACTTTAAGTTATGAATTGATAATAATCTAACACCTAGAATTTCATTTGCTTTTATTAAATGTCTAATATATGCTCTAGTATAGTTTCTACAAGCATAACAGTCACATTTTTCGTCTAATGGTCTCCAATCTCTTTCATAGGTTGCATTTCTAACAACAATTTTTCCATTCCAAGTTAGTGCTGTTCCGTTTCTAGCAATTCTTGTTGGTAATACACAATCACACATATCAATTCCTGCAATTGCTGCTTCTATCAAATAATCTGGTGTTCCAACTCCCATTAAATATCTTGGTTTTTCTTTTGGCATAAGTGGTGTTGTATAATATAGCATTTCTAAGAATTTTTCCTTTGGTTCTCCTACACTAATTCCTCCTATGGCATATCCAGGTAAGTCTAATGAAATTAAGTCCTCAGCTGATTGCTTTCTTAAATCTTCATAAAATCCACCTTGTATTATTGCAAATAAAGCTTGATTTTCTGTTTTATGTGCCTCTTTACAACGTTTTGCCCAACGTGTAGTTCTTTCCATTGATTGTTTTGTATATTCATATGTTGCTGGATATTCTACACATTCATCAAATGCCATTATAATATCTGCACCTAAATCTTCTTCTATTTTCATAACACTTTCTGGAGAAAAGAAATGTTTACTTCCATCTAAATGTGATTTAAAGTCCACACCTTCTTCAGAAATTGTTCTTAATTCTCCTAAACTAAATACTTGAAATCCACCACTATCTGTTAAAATTGGTCTATCCCAATTCATAAATTTATGCAATCCGCCTGCTTCTTTAACAATTTCTTGTCCTGGTCTTAAATATAGGTGATATGTATTTGATAAAATAATTTGTGCTCCTACTTCTTCTTTTAATTCTTCTGGTGTCATTGATTTCACTGTTGCTTGAGTTCCTACTGGCATAAATACT
>CANQWU010000071.1 GCA_947627605.1 uncultured Clostridia bacterium
TTTTTATGACAAATTGTGCTAAAACTCTTCCTATTTTTTTTGTTTTATGATAAAATAGCTTCAAAGATTTCGATAATGAAAATTTAAGGAGGAATTTTTATGGAATTTAATAAATGCGCAAGATGTGGAAATTTTTATTTATCAGAAGGAAATGTTTGCCCTAAATGTCAGACAAAGGATAATTTAGAATTTTCTACCTTTAAAAATTATGTTCAAGAAAATGGTTTAGATGGTGGTATAGATGCTATTTCTGGAAAAACAGGTATTTCTGTAAGGAATATTAATCGTTTTTTGGGATATGAAGGCTTTGGAGAATATTCTGATAAATTAGGAAATATATCATTAAAGTCAGGAAAGATTGATATTTAGAAAGAGGGAGTAGAAATGGAAAGTGCATTAGATGTGCTACAAGAGCGTGGATATATAGAACAACTTACACATCCTAAAGAAATGAAGGAACTTTTTAACAGTGGTAAATCAATCCCATTTTATGTTGGTATTGATCCTACTGCTGACAGCTTACATGTTGGACATTTCATTTCTTTAATGGTTGCTAGTCATATGCAAAAATGTGGTCATAAACCAATTATTTTAGTTGGTGGTGGTACTGCTTCTATTGGTGACCCTTCTGGAAAAACAGATATGCGTAAAATGTTATCAAGAGAAGAAATTGATAAAAATGTAGAAAGTCTAAAAAAACAAATTGGAAAGTTTGTAACTTTCGAAGGTGATAATGGTGCAATTATTGTTAATAATGCTGATTGGCTTTTAGATTTAAATTATATTGATTTTATGCGTGAAATTGGAAGTTTATTTTCTATCAATCGTATGCTTGCTGCTGAATGTTATAAGCAACGTTTAGAAACTGGTCTAACATTTTTTGAATTAGGATATATGTTAATGCAATCTTATGATTTCTTACATTTATATAATACTTATGGATGTAAATTGCAAATTGGTGGTAATGATCAATGGTCTAACATTATTGGTGGTGTTGAATTGATTCGTAAAATTGGTAAAGACGATTCTTTTGGTCTTACTTTTAAGTTGCTTACAACAAAAGAAGGCAAAAAAATGGGAAAAACTGAAAAAGGTGCTTTATGGCTAGATGCTAATCGTGTTTCACCTTATGAGTTTTACCAATATTGGAGAAATATTGAAGATGAAAGTGTAGAAACTGTTTTATCATTATTAACATTTTTACCAATGGAAGAGGTAAAACGTCTTAGTAGTTTTAAAGATGAGAAAATAAATGATGCTAAAAAGATTGCTGCTTTTGAAATTACTAAATTAGTACATGGTGAAGAAGAAGCTACAAAGGCAGAAGAAGCTACAAATGCTTTATTTAATGGTAAAGGCTCTATTGAAAATATGCCATCAACAAAATTGGATACTGTAAATATTTCTTTAGTTGATGCACTTGTACTAACAGGAATTGCTCCTTCAAAAGGTCAAGCAAGAATCTTAATTACTCAAAATGCAGTAAGTATCAATGATGAAAAAATAACAGATTGCAATTATATTCTTTCTAAAAATGATTTTTCAAATGGATATGCAATTTTGAAAAAAGGAAAAAAGATTTTTCATAAATTAGAAATTTAACACGATAGGGATATAAATGCTACAAAGAATATAAGAAAAAAAGGAATGAAACTAGCAATAGTATGATAAATAAATATAACCGTGGGCACACGGAAATAGCTCGTTTATGCTCAGCATATTAGTGTTATCGAGCGCGAGAAGCCACCACTTCTTAAGTGGTGGGAGTATGTTACGAATGCTTAATTGCATTCTTTTTTTATCTGCTTTTTTCAACAATCTCTACAATATCTGATATATATTCTCCTATAACTGGTATATTTAAAGTAACTATTCTTTGCATAATGAAAACAAGAATTGCAGTTATAACTGTTACACCTATTCCAATGCCAATACCTCTAAATATACCAGAAATTAGATTTCTTTTAATCATTTCTTTTTTATTTCCTAAAATATATGAAAGTTCTTGAATATTGTTTTTTTGCAATGTATCATTCAATTTTAAAATTTGTTTTTCTAGTAAATTATATTTTTCCTTTTTTATAAACATAAAATCCACTCCATTATATTTAAGATGGATTTTAATTGTTTTTTTATACATATTTAAAAAAGAAAAAGGGCAATACATAATTATGTTGCCCCTCTTCTTTTTTGTAATTTTACTTCTGATGTATCGTTTTCCATCTAATTAGAACATTTTTTTGAGCAAAGTCGCATTTGATAAACGGATTATCGGTATAATACTCATCGATATCCATAGTGAATTTATCATATGCATCTGACGCTTCTTTATAAGCCTTACGAAGTATTCCAGTAATTTCATTTTTTACCTGTACGTCTTCGTATTGGGAGATTCGTTGAAGTTCTTTTTCATCTGCTCTGTCAAGAACAATAGTTATTGCATTATAATTGTTTTTTAAGAATAATTCTTTATGAAATCTTATTCCACAAACAATTAAGTTGTTCTCTACTGCTCTTTCACTCAAGCTTAAAAAATGCTCCTCCAACGGCTTGATTCTCTCTTCAAGTTCTTTTTTCCTTTGTTCCTCATCTCTCCTTCTTTTTTCTTCCTCCTGTCTTTTTCTTTCTTCTTTTACTTCATCTTGCTTGGTAAGTAATTTCTCCATCCGTTCATTCAAATCCATTTTTACCCTCCTGTTTTTTGGAAAACTTGTTAATAGTTTACATTTATATTATACCATTTTTACATGTATTATGTCAATTTATTGCAATTAGAGGGTATCCTAAAATCGGAACCCTCTAATTGCGATAAGGAAATTAATTAATCTCCTCCTTCTCCTTTCCAAAAAAAATTACCTCAAAACTTTCTGGAGAACGTGTCAGCTGGATTAAATCTCTTAATCCTGACAATTTGACCCACGTGTAAATGTCATTAAACATCTCGTACCATTGCACTTCCGGTTCACACTTTGCTTTTCCCCATTCGTCTTCTACTACTTTCTGGATTTTTAGCGTGTACAAATTGCGTAGCTTACTTTCATCCGCAACAATATGGACTTCGCCTACATCATTATATCCCATATGTAACCATCTGTCAGAGTTCAAGTTCAAGAAGTATTTGCTTGAAAAACGGAATTTAGTCATCGATGACCAACCATTTTCAGCCAGTTTTTCCATCAGTTCAGTGAAAACTTCCATCAGTTTTTCTACTGACTCCATTTTTCTTGCTCTTTCAGCATTTACTTCTTTTTGTTTTTCTCTTAAATACTCCAACCGTGTTCTGTTCATCCTTTTTCCTCCTTTTTTTGGAAAGTTTCTTAATAGTTTATACCTATATTATATCATTTTTAGTATATTATGTCAATTTTGTTAAAATATAAATGTATTTAATTTATGATAAAATCACCTTAAAAGTTTGTAAGCAAAAATTTCACCTTGTATGTATAAATATAGAA
>CANQWU010000072.1 GCA_947627605.1 uncultured Clostridia bacterium
ACAATCTTCAAAACTATTTATAATTGCAACAACTTCTGAAATATAACTTCTATATAATTTTGCTAGAGTAGGTCTTTTGTGTTCATCTGTTAAATCTGAAGAATCTCTTATATCAACAAATAACGCTCCAACTTTAATATAGAAACCATTCGTAAAAGTCAATTTGTCTCTACTAGGTATTTCATCTAATTCCTCAAATTCAGAATTACTTGCATTTAAAATATCATCTATTCTTGTGGCACTTTTATCTATATTATAACTAATGTGATTTGTTTCCATATCATACCTCCATTATATAATATTAAACAATTCACATATACAAAAAACTATGAATGAAATAATTAATAGTTTTATACTATAATTATATAGTTTAAACTTGTAATCACATATTTTTGAGTTTATGTATATTTGTGAATTTATATCATTTATTAATTGATTATCTCTTTCACATTTTTCTTTATATTCAGAATAATTCATCTTTGCAATACTACCAAAAAATAACAAAGAATTTGTCTTTAATTTATATTCTTTATAAATTTTGCTATTAACTTTTCCTTTTAATGCCATTATTAGAAGTATTAAACAAGATATAGATGTTAAATACATTGTAATAATTATTAATATTGAAAATACTTGTCCAAAATTTAATGTTATTATATCCTTTATTGCCATATTAGATATATCTCTAAAAACATTTGGTGTACCTTTTGAAATTATAAATCCAATAAATATTCCTACAAATCCTAATATGAAAGATATTTTATTATCTATATTAGAAATCCATGAATTAACTAGTTCTAATTTTTTATATAAATCTTCTTTGGTATACGAATTATTTTGTTTATGCATTATTATTAACCTCCATTACATATTTTTTCTATTTCTTCTAATCGTTTTCTATACTCTTCTCTATCTGTATATATAGAATAATCTTCTAATCGCTCATTTATAGCATCTTTAATTTTGAAAATAATATAATTTTTCTTTGCCCACAAAATTACATTTTTTTGAACATATACCCAATGTCCATTTTCTTGTGCCATAATAATCATTGCATCGTATGCTTCACTATACATTTCATAATAACTATATATATAAATTAATTTACAATCAAAATCTTTTACTATTTTTGTATTAGAATAGCCAATTATCTTCCCTAATTCATATATCATTTCAATACATTTTTTCCAAAAATCTATTCCCATTTTTTCAATATATTCTGATTTACAAAATGCATATTCGAGATAACCACCGACTTTATAATATAATTTCTCTACCTTTGTTTTGTAATCTGCCTCTTTTGAATTAATGTTTTCTTTTTCTTCATCCAACTTTGATTCTTTAGCATTTAATTCAGTTTCTAATTTTGCCAACTCTTTCGTTTTTTTCAATACATTATCATATATACTCTGAATATATATATCACTTTTAGAAACGCCTAAAGTATTTTCTGGTTTAATAGGCTTTCCAAGTTCATTAGATATATCAAGATAAAAATCATTAGTAGAGTATCCTTTAAAATATTTATTTGATTTAGTCTTTATTGTCGGTTTCCATATATTTATAGGTTTCATATCATTACTAATAGTATTATAAACATTTTCAGATATAAAAATTTGTCCACCTTCTGCTAAATCAGCATATTTACTAGCATAATTTGTAGTTTTTCCAACCCACACACAATCTGTTTCATTTTCCTTTTGTTCATTTTCTTCAACACCATACATTCCTACTTTACTAACTAATACTTTTCCATAATCTATACCTATACCACATTCTATTATTTTATTATTCACATTATTTTTTAAATGTTTGTTTAAGCTAAAATCAATAATGGTCTGTATACTTCTAGCACAAGAAATTGCTTTGTCTACTGCTGAAATAATATTTCCGTTTTCATCTTTTTCATCGGTAAATACTCCCATTATTCGATCACCTAAGAATTGTCTAGTTACACCTCCATTAACTCTAACACAAGCTACTACTGCACGCATAAAACTTCTATATACTTTTACCATACTCTTCATTTTACTTGTGTCTGTTAAATCAGTAGATCTCCTTATATCAACAAACAAAATAGCTGCATCAATAGCATATGTTTTATTTGAATCTGTTAAATTATTTGTAGTAGGAGGTAATTCTATGTTAATTTCTATTTGTTCTACTTCTTGTTTTGTTATTGTTTCTAGTCGTTTATCTATATTATTGAAATTTTCTTTATTTAATCCTAAATTCATTTTCAAAACCTCTTATTTATATGTCATCATCACTTATATCAATATGCTTATTTATATCTTCTTCAGTTGGTAATTTATCTAATATTTCTTTTGGTAATTCATTTCTAACTTCATAAGAAGTAACTCCAATAGGCGCATTTGTTCCTTTTAATGCCCATTCTACTGATAATCTATCTTTTCCTTTACAAAGCAATAAACCAATAGTTTGATTATCTTGTTCCTTTCTTAATGTTTCATCAACTGCTGTTACATAAAAACTTAATTGCCCAGTATATTCTGGCTTAAATTCATTGTTTTTTAGTTCAACAACAATATAACATCTTAAATCCAAATGATAGAATAGCATATCAATATAGTAATCTTGGTTTTCAGTAGAAATTTTATATTGATTTCCAACAAAACTAAAACCTTTTCCTAATTCTAGCAATACATTTTTTATTTTTTCCATCATTGCATTTTCAATATCTTTTTCTATTGCTTCTTCTTTAATTCCTTCAAGTTCAAAAATATATGGATCTTTTATTACATCTCTTGCAAGTTCACTTTGTGGAATAGGTAATTTATCTTTGAAATTTGTAAACTTTTCAGAAATTGCTTGTCTTTCATATAATTGCAAATCTATTTGATGATCTAAAACAGAATAAGCCCAACCATTCTCAAAACACTTTTCCGCATACCATTCTCTAATATTCAAATCTTTAATTTTATCTAAAAGTAGGTTATTATGTGACCATGGTAATTTTGCCAATGGTATTGGCAAATTTGATAAATCCTTATATTCTTCATAAAATTTTTTCATTCTTGATAAATTTCTTGTAGAAAAACCTGTACTATCTGGAAATTCTAATTTTAATGCAACAGAAAAGTCTTTAATAAAGTTGTTTCCATATTTTGCATTTTCGCTTACGATTTTACCAAGCCTAAAGTATAACTTAATTAGTTCCATATTAGCATTTTCTTGAACTTCATATCTTGTTTTTAGAATATCTTGTTTAGCATATAAAACTAAATCTTTAAACTCTTTATCTAATATATTTTCTTCCATGTTAACCTCCAATTTTGCCAACGCCATTGGCAAATTTCATTTATTCTCTATTTCTTGCTCTACTATTGTAAACATTTTCTTGATTTTTACAACTAAATGTATCATACTCTGCTTTTGGATTACTTGCTA
>CANQWU010000073.1 GCA_947627605.1 uncultured Clostridia bacterium
CCAGATAAAAACGGAAATATCTATGGTAGATGTCAAAGATATGGAAGGTTTGGAAAATTTGATGTATGTTCACCACACAATTTTAATTATCAAGTTTTTGAAAAACAGATGTTAGAAGTTTTAAGAGAAATTTGCAAAGAATATACTAATACAAAAAAACTAGAAGAAATTGCAAAGCAAACTAAATCGAAACAAAAACAAGAAATTGATATTAAATCTAAAATAGAATCTTTTAAACAGCAGGTAGAGAGTGAAACAAGAAAACTTGAAGTAATGTATGACGACAGATTAGCTGGAATTATTACACCCCTCGAATATATGAAAAATGCAAACAGAATAAAAGAAATTGTAAAAAGATATGAACAGAATATCAAAGAGCTTGAAGAACAATTATCTGGAGAAAATGATAAAACAGAAAATGAAAGTAGACTAGACAATTTGATAGAAGAATTTTTAAGTATGGAAAAACCAACAAAAGAAATAATTAGAGAATTTATAGAAAAAATTGAAATTCATAGTGATAAACAAGTTGATATTTATTTCAACTTTAAGCCATTACAGAAAGTTAATAATAATTTAAATAAATTTATATGTGCTAAAAAAGAATACGAGAAAAAAGTAGGATAGAAAAAATGTCCACAACTGCAATACACACATGCAGCAGTTTGGGTAATTATTGCGGAAGCATTATTAGGCTTTGGAGATAAAGCAGTTGAATTATATAAAATGATAAATCCTATTGAGCATAGTAGAACTAAAGAAATGTCAAAAAAATATAAAGTTGAACCATATGTAATACCAGCAGATATTTATGGAGCAAGCAATTTAGCAGGTAGAGGAGGCTGGACTTGGTATACAGGATCTTCTAGTTGGTATTATAAAGCAGGGATAGAATATATTTTAGGACTGAATGTACAAAATGATATATTGACAATTAAACCATGTATTCCAAAAGAATGGCGCGTATATAGTGTTAGATATAAATGGAAAAACAGTTTATATAATATTGTAGTAGAAAATCCAAATGGGAAAAATACAGGCATTTCTAAAATTACAGTTAATGATGTAGAAGTGAAAGATGTAGTTAGATTAGAAGAAAATAAAGGAGTTGTAAATGTTGTAGCTGTAATGTAATTGAATATAATTAAGGACGGAAAATCCGTCCTTTTAATATATTACACCGTTATTATCTACATATTTTTTAAAAATAGAAAGACAATTTTCTCTATCAAGAGGAATAGCTTTTACTAAATTTGAATGTTTTGAGGAATCTTTTAGATACTCATATAATAAATCATCTCTAAACCCAATACTATCTGCATCTTTTCTAGTGCATCCAAAATAATATGTCTTTATATTAGACCATACAATAGCAGAAAGACACATAGGACAAGGTTCACAAGTAGTATATAATGTACAACCTGATAAATCATTAGTATGCAAATTTTGACAAGCATCTCGAATGGCAACAATTTCAGCATGTGCAGTAGGATCCAAATTTTTTAATACACGATTATTTCCTTCACCAACAATATTTCCATTGCTATCAATGATAACTGCACCAAAAGGACCACCTTGCTTTTCTTCTATACCGTGTATTGCAAGGGAAGAAGCTTTTTCCATATATTTATCCATAATACCACCTCCAACAAAGTTAGTATAACATAAAAATATCAAAAATAAAATACTATAACTTGTGTTTTTATCTTTTTTTTGATAGACTTAAAAAATAAAGGGAGAAGAAATGGAAGAACAGTTACAAAAAATATACTTTGAATGTTTACAAGAACTAAAACAAATAGGAATTGATTTTCAAAAAGAAAGTGAATTTGGAACAATTGAAATAGTATTATCTAGTAGAAGCAAAAAAAGATATGGAATGTGTAAGCAAGAAGAGCCGGATGTAACTACTAGATATATTGAAAAAAGAGGTAGAAGAAAAGTTATAAAATATGCAAAATATAAAAAGCATAAGATAGAAATTAGTGTATGGGTTATGCAGTTAAATGAAGATATTATAAAGAATACAATAATTCATGAATTAATTCATTGCATACCAAACTGTAATAATCATGGTAAGGACTTCAAAAAATATGCAAAATATATTAGTGATAAATTAGGATATGATATAAAAACAGTAGGAAATAAAAAAGAAGATTATGGGAAAAGTAATATTGAATATCAAGAAAATATAACATATAAGTATAAAATTCAATGTAAAAATTGTGATCAAATATTTTATAGAAATAGAATTTGCAAAAATTTTATGCAAAAATATAGATGTGGTAAATGTAATGGAAGATTAAAGGTAGAAAAAATATAAAAGGTAATTTTTAGAACTTGAAAAAAAATACTTGTATTAAATAAATAAATGTGATATAAATATAATTGAAATAAAAATCAACCAACGAAAGGCGGAATTTTTGTGGAAGATGTAAAAGATGTAAAAACAGTATTAATTGTAGATGATGAGCAAACAATCATTGATGTATTAAAATTTAATTTATTAAAAGAGGGATATCGTATATTAGAGGCAAAAGATGGACAAACAGGATTAGAAATGGCATTACAAGAAAAACCAGATTTAATTATGTTAGATATAATGTTACCTAAATTAGATGGATTAACTGTATGTAAAAGAGTAAAAAATTCATGCAATATACCAATTATTATTTTAACAGCAAAAGATGCAGAAGTTGACAAAATTGTAGGATTAGAATTAGGAGCAGACGACTATATTACAAAGCCATTTAGTGTAAGAGAATTAGTTGCTAGAGTAAAAGCAAATATTAGAAAAGCTGATGCTACAATGCTAGATATGAAAAATACTTCTATAGAAACACAAGAGCCACAGAAAAAAAGTAATAAAATTGTTGTTGGTGATTTAGAACTATATCTAGATAAATTTGAAGCAAAAGTAAGAGGAGAAGTAATAGATTTAACACTAAGAGAATTTGAAGTCTTAAAATTTTTAGCTTCACAACCAGGTCAAGTAGTAACAAGAGAAACTCTTTTAGAAAAAGTATGGGGATATGAATATTATGGAGACATTAGAACAGTAGATGTTACAGTAAGAAGGATTAGAGAGAAAATAGAAGCAGATACTTCTTCACCAGAAATTTTAATTACAAAAAGAGGAGTAGGATATTATATCGCAGGAAAATAAAGAATAAGCACAGATATTTAAAAAATATCGACTTTGTCAAGTAAAGTGTGTAATTTTTTTTGAAATTTAAAAATTTTTGATAATTGGAGACTTGAATTAGCCTCCA
>CANQWU010000074.1 GCA_947627605.1 uncultured Clostridia bacterium
TGTGACTATTCAAGGGTGAACTAGTCACAAGTTAAAATATTATTTTTAGGGTGAGCTAATCAAAAAATATTGACAGTTTTTTTTCTAAACTTGTCATATCCTCTATCAATTACCAATATACTTTAATAAAGCAATTTGTACAAACATGTGCTAAAAGGAGGTATATAGATGGAAAATACAAGATTGTATGAGGACATCGCAAAGAGGACCGATGGGGATATATATGTTGGGGTGGTTGGTCCTGTTAGAACTGGTAAATCTACTTTCATTAAAAATTTTATGGATTTATTAGTAATTCCCAATATTGATAATGATTACAAAAAAGAACGTGCAAAAGACGAATTGCCACAAAGTGCTGGTGGAAAAACTATTATGACTACAGAGCCAAAATTCGTTCCAAATGAAGCTGTTGAAATTAGTTTGGATAATAATCTAAAATTTAAAACAAGATTAGTTGATTGTGTTGGTTATCTAGTTGATAATGCAATTGGGTATTTAGAAGATGATATGCCAAGAATGGTAAAAACTCCTTGGTCTGATGAAGAAATGCCATTTGAAAAAGCTGCTGAAATTGGTACTAAAAAAGTAATTGAGGAGCATTCTACTATTGGTATCTTAATGACAACTGATGGCTCTATTACTGATATTCCAAGGTCAGACTATGTTCAAGCTGAAGAAAGAGTTGTAAGAGAATTAAAAGAATTAAATAAACCTTTTGTAGTTATTTTAAATTCTTATGACCCAAATTCATATGAAACTACTCGTTTGGCAGAAGAACTCTCTGAAAAATATAAAGCAAGTGTAATCCCTTTGAATTGTGCAAACTTAAATCTAGAAGATATTAATACTATTTTTTCTAAAGTATTATATGAATTTCCTGTTGAACGAATTGCAATTAAGTTTCCAAAATGGATTGATGGTTTAGACTTTAATCATGAATTGAAAGTTGAATTACTTAAAGAAGTTCAAAATGCCTTTAACGATGTTTATGTTTTAAAAGATGTTTCTAATTGTGCAAATAAAATTGCAAAAACAGAAATTATATCTTCAACAACTGTTCAAGATATACAATTAGGCTCAGGCTTTGTTAATATTAAAATTGATTTAAAGGATGAATTATTTTATAGTATTTTATCGGAAATTACTGGAGTTGAAGTTAATAACGAAGGAGATTTATTTGGAATTATTAGTAATCTTTCTTCTACCAAAAAGCGCTATGATAAGATAGCATCTGCATTAGATGAGGTAGATAGAAAAGGTTATGGTATTGTAACTCCTTCTATTGACGAATTAGAACTTGCAGAGCCAGAAATGGTAAAACAAGGTTCTCGCTTTGGTGTAAAGCTTAAGGCAACAGCCCCTTCTATTCATATGATTAAAACAAATGTAACCACAGAAGTTTCTCCTATTGTTGGTTCTGAAAAACAGTCAGAAGAATTAGTAAATTACCTATTATCTGAATTTGAAAGTGACCCTAAAAAAATATGGGAATCTAATATTTTTGGAAAAAGTTTACATTCTTTAGTAAATGAAGGCTTACAAACAAAACTTTCTAAAATGCCAGAAGATGCTCAAATTAAATTACAAGAAACATTGGAACGTATTGTAAATGAAGGCAGTGGTGGCTTGATTTGTATAATTCTTTGATTTATTTTAGTGTTTACTAGTAGCTTAAAATACCTTCGTGAAAATTCTCGAAGGTGTTTTAAGTTTCAATATTATATTTTTTATATTACTGATTAAACTTTATTTTTTCGATTTCTTTTCTTGATAATTTTGTATATCTTTCTACATCTTTTGGCTTCATTCCTGATTTCAATAGTTCTTTAGCTATTTTTCTTATTCCTTCTTTCATTCCTTCTTTTCTTCCTTCTTCAATAAAACTGTCTCTTTTTTCTGCTATCATATTTATAAAATTCATTTCTTTTTCACCCTCTTCCTTTTCCATAAATTCTTTGTTAATTTTTTCATTTTTTAATACAGAAACATATATATAATTTGCTATTTCTTTTAAAAATTCTATATTACTTTTGTCTTGCTCCGTATGTAATATATATTGAAACACATTATTTAGCTCTACTTCATCTTTTGCTTTCTCTAATGCAAGTAGTCTATATGTAAACAGATTTTCATTCAATAGTTCTCCTATTTTTAATACATTTATATCAAGTATATTATATGTACCTATTTCTAAATTTTTATAACCTTGCATTTTAGGCTGTAGTTCTGATAATTTTTTTACAGCCCTCCATTTATTTTTATTATTTGTATAAATAACTAATGGTATAATAAGTGGAATTATTATACTCTTTCTGTTTTCTCTTTTTGGATTTTCCAATTTCATTATTTCAATTTGGTATTCAGCAATTCTTTGAGACATCCTATAATCTACTTTTGATTGATTTTCTATTAAAAAGAAAATATTACTATTTTTTATTTTATAAATTACATCTGATTCTCTAATTTCAAACTGAGAATTTACAAATTTACAGTGATATCTTTCTAAATCATTTTCTGAAATCTTTTGTTGAAAATTAAAATATTTATTTAATAATCCAGCAATTTGTATTTTATTAGATAACAATCTCCTAAAAAATTTATCATATGGTTGATATATCGTTTTTATTCTGTTCATTAAATGTAAAAATATCTCCTTTCTATATTATATATTTATGTGTCTTATAAGTAAAACTTGTCGTGATAGTAAAATTACTATTATTCTTAAAATTTCTTCTGTTTTTTTATTTAATTCTTTGTTTTTGGGATTTTTTTAGATTTAAAAATTTATTTACTGAAAAAATTATATATTTATAATAGCATATATAATTTATTTTATCAACACTTGTTAGATATTTTTTATCGCAAAATTCGACAATTTAATTTTTATA